>PBRZ01000133.1 GCA_002726085.1 Acidobacteriota bacterium
ATCAGCGACAGTTCGACCCCATCCTGATCACCCGCCAACGCGCGCTCCCAGGCGGAGGTCGCCTCGGCGTATCGTTCGAGCCGGAACAGCAGATCGCCCAGATGGTCCTGAACGACCGAATTGCGCCGCAGCTGCTCGCCGGCCTGTCGTAGCGGCGGCTCGGCCAGCTCCAACCGGTTCTGTTTGAGGTAGGCCCAGCCAAGACTGTCGAGATAGGACCCGTTGTGTGGGTCCAGTTCCAAGGCCCGTTGGATCAGGTCGACGGATTCGTCGAGACGCTCTCCGCGCTCGGCCAACATATACCCAAGGTAATTGAGCGTGGCGGCGTCTTCCGGGTCCCGCTCGAGCGCGCGCCGAAACGCCCCCTCCGCCTCGGTGAAACGCTGCCCCCGCTCGAACACGGCTCCGAGCTGGAAGACCACAGCCGTGTTGTCGGGGAATCTGGCCTCGGCCGCCTCCAGCACACGCACCGCATCGTCGACCTGATCGTGCTGGCTGTACATGTTGGCCAACGCAAAATGAGCGACCGGCTGCTCCTCGTGCTGGGACAGCGCACGCTCGAGCACGGCCAGTGCGTCGGCCACGTCTCCGCGCGCCGACAGGGTCTGCGCCTCGAGCCGCTGGAACGCCAGATTGCCAGGGCTCTCGCGCTGGGCCCGACGGACCACGTCCACCGCCTCGTCCAGACGCCCGGAGTCGATATACACCTGTGCAAGCTGTGCCTGGAGCCCAAGATGGGATGGCGTCAGGTCGAGTGCCCGGGTCAGCGTGTCGATCGCTGCGTCGTGGTCGCCCAGTTGCTCATGCGCGACGCTCAGCCGCTGAAGCAGACTGACGATCTGGCTGGCCGCCACGTCGCGCTCGATCGCGCCACGGACCGCCGGCTCCAGGGCATCCACCATCGCCTGATATTCGCCCTGCGCACCGAGCACGCGAGATAGCATGTAGGCACCGCGCAGGCCGTCCGGCTCCAATGCGATGACCCGCCGCGCAGCCGCCCCAGCCTCGTCGTAGTTGTTGAGCTGCAACTCCAGCTCAGACAGCAGATACCACCCGCTGGTATCGTCCGACCGGACGCGAACGAGCTCCCGCACAACCTCGAGCGCCCGAGCAGGTTCTCCGGCGTTCAACAACGCGTTGGCGAGCTGTCGCCGGTAACGCGCCCGCTGTGGGCTCCAGGTCACCGCGCGCTCGTAGGCGGCCGCCGCCTCGTCCCACGCGCCCTGAGCCTCGTAGGCCTGGGCCAGCAGCACATGCGCGTCGGCAAATTGTGGCTCGGCTTCGAGCAGCTCGTTGAGCAGGTCGATCGCCTTCGCCGTCTCCCCCGTGGCGACGTACAGACGCCCGAGCGAGAGATATAGCCCCGGGTCCGGTGTCAGGGGATCGCGCGCACGCTCCAGGTGATCGACCGCTCGGTCGACATCCTCCTGCCCGGCGTCACCCCTCGTGCCAGCGCGGGCCGAATAGACGAGCCCCAGGATCCGATGGGCCTCTTCGTTGTCCGGGTCGCGATCGAGCGCGGCGCGACCGGCCTCGATCGCTTCGTCGGCTCGGTTCCGGCGAGCGTAAAGCGCTGCCAACTCCGCCCAGATGTCGGCTGCGGCCGGGTCGAGCTCGGCCGCGCGCAGGAAAGCGGCAACTGCGCCCTCGATATCACCCGCGCCCTCGAGCGACCGCCCCAACACGAAAGCGTGATATGCCGCCGCCCGGTCGTCGATGTTCGGCTGCCCGGAGACCGTAGACTGGGCATGGGCCGGCGTAACCGATGCCAGCGCGCAAACAATTGACAGGATACAAAGAAAAGTCCGCATTACGGCCTGATTGTTCCACAGGACGCCAGAACCATCAACCCGTGAGACAGCCGACAGCGCTCACCGCCGGACCAGTCTGGTATAGTCGGGTGTCCAGTGTGGGAGGGTCGCCGTATGGGCATCGACGCCGAACTGCTCGAGATACTCGCCTGTCCGAACTGCAAGACGCCGGTCGTGCTCGTCCACGACGACACTGCCCTGAAATGCAACACGTGTCACCGCGTCTATCCCATCAAGGACGACATCCCGGTGATGCTCATCGATGAAGCGACCATTGAGAAACAGTAGGAATAGTAGAAACACTAGATATAGAAGGAATCGACAACATAGACGTGTCAACGGAGCACGACGCGTCGTGAAAGCGTCGCGACCCACCGGCTTCACGCGCTGAAGACATCTCGCGGCTATGAGTATCCTTCCGGACGCCACCGACGACACCTCGAAGCTGGAGGTTGCGGCGTTGATCTCGCTTTTGGGATTCGTCGCAGCACTGCAGATCTCGATTGCCGCCTCCGGCATCCTCCTCACCATCACTCTCGGGTTGTGGATCGGGCTGCTCGTGGCAGAGCATGAACGACCGTCGGCCCCACCGTTCTTCGGAGCACTGGTGGTCTATGCCGCGATGACGATGGTGTCGGTCGCGTTTTCCCTCGACCGCGGCATCAGCATCGTCGACTCGAAGGAGGTGCTGCTGTTCCTCGTCGTACCGCTCGTCTACCGCCTGGCCCGGGGCACCCAGGCAAGGACCCTAGCGACGATCGCCATCACCGTCGGCGCCGCCAGCGCGGTGTTCGGTGTCGTGCAATTCGGCATCCTCGAATACGACAATCTCGGACAACGGGTGCGCGGAACCATGGGGCACTACATGACCTACTCTGGGTTGTTGGTGCTGGTGATCGCGCTCGCCGGAGGGCGGCTGCTGTTCGACACCCGAGATCGAATCTGGTCGGCCCTCGTCATGCCGGCGCTGCTCGTGGCGCTTGCGCTCACCTGGACGCGGGGCGCGTGGGTCGGCGCCTGCGCCGTGCTGGGGCTGCTGTTCGTCATGAAGGATCTTCGACTGATGGCGGTCCTGCCGGTGCTGGCCGCGCTGTTCTTGGCCTTTGCACCCCCACAGCTGACCGACCGAATGTACTCCGCGTTCGACCTGCAAGACCCGACGAACCGCGATAGGGTCGCGATGGCGCGGGCCGGCTTCCGCATGATCAGTGATCGCCCGCTGACCGGTGTCGGACCGGACGTGGTCAAGGAGGTCTACCCGGAGTATCGCGACGCAAGCGCCGTCGAGGACACCAACCCGCACCTCCACAACGTGCCGCTGCACATCGCAGCCGAGCGCGGCCTACCGGCGCTCGCCGTTTGGCTCGGCTTTCTCGCGCTGCTCGTGCGTGACCTGATCAGCCGGCTCAAGACTCCGGCGACCGCCGCCCTGGCGGCCGCCGCCCTGGCGGCGGTCGCCGGAATGCTGACGGCAGGCATGTTCGAATACAACTTCGGGGACTCGGAGTTCCTGATGCTGTTTCTGGTGATGATCACGCTGCCCTTCGCGGCAGCCGCGAGCACCCACACAGCAGAAAGCACAAGCGCCCCGCCCGGCGCAGGGCGCTGAAGACCGACAGAGGATCGGTTTCCGGAGCGCGGCGCCCGACTGGCCAGGCGCGACGAGGGAGCAGCCAGGCGGGCTGTGACCGAGGAAGCAACGCCGCCAGCCGGGATGCCCCGCCCGGAAACCTCAGTGCCTGAAGTGCCGGCGCCCGGTGAACACCATCGCGATCCCGTGCTCATTGGCAGCGGCGATCACCTCTTCGTCCCGCACCGACCCGCCTGGTTGCGCGACCGCCGTCGCACCAGCCGCCGCAATCGCATCGAGCCCGTCCCGAAATGGAAAGAATGCGTCAGACGCGGCCGCGGTGCCTGATAGATCCGTCGTCGCTTTCATCGTCGCCACCTTGACGGCATCGACCCGACTCATCTGACCCGCGCCAATTGCCGCCAGCCGGTCTGCCACGGCAAACACGACGGCATTTGACTTGACGTGCGCCGAGACCCGCCACGCCAGACGCAAAGCGGCCCACTCCTCGTCGGTCGGTTGCCGCGCAGTCACGACACGGAAGTCGGACTGATCTGGACTCGCCGCACTGGCATCCCACGGCGACGCCGCCTCGGCAACCCGATCGTATTCCTGCACGAGGACCGCACCAAGGATGGAGCGGACTTCGCGGGTCAGCCGGAGATCCGCTGCGGCCGGTGCACAGTCGGCCAGCACCAACCGTAGATTCTTCTTCGTGGCGAACACCGCGCGTGCCTCAGCGTCAGCCTCTGGCGCGACGACCGCCTCGATGAAGGTCGACGTGATCGCAGTGGCCGTGTCACGATCGAGCGGGCGATTCACGCCGACGATGCCGCCGAAGGCCGAAAGCGGATCCACCTCACGCGCCATCACATAGGCCTCGCTGAGCGACGCCGCAGTCGCAACCCCGCATGGATTCATGTGCTTCACCACGACCGCCGCCGGTTCATCGAACTCGATCATCAGTCGAGCTGCGGCGTCGAGATCCAGCAGATTGGTGTATGACAGCTCTTTGCCCTGAAGCACTTGCGCACCACCAAACCCAACTGCACCGTCGGCGTACAACGCCGCGGTCTGATGCGGATTCTCGCCATACCGCAGCGTGCGCAGGCGAGCCGCCTTGATCGCCAGCGTATCCGGTGCCAACGGCTCGGGGGGGGGAGCGCCGCGCGTAAAGCTGCCATCGGCCACCTCGACGGACGACAACGCGGAGGCGATGGTGTCGTCGTAAGACCGGGTGTGCGCGAACGCCTTGCAGGCAAGCGACAGCCGGTACGCCTCACTGGGCCCGTTCGGCAGGTCCAGCTGCTCGGTCGCTGTTCGGTAATCGGCGGGGTCTACGACCACGACGACATGCCGGAAGTTCTTGGCTGCCGCCCGCACCAGCGACGGTCCACCGATGTCGATCTCCTCGATGAGCGCCTCAACGGTCGTCCGCCGGTCGGCCGCCGCGCGCGCGAACGGATACAGGTTGACGACGACCACATCGATCGGTTCTATGCCCTGCCCCGCGATCGCCTGCATGTCGTCGGACCGGTCGCGACGCGCCAGGATGCCGCCGTGCACGCCCGGATGCAGCGTCTTGACCCGACCGTCCATCATCTCGGGGAATCCGGTCACCTTGGAGACGAGCGTCACGGTGAGCCCGGCCTCAGCGAGGGCGCGCGCAGTGCCGCCAGTCGACACGAGCTCATACCCGCGCGCGACCAGACCACGGGCGAAATCGGCCAAATTCGTCTTGTCGGATACGCTCAACAGCGCTCGCATTTGTGGTTCACTCTCCTCCCTACAGCGGAATTCAGGTCGCCTTGACAACGTCAGACAAGCTGGCTACGATGCCCTCACGGGTGAATGGATCGAATCGCAGGCCGCTTTGGCGGTCTTTTTTTGTGCCCCCGTGACGGCCACAACCGTCATGGAGTTCGTAAGCCGGGTGGCGTCCCGCGCCGCCCACATGCAGGTCAGGGGAAGCAGGATGCGCATCACAGGCAAAGTCAAATGGTTCAACAACGCCAAGGGGTACGGGTTCATCGAGCGTGACGGCGGCAGCGACGTCTTCGTGCACTTCTCGGCGATTCAAGGTGACGGCTTCCGCACACTCGAAGAGGGCCAGCCGGTGGAGATCGTGGACGGGCCGAAGGGTCCGCAAGCCGGCAACGTGACCAGGAGCGAATAACCTCTCTGGCGGCGCGCTGTCACACGCGTGTTGAGAACGGCCCGGGACGACCCTCCTCCCGTGCACGGAACCCGCGATCCCACAGACTCGCGAAGGACCGAAACCGCAACTGGAGCGTGTTGAACCGGAATCGCTCGGTCGACCGCTCGATCGACACCCGATCCCAACGCCTGAGGATCGCCTCCATCCTGGCCCGCAATGCAACCGGCGGCCGCTGACGGCGGCCTGCGAAGAACATCGTGTAATCGTTCTCGAGCTGACGCAGGCCGGATTCGAGCTCTCCCAGGTCACGCTCCAAACCGGCCTGGTCCGGTTGCTGGACTCCCGAATCACTTCGAACGGCCATCACCGATCAGCGGATGAGAAACCAGATGAGCGGTAGCCACAACTCCCGCGCATAGGGCACAGGTCGGTCATCAACCAACACCTCGCAGGCATCGTACGGCCCGACCAGCTCGAACAGTGCCTTCAGACCGCGCGCCTCGGTTGGCAGGAACCGGGCGCGGTGACGCATCGCGGCCCCCGATCCGGTCACGCGATACTCCGTCGACGCACGCGCCAGCTCGACCGCACGGTCATAGTCTGGGCCGTCGAACGGCGGAAAGACGAGGGTCACCGAAAACGGCCGGTCGGACGTGTCCCCGAGCAGAATCTCGCGCAGATCCGGGTCGAGCAGCGCCAACTCCTCGTCGCTCGGCTCCTCCGGCACGTCGACATAGGGCCAAAATCGGTCGGAAGGTCGATACTCGGACGCGGCTGTCTCGTTCGGTGGTGTGTCGGCTGGCTGACTGGAGGCCTTGGGGCCCGCGCAAGAATAACTTCCCATTTGGTGGCCGCCGATGCATCCCGTCAAGGGCAGCGTTGGGCTTCGGTTCAGCGGGGTCAAATACTGCCGGTATCTTCCCTCGTCGCGCCTTGCCAGCCGGGCGCCTCGACACCCCAAAACGGGCACTTATTCTTGCGCGGACCCTTACTCGTTGGTCGCGGGCGTCGTGATGGTATCCTGAACCCCGCGATGCGGCAAGGCGTGTCCTCGCGGCGCGCCGATCACTGTCCTGGAACCGATGACCACGCCGCGCATCCTGCCTTCCATCGATCGTCTGCGCCAGCGACCGGCCGTGCGCGCGCTCGAGACCGAGTATGGCCCGCCAGCCGTGCTTGCAGCATTGCGCGGCGTCACCGACATGCTGCGACGCGAGCTGACCGCGCCCGAGCTTCCCGCCTCCCCGATTGGGAACAGCGAACAGGCGGCGTCCACCATCGAGCAGCGCACGGCATCGCAGCTGGCGGTCGAATTTGAACCGTCGCTGGTTCCAGTTATCAACGCGACCGGGGTGATCGTGCACACCAACCTGGGCCGAGCCCCGTTGGCCCAGCCGGCGGTCGACCGGATGGCGGGCCTGGCGGTTGGCTATACCAACCTCGAGTACGACCTGGGAACCGGCCGCCGCGGCTCGCGAAGCCTACACGCCGAACGGCTCCTCTCACGGGTCACCACCGCGCCCGCGGCCGTGGTGGTGAACAACAATGCCGCCGCTGTGCTGCTGGTTCTGGCCGCCCTGGCAGACGGCCGAGAGGCGATCATTTCGCGCGGGGAGCTGGTGGAAATCGGTGGAGGCTTTCGGATACCCGACGTCATGCGGCAATCGGGTGCCCTCGTGCGGGAAGTCGGCACGACAAACAAGACCCGGTCGGCCGACTACGCGGCGGCCATCAGTGACCGAACGGCGCTCATTTTGCGCGTGCATCCGTCGAACTTCCGTATCGAAGGATTCACCGAACGCCCGCGTCTCGAGGAACTGGTGACACTCGGAAAGCGCTTCCAGATCCCGGTCGTCGAGGACCTTGGTAGCGGCAACCTGCTCGACGATCACGGTGCCGGTGTCGTCAACGAGCCCCCCGTCTCCGCAAGCGTTGCCTCCGGCGCAGCGGTCTGTTGCTTCAGCGGAGACAAGCTGCTCGGCGGACCCCAGGCCGGCATCATCGTCGGCGCAGCCGAACCGCTGTCGCGTATTCGTCGCCATCCGCTCATGCGGGCCCTGCGGGTCGACAAGATGACCTATGCCGCACTCGAGGCCACATTGCTCGAGTATGCGCGTGGCCGCGCACACACGTCGGTGCCGGTGGCCCGCATGCTGACCGCCACCATCGAAGCGATTGATGCCCGAGCGGCGGCCGTGGCCGACCAACTTGCAGACGACGCGCGGGTCGCCGTGGACATCATCGACGGGGTGTCGACCGTTGGTGGGGGTGGTGCGCCAGGGTCCGCGCTGCCGACCAGACTCCTGCAGCTCACGTCCCCTGACGCGTCGGCGGCGACACTCGAGGCCAGGCTGCGCGGACTCCGTCCACCGGTCATCGCCAGAATCGAGGACAACCGCGTGGTGCTGGACCTCCGAACCGTTTTGCCGGAGCAGGACGATCAACTGACCTCGGCGCTGATCGGCCTCGACTGAAGAAGGCGGCGAAGCCTTCCGACTTCTCCTGACTCCTGACTTCTGACTTCTTAGAGAGTCGATCTCACTGGTCGGTCTCGATCCGGGTGGTCTTCACCGGCCCCATGCCCATGATCTGAACCGTCACCGCTTCCTCTCTGGCTTGATCGTAGTGAATGCCGTTGGGCGGCTCGTACAGAAAGCTCCCGGCCTTCATGGGGGTCATCTTGTCAGGATCGTAGGTCGCCGCCTCGGGTCCGAGCGCCACCCACCACGTGCCTTCGATCACCGTGATGTAGCGGGCCTGATCGTGAAAGTGTGGCCGGGTCCCGGTGCCGGCAGCGAACGTAATTCGCTGGACGTACATCCCAGGCTCGCTGCCGCGACCGAGAATCCTCACCGACCGGCTGCCATCAGGGGGTTGGAGGTCTTCGGGATTGGCCGCGATGAATCCATCCGCATCCGGCGTCAGGGTCTGACCAGACGCCAGCGGGATGGTCAACGACAGCGTCATCAACACGCAACCGACCCACCGAGTCCTAGCGGAACGTGTCATCGTTCTCTCCTCGTCTCAATGCCAAGCCGGGTACCCACTGACGGCGGTCACCTACCCAGTGTCGTCCCACCGCTGATGCCGATGGGCACATGGTGTCTCGCGATGTGCCCCGACCGCAAGTACGGAACGCGCCGGCCGCACGCTTCATGTGCGCGTCGATCAGAGCCTCCGGGGAGGAAGCACGGTATACTGCCCACATTACGGTCGAAAGGATGAAGAAAGTCGCCTGGTTCTCACCCCTACCACCGGTTCGCTCCGGCATTGCCCGATACAGCGTCGAACTACTTGCCCGGGTCGGGCAAAGCTATGAAATTGACGGCTTCGTCGACACGACCGAGTTCGACGCCCCCTCCGGCCTGACTGGTGTCTACAGTGCACACGATTTCATCTGGAAACATGCGGTCGACCCTTACGATTTGATCTTCTATCAACTGGGCAACGCGCCGTGCCACGACTATATGTGGCCATATCTCGTCCGCTATCCGGGCCTCGTCACGCTGCACGATGGCCAGCTCCACCACTCGAGAGCGCGCTGCTTGCTGCGACAGAACCGGCCAGAACACTATCGGGCGGAATTTCTCTACAACCATCCCGACGTCGAGCCGTGTCTGACCGAGCTCGGCGTCGCTGGTCTTCTGGGCAATCTGACTCAGCTCTGGCCGATGCGACGAGTGGTGCTGAAATCGAGCCGCTTGGTGCTCGTGCACAACACGAGGCTGGCCGAAGAACTCCGTGAGGACGACCTCGATACCCCGATCGGTGTCGTCGACATGGGCGTTCCACAGCACGAAGCTCCAGCGCACATCTGTGAGCAGGTGCGGACCCGACTCGGCTGTCCCCCTGACGCGATCATCTTTGCGGCATTTGGAAAAGTTACCCCTGAGAAGCGGATCGCACAGGCGCTACGCGCGCTCGCGACGCTCCCGCCCGAAATGCCTTGGCATCTGATGCTCTGCGGGGACACGGTCGACCACTACGATCCGCAAGCAGAGGCACGGCAACTCGGCATCGCCGACCGGGTCACGGTGACCGGATACGTTGACGAGGCCGAGCTGCCAGGGTACATCGAAGCAGCTGACGTCTGCTTCTGCCTGCGCTGGCCGTCGTGCCGCGAAACATCGGCGTCGTGGCTGCGGTGCCTGGCGGCCGGCAAGCCAACCCTCGTGACCGATCTCGTTCATCTAGCCGATGTGCGGTCCCTCGATCCCCGTAGCTGGACCGTAGCCGGCTACCCGATGGGTCGGGACACGTCGGGTAAGGTCGTTCGCGCCACCTGTATCAGCATCGACATCGCCGACGAAGATCACTCCCTCGGCCTCGCCGTGCGCGGAATCGCCGAGGACCGGGATTTGCGTGAGTCCTTGGGCGGCAACGCAAAGCAGCTGTGGTCAGAGCGGTTCACCGTCGACGGGATGGCGTCGGGGTATGAGCGTGCGATGACACGGGCCAGTGACACACCGGCCGAAGTCCAGCGACGGGACGAGTTGCCCCTGCATTTGCTATGCGACGGCACGGAGCGCGTCAGCACACTTCTCGCAGATCTCGGTCTCGATAACCCTCAATTAGACAATGGCTTAGACTTGACGTGTCGGGGAGCTGTGAGTACGCTGTCGTTGTTGAGATCGCCAAGACCGGCCGATGAGTGACGTCAAACCGCTATCGCCGGCCGGAACCCACGAGCCATCTAGACATCAGCCCACAGTCCGCTTGAAGGCGCCGCCGACCGCCATATCGCGGCTCGGCCACGGATGACACACGTCGCATGTTCAATCGGCCCCTCACCATCCACGATCTTGCCCGTCTGAAACAGGAACGCGACGACGCGGACCGCGCATACAACAATGCGCTCACGGCGCTCGACCAAGAGGTGCAGCATCTGCGGGAGATGCCCCACCCTCCCCCGTCGTACGACGAACACCAAATCACTCCACTCAACGACGGCTGGGAGCTTCTCCAGGCTCGTCCCGACCAGCCGCCCGGCCGGCTGGCGTGGATGGCTGCGCTCCTTCATCTGGCAAGCCGTCGCACCACTCTTCGAGCGGCAGCAGGCCTTCAACTCGGTCCTCGTCGACCACATCAATCGCAACGTGGCGATGCACCGGGAATACACGAATGCACTTGCCAGCACGATCGAGTTGATCCGCGAGGAGCTTCAGCGTCTCATCCACTTCGAGAACCGACTCCTCCAGTATGCCCAGCAGATTACCCCTTACGTCGACACCAAAGACCGAGATGTCACCCGTCTAATCGTGGAGGTGGCCAGCGGCATCAGCGCGGTGTCGGACGAGCTGACCAAGCGCTGGGAGTCGATGGCCGCACGAGAGCGCCGCTACGAGGCTCGCGACGTGGAGCGAGAACAGGCCGCGTCGGAGCGAGAACAGGCCGCGTCGGAGCGAGAACTCGCCGCGACGGAGCGAGAACAAATCACGGCGAAGCAAGACGCGGCACGAGCGCAGGCTGCGGCCGAGAGAGACGAGGTCGTGGAGGATGTCCGCGCGAGCTTCGGCGTCGTGCACCAGGTTACCCAGATGCTCAAGCGCGAGCTCGGGCGGCTACAGGAGGCGGGAGCGGGAACAGAGACGTCGACATCGAGCGTCGATGACTCGGTGCGCCACGACCCACGAACGACGGGTGACGTGTTGAATCAGGCGCTCGACAGCTACAAGTATGTCGAGTTCGAGAATCACTTCCGTGGGTCGACAGACACCATTCGTGAGCGCCTGGTCGCCTACCTCCCGTATTTCGACGGCGCCACCGACGTCCTGGATGTGGGGTGCGGCCGAGGAGAGTTTCTCGATCTACTCCGCGAACGCGGTGTTGCCGCACGCGGGATCGACACCAACCACGAAATGATCGAGGTGTGCCGCGAACGGGGTCTTACCGCCGACGAAGGAGATGCGCTGACGTACCTCCGTGGCATCCCGGATGCCTCCCTGGGCGGCCTGTTCGCGGCTCAGGTCGTCGAGCATCTGGAACCGGGATATCTCCTGAATCTGCTCGACACCGCCTGTCTCAAGCTCAGACCCGGGGCCAGGCTCATCCTGGAAACAATCAACGCGGCATCGTGGTCCGCCTTCTTCCACAGCTACATCCGCGACATCACCCACGTCCGTCCGCTTCATCCCGATACACTGCAGTACTTCGTGACCGCAAGCGGGTTCCAGGATGTCCGGGTGGAGTACCGTGCGCCCTGGCCGGCCAGCAGCAAGCTCACGCCGTTGCCGACGCCCGACGACGCTGGCCCACCGGACAGTCCTACTCCGATGGCCAAGCTTGTGCTCACGTTCAACCACAACGTCGAAAAGCTCAACAGACTGATGTTCGCCGACCAGGACTATGCCGTCATCGGTGAACGCCGGTGACGGCAGTCTCGATTCATCCTGGTCATACAGCAGCGGTCGGCGCAGGCGCTTGCGCCCTAGCTGCTCACAGCGAATAGCCCGCTTCGACGGCATCCGCGCGGAACATCTGGACCGTCTCCAGCGAGCGCTGCCCCAGGTCGCGCCCGACCAGGCCGAGCTTCTCGAGGGTGTCGTTGGGGACGGTGATGATGTCGCAGCCGGCCGCATCGGCCTGAAACACGTTCAGGAGCTCGCGCGGGCTGGCCCACAGGAGCTCGACGTTCGGCGTCATGCGGGTCAGCTCACGGGCGGCGGCCATCAACGGGACCGGGTCGCGTCCGGTGTCCGCGATGCGCCCGGCAAAGACGGATACGACCGAGGGTGGGCCACCGGAGAGCGCCTCACACACATCGCGAACCTGGATAAGAGTCATCACCGCAGTCACGTTCAGCCTCACTCCCGCCTGCGACAAACTGGAAACGAGCGGCATGGACGACTCGCACTTCGTGTTGGTCACAGGAATCTTCACGTAGACATGATCGCCCCACGAAGAAATGATCTTGGCCTGACGTTCCATCTCGTCGAACTCGTCCGAGAACACCTCGAACGAGATCGGCCGGTCTGGAATGGCCGCAACAGTCTCTCTGGCGAACGCGGCATAATCTGTGACGCCAGCCTTCCGCATCAATGTCGGATTCGTGGTGAAGCCCTTGATCAAGGGGTTGCGATACATCTGAACCATCCCGGCCTTGTCAGCACCGTCCGCGAAAAGCTTGACGCGCAGAGCCTGTGGATCGACCGTCCCGTCCCGACTCCCCGGGGACTCTCCACCCAGAATCCACGTCACGCCCTCCTCGAACGAACGAACCGTCGCGTCTGCTGGCGGCATCGGCTTTTTCTCCTGATAATCGTAGTCTAGGAACAGGGTCCGGCATCCGGCACGGCGTCCGGCTTCGATGTCTCGCCACCTGTCGCCGACCATAAAGCTGCCTGAAAGATCTATCCCGTATCTGGCCGCTGCCGCCTCGAGCAATCCCGGAGCCGGTTTGCGGCAGCCACACGCGTCAGCGTCGTCGTGGTAACAGGCAAGCAGCGCGTCGAGCGACGTCGTTCGGCCCACGGCGTGGCTGAGCGCGTCGGCGATATCCCGTGCCTGGCTTCCTCTCGCCACGTCAGGCTGATTGGTCACCCCGATGACAAGGAACCCGGCAGCGCGCAACCGCGCGACAAGGCCAGGTACATTCGCCGAAATCCGCAACTCATCGAGCGACGCCGGCGGATGTGGTCGGCCCTCGCGAACCAGGGCCTCGTTCAGCACGCCGTCTCGGTCCAGAAACACCGCACGGGCCCGCGCACTCACGACACTGATTCCCACTTTGTTTCATGGACCTTCAGCGCGGGGTGTGAGACGAGCAGGTGCCACACAATCGCCTGAAAGGCTTCGGTGTGGGGTGT
Source organism: Acidobacteriota bacterium (assembly GCA_002726085.1). Lineage (GTDB taxonomy): Bacteria > Acidobacteriota > Vicinamibacteria > Vicinamibacterales > UBA8438 > NP936. Next base: position 13,345 of record PBRZ01000133.1, read on the forward strand.
CGTGTGCAGGGGATTGTTTGTCGGAATAATGACACACACATCGGCGATTTTCGCCGTGTAGCCGCCATCTCGGCCAACGATCCCGAGAACACTGGCACCCACGCGCTTCGCGACGTCCAGTGCCGCCACCAGGTTGGGACTCACGTTCTTCTCGACGTTGCCGCCACCGACCGACAGCACAAGCAAGGCGTCGCGATTCGTCAGCCGGCTCGTCTGCAGCCAACTGGCAAACACGGTCTCCCACCCTTCGTCGTTCGTCCGGGCGGTCAGCTCCGATACGTTGTCCGTCGGGGCGTAGGCTTCCAAACCGACAATCTTACGGAAATCGTTCACGGCGTGCGAGGCGTTCCCTGCGCTCCCTCCCACTCCGAGAATGAAGAGCCGGCCACCCCGTGAGCGCACAAGAGCCAGCAGTTCCGCCGCCTGCTCGATGGCCTGACGATCGAGCTGGTGCGCTACAGCTTCCACCTCCTGGAGAAACTGCTCGGTAAACGTCACGGCCGGCCCTCTTCCTGACCGGGGCGGCTGGCCAAATATGCTCGCGTCTCCTCCAGCCCGGCAAACGATCCGATCTCGAAGAATCGCTCATGCACCTCGTAGGCGGCCAAGAGGCGCTCGGCGGCGAGGTCGCGGTAGAGATCTGCGAGGTCTGCGGGCCGGCCGTCCACGAGCCGGTCGAAAGCCGAGGGATGAAAGGCTCCCAGGCCATAGTCGATGTGGTGCATGCGCGACGTCGCGGCGTGTTTGTCGTACGCCACGATGTGCTGGCCGTCAAACTCGACGTTGCTGCGGTCCAAGTGACCCTCATTCTGATAGACGGTCATGAGCCCAGGCTTCCCGCTGGTCAANAATGCCTCCTGCACTGGACTCCAGTCGATTGGTAGATACGAATCGCCGTAGAGGACGAAGAACGGACCGCCAATGAGCGGCAACGCGCGGCATATGGCACCAGCCGTGCCAAGGAGCGTCGGGCCGTCGAACGCCCAGCTCACATTCAGACCGATGTCCTGTTCGTCGGCAACGACACGACGAATGTCCTCGCCCAGATAGCCCACACAGATGATCACGCGCGAGGCGCCTTGGGCACGAAGCGCTTCCAGTTGCCACGCAATGAACGGACGACCGTTCACGTCAATGAGCGCCTTGGGAAGACGGTCCGTGGCCGGGCGAAGCCGTGTCGCCATCCCGCCGGCCAGAATCGCCACCGGTAGCAAGTGTGCGTCTCGCATCATGGCTCCGACGCAGCGAAGCTACGACTGGGTGACAACGGTCGTTCCCTCGAAGTCGAAACGGAACCTGACTTCTTGCAGGCCGGCGTCGCGCATCACCTCGCGGAGGTTCGAACGGTCTTCGACGTAAAACAGGAGGAAGCCGCCGCCGCCGGCACCAATCAGCTTGCCGCCCAGGGCGCCGTTCCGTCGAGCCAGGTCGTACCACTCGTCGATGCGCGTGTTGGTCATGCTCGACGATCGTCTCTTCTTATGCTCCCAGTGCACGTTCATCAGCTCGCCGAACTGACGCAGGTCACTGGCTTCCAGAGCATTGAGGCTCTCACATCCGAGCTCCTTGATGAAATCCAGATTCGCCGTCATGTCCTTGTCGTGATGACGACTCTTGACGTCCTGCTCACGAAGGATGTCGGATGCCGATCGGGAGTAGCCGGTGAAGAAGAGCAGGAGATTATCCTCCAGGGCATGAAGCGTGTCCGCTGTGATGCGCAGNGGACGTGCCTCGACCTTACCATCAGGCCGGAACGTGAAACACACGATCCCGCCATACGCGGCGATGTATTGGTCCTGCTTGCCGATGGGCTCGCCGAGTCGATCGATCTCGACATGGCACGCCTGCTCCGCGAGCTCCTCGGGATGGATGAGGTGTTTTCGGTGGGTGTGCAGCGCCTTGAGCAGCGCCGTTGTGAAGCTTCCCGACGACCCCAAACCGGTACCTGCCGGAATATCCGCCATACTGGCGATCTCGAGGTGCGAGAATGGGGCATCTACGAGTTTCAGGGCCTCGCGAATGATCGGATGCTTCACCTCGTCGGCCGAACGGACACGCTCCATCTTCGAGTACTTCACGATCAATTCGTCCATGAAGGTTCGGTGTAGCGTGATGTAGACGTACTTGTCGATCGCCGCGGCCACTACCAACCCACCGTGCTCGCGATAGTACGACGGCAGGTCGGTCCCGCCGCCGCCCAGCGACACCCGAAGTGGACTCCGTGTGATGATCATGGGTGCGCCGGGTTCGTGGCCGGGTCGTCGGGTCCAGAGCGCGCGTACAGTTCTTCGACGATTTCCAACGCCACTTTGGCGTCGTCCAGTCCTCCCAGAGCCGGACGGCCCGTCTGAATGCAGTCGACGACGTGGGCCAGTTCGGCTTGCCAGGACGAATCCCAGCCCGGGTACTCCCAGATTGTCGTCTCCGGCGGTCCCATTTCCGGCCGCATCCGGTAGTGGGTCAGGCGTTCCACGCCGTAGCTGCCCCCAAGGCCATCGATCTGCAATTTGGCGTCTCGACCGAACACTTCGAATGAGAAAAGATTCTTCCACTCGGTACAGCTGGCGTGCAGCCATGCAACCTGGCCGCCCGCGGTTCGCAGATGGGCGAAACCGTTGTCCTCGACGGCCCACCCCCAGAAGAAACGTTCGACGCGACCCCGGACCTCCACGAACTCGCCGGCGAACCATCGAGACAGATCGATCAAGTGGACGCCCTGGTCCAGCATCTCTCCTCCACCGGAAATGCCCGGATCTCCGCGCCACTCCTTGTCCATGCCCAGCCGCCCGCCGTGCCCGTACCGTCCCCGTATGTACATCAGCGGCCCGCAGGTGCCTCCGTCCCACAGCTCGCGAGCCTTCAGAACGGCGGGATGAAATCGGTGATTGAAGCCAACTTTCACGACCACGCCGCGGGCCCGCGCCGCCGCAACGAGCGGAATCAGCTCCGCGGCGCGGCGCGCCGCCGGCTTCTCGACAATGACGTGTTTGCCGTGCTCGATAGCTGTCAGCGCTATTCCTGCCAGCGCATCGTTTGTAGTTGCAACAACGACGAGCTCCACGTCCGAGCGAGCGAGCAGATCGTCCGGCGTCTCAACGACGACACAGCCTTCGTGCTCAAACGCCAGGCGCTCGGCACACTCTCGAATCCGGTCGGTCACGCCGATCAGGCGGTCGTCCCGACGCAGGGACCCAGCCCGCTTCCGGCCGATGAGCCCGCACCCGATGATCCCGATGTTCATGTTCGATCTGTCGCGTCTCGTTCTATTCGGAACCCGCCAGGGGAACCGGACCTGCGGGACCGGCCCGCGATCAGGACCGCCGATTCAGGAGCCAGGCGTTACGCTCGAGGTACGCCACCGTTCGTTCAATGCCCTCACGGATCGTCAGCTCGGGCTTCCACCCAAGCGCCTGGATTCGGCGAGTGTCGAGCAGTATGAACGGGCTGTCGCCGACCCAGCCCCTCGCCCCACCAGTGTAGCTCCGGCGCGGATCGACGCCTAGGCGGTTACAGATCAACGTAAGCGACTCAGCGACCGTTACGAACTCTTCGGTCCCAAGGTTGAATATGTTGACCGCTTCTCGTGCCTTCTCCACCGCGACGAGCATGGCGTTGACACAGTCTTGAACATACAGATAGCTCTTCCGTTGACGGCCGTCGCCGAGGACTTCAATCTGATTCGAATCGGAGCGGAGCTTCTTGAGAAAATCGAAGACGTGCCCATGACTATAGCGCTCGCCGAGAATGGAGACGAACCTGAAGATGTAGACCTGGAAGTCGAAACCACACGCGTAGGCACTCAGCAATCCTTCACCGGCGAGCTTGCTTGCACCGTACAGCGAGGTCTGAACAGGAAACGGCGCCTNCTCTGGAGTGGGAAAGACATCGGGCTCGCCATAGACTGAGCCGGTCGAGGAGAACGCGATACGCCGAATGCTGTTCGCCCTCATCGCCTCCAACACCCGAAAGGTCGCGATGGTGTTCTGATCCAGGTCCTTCCGTGGATGCTGTCGGCCGAATCGCACATCGGCATTCGCCGCCAGGTGGAACACGAAGTCGCAGCCAGCCATGGCTTCCGCCAGCTTCGCCTCCTCCTCGAGGTCCGCTTCCACAAGATGAAAACGCGCATTCGTTCTGGCATCGCCGAGAAACTCGACAAGCCCTGTCGACAAGTTGTCGAATCCGACGACATCGAGACCCGAGGCAAGAAGGCGATCGACCAGATGGGAGCCGATGAAACCGGCCGCCCCACTGACAAACACTCGACGCATACGCGATTCTCTGGCGAACAGGGGGTGTGTCACGCTGAGACGATTATGTTAGACCGGAAGGCGAACGGGACACCCTGCGGACAGGTGTAAGGGGCGTCGCTCCTACAGCCGTCAACGTGCCTCGACGGGTCGCGCACCTGCGAGGGAGCGGTGCCGCCACCGAATGGACAAGATGTCGCGCAGGTTGCGCAGATTCCCCGACACCAGATCCAGCCGGCTGTCCGCATCGTCGCGCCACCGGACCGGCACCTGGGCGATGCGGTACCCGATCTGCTGAGCCAGATACAACACCTCGACGTCAAACATGTAGCCATCAATGTGTTGGCGACGAAACAGGTCGCGAGCCACATCGCCGCGGAAAAACTTGAATCCACATTGGGTGTCCGGAATGTCGTTCAAGCCGACGCAGACGTGCATGAACACACCAAAGCCCTTGGACCCGCATCGACGATAGAGGGGTTGTGCCTGCTCGATGAGTGACCCAGGCATCGCTCGTGAGCCGATCACCACGTCGCATCCGTCGCGCAGCCGCGGATCAAACTTGTCGAACTCGGAGATCGGCGTCTTGTCATCGGCATCAACGAACCCAATCACATCGCCCACCGCCACCGCCACCGCCTCACGGATGCCGTGCCCCTTGCCACAGCGCCGCTCGCTCCCCATGACTCTGATGTCTGCACGGCTCGAGGACATCTCCCGCACGGCCTCACGGGTACCATCATCTCCATCTGCGGCCACAATGACCTCGCACCGCAGCTGCCTTCTATCAAAATATGCGAGCACCTCGCTGACGGTACTGCGGATGCGCTTGGCCTCGTTGTAGGCAGGTAAGACCACAGTGGTCAGCTTCATGGGAACACTGCCCTTGCCGCCTCAGGACTTGACCGCCACCGCCGCGCAGCGGATTCCAATAGGATAGTTGAACCACCGGGATCCGAGAGCCTCCAGGGCGAACGCCCACTGCACCAGGGGATTCCGTCCGGATGCCGTGATGCTGTTGCCGACGATCCTTCGCTGAACATCCTCAGGCATCTTCAACCACCGCTGATTCCGTCGCTTGGTGACCGCGAATGCAGGATAGAGGAATGCACCGAGGTGGGTGCGCTCAATCACGCGGAGACCTTCTCGTTCGAGCAGCCGACAGAGGCCGGCTTGACGGTATCGGCGGAAGTGCCGAAGGTACTTGTCGTAAACATCGTAAAGACGCGGCCCAGCGGGCACCTCCACCACGGCGATCCCACCAGGTTTGAGGATTCTTGCGACCTGATTGACCGCGGCGCGGTGGTCCTCAATGTGCTCGAGCACGTTCAAGAGAACGACAGCATCGACGCTGGCCGACGGCAACGGGCACTTTACCATATCGAATCGGAGCAATGGCACATCTGGGATTTGCCCGGCCAAACGATTGAGCGGATCCGAGATGTAATCAGCGCCGATCACTAGGCTCGTCGACCAGTCGTCGGCAAGCTCCTTGAGCAGGTACCCGCTCGAGCAGCCAACCTCTAGGATCACGACTGGCTGTCGTGTCGTCTGCAAATGCCGCCTGAGCGATCGACGGGCGCGCTGCCGCGACGCGATATCGATCGGATGCATGCCGTCTTCGACGGTCTCCTCATGAAATCGTGTCAAGTCGGCACTCCAGCCGGATGCCTCGGCATCGTAGTCCAGGATGGTGCGTCGGTCGGCTCCTACCTGGAATCCGACACCGGTCCAGACAGGCGTTTCGCCCGATACATCAGGCCAGTCGAACGCGGGCAACTGCCGACTTGAGTCACTCACTCCGTCTGAGCCTCCACAGATTCGGTGGCACGACGCGATCCGTATTCAAGTAGTGCTTCCATTCGTCGCGCACATGCACAAAGCATCCAGAAAATCCGCAGGACGAAGAAGACAAGAATGCGCGGACGAACGTGACGGGCTCGGATATATCAGCGGTCGTTTTCACAACAGCACCGGCCGCCCGCGCTGCGGTCAACATGTCGGTGTCCACCGCGCCAGGCGCGACACACACCACCGAGAAGTCACCCTGGCCTTTCAGGTCTTCATGGACGTTTTCGGCGATGCGAACAACGGCGGTCTTGGTGGCGGCATACGCGGGAACGGTCGGATTTGCATAGGCGGCACCGCCGCCGGCAAAAAACACCACGCGGCCAAAGCGGGAGTCCATCATCGCGGGCAACGTCGCACGTAGCACAGCAAGGTTGCCCAGAACATTGATTCGATGGCAGGCATCCCACTCGGCCAGCGAACAAGCGACGAGCGGTCCTGCCGGGCCAAGGACGCCGGCCGCCAGGACGACCCCCCACTTGTCGTGAGACAGAGCCTCGACGTGGCGCGCAACCGTTCGCTCGACAACCTCGTAGTCCGCCAGATCGAGCACGAGGCCATCCGCATGGCCTCCTGTCTCCCTGATCTCGGCGGCCGTGCGTTCAGCGTTGTCTGTTCGCGACAGACACACGACGCGAACACCCGCGTTTCCCAGATCGAGCGCAATCGCTCGCCCGATGCCACGCCCGGCCCCTGTTACGATGACGGCATCCGGACATGATTGTGCCGTCCTCTTGCTCGGCTCGCTCATTGATTCGTCGGTCTCCGGCGGAGCGATGTCACACACGGGACGCGCTACGGTGCGGCGTCCGCAGTCGGCGTCACGACGCGCCCCAGTGGACTAGCGGTCACAGACAGTTCCTGGAACATAACCGCGAGTGACCGGTGCTCCGTGTGCCCGATGACGCCGGACGGAATCTCGACTGCGACTGGTGCCGTCCAGCTTCCGCTCCAATCGTCGCGTTGCACCGGAAGATTGAGCCAGTCGCCATCGACTCCATCTGGAAGGTCGACGGTCATGGGCATCGTCTTCAGCCAGTTTCCCGTCCAGTCGACGACTCGCGTCGCCAAACTGATCCATTCCGGCCTCTTCAGCGACACCTCGGCTTTCTGACCGGCACCCCAGGAGAACAGAGCGCGCTGCGATGGAGTCTCAGGCTCCACGTAAGGGCTCAGACGCAGATTCAAATATAAATCTCGACCGACGCTCACTCGCTGGGGATCCGCCATGACGTTCAAGGACACGGTGGTGTCGGTGTTCCATCGTCCATCCGGCTCTCGCGCCCCCATGTGACGCGGGTCGACAAACAGGAATGTGCTGTGGAAGGGGTACACCGTGTCGAGCGACAGGCTGGGCGGCGCCAGAAGCAGGCATCCGACGCCTGGCACGGTGATGGTCTCGTCATGTCCGACCCCTTGACATCCAAAATTCTGAATAAGGTGTGGTCGCAGGCTGGAGATGTGCTCGAGTGACAACGGCTCGTTCGGCGAGAACNTCCTGGCGACGACGTGCACGCGTTTGGAAGGCAGGAAATGCAGCGCGAGCCATGTCTGGATATCGGAGGGCTCGAGCTCCATCTCTACTGACATTTCCTGGAATGATTGCAGTTCCTCCAACATGGCGATGTTACGGAGGCTCCCAGGAAATCGCATCAATTCGGCATCACCCACCGCATGAACCAGCAGGTTGCCGCCAAGAAGACAGACGCCGAGTGTGACGAGTACCGCCGTCATCCAACGGCGGCCCAAAGTCGTCCGGGTGACATGCGTGAACACCTCGGACTTGCGAAACAGACAGATGGCGGTCGCCGGCGCCACGAACGACAGCGGCAGAACGGAGTACGACGCGAACTTCCATTGCTGATACGACGGGCCGACAACCAAATAGTAGGCGCAGTAGGCGATGAAGCTCATGCCTGCCAATCCGGCGAAAGCACGCTGAGCCGCCGTGGTGCGCTGTCGAAACCGACCGAGAAACAACAGGCCAAGTATCGCGGCGAGCGTGCAAAATGTACCAATAGCCCATACGCGTCCTTCAGCGCTGACGACCTGGCCACCGTCTTTCAGTACGCCCGGCAACGCCAGGACCGAGAGCGGTGAAATGATGTCCATGGGCCAGCCGGCAACCCCAGGCTGCGAGAGGCTCAGAACCATGTTCAGGGACCATTCGAGACGGTCGTAGAGTCCGAGGGCCAGCACACCGAGCGGCGCCAGGCTCGCACATAGGGTCCGGCCGGCGTGACGGCCCGCGTCACGCCACGATGACCACGCGGCTGTGCCCAGCTGCAGGTCTGCGGCAAACCTCAGGGAGACTGCGCCAAGCTGTATGGCAAGCCCCACGAAGAATAGGAACGGATAGATGAATAGGAGCAGGACATACGCGCTGCCAAAACGGACTGCGAGCGCGGCATCAAGCCACCGCTGCGGCCGGTACGCGACCGTCATCCACATCAGATACAACAGGATCGGAATCGACATCAATGTCGACAGGAAGTAGGCGCCGGCCAAGTACCTGANGAACGGACCACTGATGACGATGCCCCCGATCGCCAAAGCCGACGCCACCGACATCCCAAAAACCGCGTAGGACACTCGCGCGACGAACAGGCCGATCAGCGCGATGAACGCGAATCGCATCGGCATGGCGGCGTTCATCGGGTCCGCACCAAAGGGCAGCGAAAACCCGCCGAACAGGTAGAACGCCCCCGGCGTCTGCAGATACACACNGTCCAGGTAGNCGAACCCGACGTGATTGGACGGNCCCAAGTCCAACAGGTGTCTCGTATACCGCAGATAATTCAGCAGGTCGATGTTGCCCGACCACGCCAGGGGGAGATACTCGTCGGTCACCGGAGGCATCGTGAACAAATAGGCGAAGACGTAGAGCAAGCAGAAGCCGACCACCCATCCGGCTGTGTGACGGAAGCCGGCACGCGAGCTCCGGGCAACGAGAAGAAACCACCTGTGCCGCGCGCTGATAACTGCCAAGACCGCGATTGCCCAGCCAATGGCAACCGTCCGAATGGGAATCCCGAATTGAATGCCGAACCAGCACAGCAGGACGTAGAGCGCCGCCCCGAGCATCGCCGGAGACTCGCCAACGCGAAACGTGGCATCCCACTTGCGTGGAATGAGCGCGGATCCCCCAAGATAGAGACATGCGGCACACGCGAGACTCGCCCCGACCCCGTGGGCGATGCTAAGGGTGTGCGCCAGCGTGTCGGCGGTCCTCCCCATGTACAGGACTACGCCAAACAGTACGACGCCGACCCCGCCTAGGACCACCCTCGTCCTCTGACGCGCTCTCGTTTCCCGGACGAAGCGTGTCACGTGGTTGCCGACCGCGCCGCACCAGAGCCACACCCGTCTCGACATGGCGGGCACCCGGTCTCGGCCGAAGCGAACAGCCGCTGGAAGACCGAACCAGAACAGGTAGACGAGCGGTGGCGCAATCCAGAATGCGGCCACGAATCTCCGGAAGAACAAGAGTTGCCGGTTGCGTGCAATCTGCTCAGGGTCTGGCCTTGTGGGAAAGAGTTGCTCGGGATCGAACGGCCGTGCACGATCTCCCGCAGGAGCCCACTGGACGTTCATGTNGTAACCGCCGCCACGCTGCACATACCGCACGTCCAAGCGATGCAGACCGGCATCGAGCGCTATCGACTCTGACGTCGTGAACATGCCGATCTCGGGGTCCCGCTCGAGCACGAGGTCGTCGTCAACCCAGACCGTTACTGCATCGTCGGCGCCAGCGTGCACATCAACCTGCATATCGTCGGGCACATACCAGACCGCCTCCCAGCGCGCTTCGAAAAACCGCCGCGGAATTTCGGGATCGTCGTCCAGAAACGAGAGATCGATGTCGGAGGTAGTTCGCGTGAACAGTGAGATGCGCTCGTCGTCGGCAATCAACTCGACCGACTGGACCAAGCCGATCTCGGTCTTGAGCCGCTCATCGAGGACACGGGACACACCCGTGACTCCGAGGCTCGTGACCAGATAGATCCCAACAACAACCGCAGCTTGTCGGGTCACGTCAGACGTCCCTCAGACGCCGGTGTCCATGATGCCGAGGAAGACAAGGCCCGCACTCTCGTCGCATAGTTCAGAGGAGAAATCATACCCCATGGACGCGAGGTCACTCGCTCTGGTCGTTCCTTGCTACAACCCAAGGATACACGTCGCGATCCGGGCGCTTTCCTGGGGTGTCTCAGCGCACCCAGGGCGGGTCGCGATACCGCAGGCCAAGCCGACGACCGCTGTCGTCGTGCCACGGGGGATCCACCAAGATCTCGACGCAGAACGGGTTGCCGCCGTCGCTGCGAGCCTCAAACTCGTAGCGCAGCGTGTGCCACTGACTATCCGTGAACTCGTATCGGCCCACCACGTGCCCGTCGATCCTGACTGTTGCAGTCTGGGGAAAGGGGGCTTGTGGCGACTTCTGCGCAGCAACGGAGAAGACGCGTGCGCTCGGTGGTAAGTACGTGACGATATGCGGGTCGCCCCACTGGTAGGACCCATCTGTTCCATGCTCGACTGGGTGCAGCCCTTCCAGATGTTGCTCGAGCTGAGCGCTTACGTCACTCGCCGGCTCGAAGATAGCCGCCTGGTAGCTCCAGGCGGTCGGGTCCGCGATCCGCCCGTCTACCGAGAAGACGTGCAGGAGGTCCAAGTACGGCCTGCTCCAACTCCCTTGTCGCCAATCGTGGTCGGCGTAGGTTCGCCGACGGCTCACGTTCGGGTCGATCTCAAGCGCTGACTGCCCTGACAACCGGGCGTTCTCCACGCTCGCGAGGTCGAGGATCGTCGCGGGGACATCCGTGATGGCGGTGGGCGCATAAGACGTCCGCACCGGCCCAGTGGCACCAGCCGGTTTGACCGCCATCAACGCCATCGCCCTCACGCCCACGTCCGCCAGGTCGCCAGCGGGCGTTGCCACCCCTCTGAGGGGATGGTCTGGCCACAGCTCGTCCCACCCGTGATCGGAGGTCAGGACGATCGCCGAGCGATCGTAGACACCGAGACTGCGGAGTCGCTCGAGCACCCCCTGGACGACGACCAGCCCGCATCGCGCCTGGCCCGCGTAGCTCGCCCGGGTCGTGCCTGCGGGACCCATGAAGGAGCATTCCGCGTCCAGGACGTACGGTGGATGAGGAATCGACACATGGATGAACGTATACACGGGATCGTCCCGCGCAATCGTCATCCGGCCGGCAAATTCTTCAAGGAATGCCGCATGGTTGCTCGCCTCGGCGTTCCGGCCCTGTTGCCGCTCCGAGTACCAGCCCTGCAGCAACCAGGCTTGGTCGTCATAGATTCGCGACTTGAATCCATGTGGAACGTGTCGAAACAACGACATGTCCAAGAGCNNGACCGCGGCAAACTGGACATAGTCCCGATAGCTCCCGTACGGCGTCGGAATGGTGTATCTGACGGTGTCCTGACCGTTGGGAAACGATGCCGGCGGGTGATCATAGCCAATGAAGCTGACCGCGTTGATCTGATAGCCCTGCTCGGCCAGCATGCGGAAAATTGATCGATCTCTGATGTTCGCGCTGATGAAGGAGTCGATCGGCATCTCGTTCCGATAGGCGATGCCGGTCAGCATGGCCGGCATGCTCGCTTTCGTTGTCGGGAATGCACCGAGATGATCCGCAAAGAAGATGAACCCCGAGAAATCGCGGTCGAAGGTGCTGCGCTCCTCCTCAATGAACTGAGCGAACGTGTCCGACAGGAACCCGTCGAGCACGACATGAATCACGTTCTGATCGCGCGAGAGTTGATAGATCTCGTCGGGCGGCAGACTCCACGCCGGGGCGTCGACTCGAGCCTCGCGTTCCGCGGCGGGGAGCGGCAGGACCAAGACAATCAGCTGGAGCGCAATCAGCAACTGGCTCCCAAATGGCGCGACGGCCGACACGCGCCGTGCGAAAACAGCCGCCAGCCCAATTCCCACGAGCCACAGTGCGATCTCGTACGGAGCGCGCCAGACATGGCGACTCAGGTCCAGGCCCTCGCCAAGGAGTAGCCCGTAATCTGCGACCAGGATGGTGCCCTGGACCCAAAGCAGCACGCCGACGGCGAATACCAGCGCTGCGTAGAGACGCGTCAGACGGTCTGACAGCAAGCAGATGACGCAGCCGATGCCCAGCAGAATCGCCCAACCCCCGCCGACCGCCATTGCAAGCCACGGCCAGGCGATGTCTGAAAATACGGTATTGAACTCGCTGCGATTGGCGCCGTAGCTGGTGTATGGGCCGAGCAAGAAGAGCACAAACGGACCGAGTAGTGTGGGACCAGCCAGAAGTTGGAGACGACGCCAAAAATCGCCGGCCGTTCGTGGAGCTCCGACAGTGCGCCAACGATGCACGACCGGACGACCTGCCCGCCCCAGGGCCACCAGGAACAGCCAGGCTATGGGTCCCAGCCAAAGTACAGCCACGAGACGGGTCAGCCAGTATGATCCCGCTGCGAGCAGGAAGCCCTGAACATTCGGACGAACGCTGAACAGCCTGGTGGGCAAGAAGGTGCGCTGGCTCTTCCCATCGATCGCGCGCTGTATATTGAGGCTCGCGCTCCCACCCTCTTGCTCGTATCGCACGATGATCTCGTGCGAACCAGCACCAAGGGTGATGGTCTCGCTAGTCGTATGCGTGCCCACGCTGAAGTTGCGCCGGAGCACGAGCTGGTCATCCACGAGGACGTCCACACGGTCGTCTCCACCGGCATACACGTCGACTGTCTGCGCCCTAGGCAGGAACCAGAACCCACGCCACTCGACGCTAAAGAATCTCCGCGGTAGCGTGGGGTCCTCGTCGAGAAACGCGAGGCTGATGTCGGTGGTGCGAACCTCGAACAGAGGCTCGCCCGCAATGCCGATGTCGGCATAGACCGTGCGGACGAGGCCGATTGGCGGGGCGACCAGCCAGTGCAGGATTCCGCCGAAGGCGGTCAAGGTCAGCGCGACCGCGATATACCACCTGACGACGCGCCGGCCCCTGCCGTCCGACCTCAACGCGCCCACTCCACATGCCAAGACATGGTGTATCCAGCGTTTGACCGGAAACGGTGCTGTCGGGACGGTCTCCCTATGGTGAACGAGGCGAGCGCCGTTGCAGGTCCAACTGCACGACCGCAACCTCCTGTAGCATATTCGCAGCCGGTGGTAGAGGTGTCACGTTACGTCGAGGACTCGCTCCTCCGGCGCGGACAGGTCGCACACGCCAGCGAGTCATCGTCAGGCCCGGTGACGTCCGGACCACCGCAGGAACCGCGCAGACACCGGCCGTCGAGGATGACGCCAACCGCCATGATTGCCATGACGATCGCCATGCCGCCGAGGGTCAGCAGGAACAGCGTCATTTCAGTACCATTCTAGCTCGCCGGAGCCGGCGGGTCGGCGCCAGCCAACGTCTCGAACGCTGGTGTCGCGCGCTCGCTGATCGCACCAGTGTCATCGCGGATGAGGAACAGCGCCGCCCAGCCCTGCTCGACGGCCAGCGCGTACCCCTCGTCCGGCCCCAGTACTCCGAGGGCGGTCGCCAGTCCGTCCGCCACGACACACAGCTCCGCGATGACGCTCACCGAGGCGAGCTGATGCTCGACCGGCCGGCCGGTGCGCGGGTCGATCGTGTGTGAGAACAGACGCCCATCGACCTCGCGGACATTCCGGTAATCACCGGAGGTTGCCATGGCGTGACCACTCAGCGGCACCACCCGTTGCACACCTCCGTCCATGGCCGGTCGCTCGATGGCGATCCGCCAGGGACCGCCCTGCTGATTCAGCCCGGTCGCGACGATCTCACCGCCGACTTCGACCATGAAGCGCATCAACCCCTCGGCGCCCAACGCCGCCGCAACCCGATCGACGCCGTAGCCCTTCGCGACCGCAGACAGGTCGCACTCGAGTTCGGGGTCCCTCTTGCGGATCGTCGACGCGGCCTGGTCCAGTTCGAGCTTTGTGTACCCCATGTGGTCGCGAAGCCGCGCCAGCAACCCGGCGTCGGGCGGCAGGCTCTGCGGCTCGACCGGACCGAAGCCCCAGGCGTTGACCAGCGGACCGACGGTGACGTCGAGCGCACCGCCGGTCACCTCGCTCAGCCGGAAGGCATGCTGGACGACCTCGAACGTCTCGGACGACACCGGGAACGGCTCGGTCGCGCGCGACCGGTTGAACCGTGACAGCTCCGATCCCGGCTGGTAGTGCGACATCTTCGACTCCACCAGGTCGAGCGTCGCCTGAATGCGNTCGCCGATCAGGTCCCGCCGTGTCTGATCCCAGGCATCCGCAGTCACCACCCGGACCGTGTAGGTGGTCCCCATCGTCGCACCGTCGAAGACGTGGACCGCCGGCTCGGGTCCCGGCGGGGGGGGCACGCAGTCGATGACGCCGACGAGCGCCGGCACGATCAGCAGGAACGCGTTGGTGCGCATCTCACGGTTGTCCCGGCCACCGGGATTCCTGGCGAGGCATCGGCCTCGCACGCCGCGACGAGGCATCAGCCCCGGCTAAGTAGGGCCGTCGTAGACGGCCCCGGCCGCGCGACAATGCGCGGCCCGCGGTGGCGGCGTGGGGCGCCGGGGCCCCACTAGCCACCGCGTGGGGTTCGGGGCGCAGCCCCGTCTGAAGAAAGACGAAGCAACGCCGTCCAGGCGGGCGCCTCGCCAGGAATCCCAGTTAGCCGAAGTCGTCGAAGAGTATGTTCTCCCGCTCGACGCCCAGCGAATCCAGCATGTTCATGCAGGCCTTGAGCATCATGGGCGGGCCGCACAGGTAGTACTCGATGTCCTCGGGCGACGGATGCGCCCCAAGGTAGTTGTCGAGCAACACCTGATGGATGAAGCCGGTGTCGCCGGTCCAGCTGTCTTCGGGCAACGGCTCTGACAGCGCCAGATGCCACGCGAAGTTGTCGTGCTCCCCCGCAATCGTGTCGAAATCGTCGACATAGAACGCCTCGCGAAGGCTACGGGCTCCGTACCAGAAGGAGACCTTCCTGGACGTGTGCAGGCGGTGAAACTGGTCGAAGATGTGCGACCGCATTGGCGCCATCCCGGCGCCGCCACCGATGAACAACATCTCGGCGTCGGTCTCCTTCGCGAAGAACTCGCCAAACGGCCCCGAGATGGTCACCGCGTCGCCCGGCTTCAGGCCGAAGATGTATGAGCTCATCTTGCCGGGCGGTGTGCCCTCCGGCGCACGCGGCGGCGGCGATGCGACCCGGACGTTCAGCATGATCATGCCGCGCTCCTCGGGGTAGTTCGCCATCGAGTAGGCGCGCGTGACCGGATCGGCCAGCGTCGAGACGTAACGCCAGAGATTGAACTTGTCCCAGTCGGCTCGGTACTGCTCGTCGATGTCGAAGTCGGCGTAGTTGACCGTACCGGCCGGCGCTTCGATCTGGATATACCCACCCGCTCGGAACGGCACCGCCTCGCCAGCCGGCAACTCGAGCACGAGCTCCTTGATGAAGGTCGCCACGTTGTCGTTCGACCGCACCGTGCAGCGCCACTGTTTGACGCTGAACACCTCGGGCGGCAGCTCGATCGCCATGTCCTGTTTGACCTTCACCTGGCAGGACAGCCGCACGCCTTCGCGCGCGTCGCCGCGCGAGATGTGGCCGAGTTCGGTCGGCAGTATGTGACCGCCGCCGCTGGACACCCTGACGGTACAAACACCGCAACTGCCCTTGCCGCCACAGGCCGACGGGATGAAGATGCGATTGTCGGCGAGCGTGCCGAGCAGGGTGCCGCCGGCACTGGTACGAAGCGCCTTGTCCGGGTCGCCATTGACCGTGATCGTCACGTCGCCGGTCGCCACGAGCTGCCGCCGGGCGAGCATCAGCAACCCAACCAGCGTGACGATGGTGAAGGTGAACATCCCGACCCCAAGGATCACCGTCGTCATGACAACCTTCTTCTGCCTTCTGCCTTCTGCCTTCTGACTTCCTGGAGCACCCCACTCACAGCTGCACCCCCGCGAATGCCATGAAGCCGATCGCCATCAGCCCGACGAGAATGAACGTCAGCCCCAGCCCGCGCAGCCCAGCCGGCGGGTTGGAGTAGCGCAACCGCTCGCGGATCCCAGCGAGCGCCACAATCGCAAGCGCCCAGCCGACACCGGAACCGAAACCGAACACGGCACTCTCGGCGAGATTGTAGTTGCGCTCCATCATCCACAGGGACGCGCCAAGAATCGCACAGTTGACCGCAATCAACGGCAGGAAGATGCCGAGCGCGGCATAGAGCTTCGGCACGAAGCGGTCGAGCGTCATCTCGACGACCTGGGTCATCGCCGCGATCGTGCCGATGAAGGTCAGGAAGCTGAGAAACGACAGGTCATACGACGACAGCGACGGCGACACCCAGGCCAGCGCGCCCGGCTTCAGCGCGTAGTTGTAGACCAGGTTGTTCATCGGCACGGTGACGGTGAGCACGAAGATGACCGCGGCGCCGAGCCCGATCGCCGTCGAGACCCGTTTCGACACGGCGAGAAACGAGCACATGCCCAGGAAGAAGGCGAGCGCCATGTTCTCGACGAAGATCGACTTGACCGCCAGGTTCAGGTAGTACTCCATGCTTAGACCTGTGCCATCAGTCCTGCTCCACCTGCTCGGGCTTCCAGCAGCGAAGCGCCCAAATGAAGAACCCGATGATGAAGAAGGCGCCCGGGGACAGCACCATCAGGCCGTTGGGCGTATACCACCCGCCCTCGCTAGCCAGCGTCAACAACTGGACTCCGAACAGCGACCCCGATCCGAACAGTTCGCGGATGATGGCGGTGCCGGCCAGTATCATCCCATAGCCGATCCCGTTGCCGATGCCGTCGATCATGCTCATGCCGGGCGGGTTCTGCATGGCGTAGGCCTCGGCCCTACCCATGATGATGCAGTTCGTGATGATGAGCCCGACGAAGACCGAGAGCTGCTTGGAGATATCGAACAGATAGGCCTTCAGCACTTGGTCGACGACGATCACCAGCGACGCGATGATCGTCAACTGGACGATGATGCGGATGTTGGTCGGAATCTGGTTCCGCAGCAGACTGACGAACAGATTGGAGAACAGCAGCACGAACACGACGGCGGCACTCATGACCAGCGCGGTGTCCATCTGCGTGGTGACCGCCAGCGCCGAGCAGACGCCGAGCACCTGCAGTGCGATCGGGTTGCTGTTGAAGAGCGGATCGATGAGCGCGTCGCGTGACTTCGACATTAGTCGGCGCTCCCTTCGGCCCGCAGCCGAGTCAGATAGGGGTCGAACCCGTCCGGCCCCAGCCAGAACCGCAGCAGGTTCGTCACCCCGCGACTTGTGAGGGTCGCGCCCGACAGTCCGTCGACCGCGTGCGGGTCATCGGCGACCGCCCCGGCCAAGCCCTTGACCACGGCAATCGCCGGAGCCAGATCGTCGTCGAATGCCAATCGTCCGGTCCAGCGCGCCTTCCAGCGCGGGTTGTCCACTTCGCCGCCGAGTCCGGGCGTCTCCTTGTGCTCGTAGAACGTCAGTCCGCGGATGGTGCGCAGGTCGCCCTCGAGCGCGATGAAACCGTACAGCGTGCCCCACAAGCCCAGGCCCTCCACGGGCAGAATCACCGCCTCGAGACGATCCGCCTCGTCCCGAATTTCGTAGACCAGCACCGTGTTCGGCAGCCGCGCGATGCGCGCCGCATTGTCTGGCGCGGTCCGGCTCAGCACCGGGTCAATCGTCGCCGCGCGCTGGTCGAATGTGGCAGGGTCGACGTCGCCGACCCGCTCGCCAGTGGCGAGATTCACCATGATCCGAGTGATGGGCCCGAACCGGGTCACCACCTCGTCGGCGTCCAGTGACTCGTCGTCGGTTGCGAGCCCGGCCGCCAGCAGCACGTTCTTCTGCCTGTCCAGCGCGGCATTGCGGTCCTGCCGGTCGGCCAGCGCGACGGCGGACGACGACACCACGACGGCGCACACGAGACAGACCGCGGCCGCGAACGCCAGGTTGTAGCCAATGCTACCCTGCATGGCGAGCCCTCCTCCTTCGCACGTTGGCCTGCACGACCACGTAATCGATCAACGGCGCGAACAGGTTCATGAACAGGATGGCCAGCATCATCCCCTCGGGATACGCCGGGTTGACCACGCGGATGAGCACGACGAGACACCCGATGAGCAACCCGTAGGCGAAGTGACCCGACGGCGTCGACGGCCCCGAGACCGGATCGGTCGCCATGAAGACAGCGCCAAACGCCCAGCCACCCAGCAAAAAGTGCCACACCGGGGTCACCTCGAAATACGGATTGGTGGCCGACCCGACGGAGTTGAGCAGCACCGCCGTCCCAAGCGTGCCGACCGCCACGCTCGCCATGATGCGCCAGGAACCAACGCCGGTGGCAACCAGCACCACTGCTCCGGCCAGACACGCCAGCAGCGACGTTTCGCCCATCGATCCAGGTATGAGACCGATGAACGCCTGCCACGGCGTCATCAGGTCGGTGACCCCAGCCAGACCCGCCTCGGTCGCCAGCGCCAGCGCGGTGGCACCGCTCACCGCGTCGGGCGCGGTGCCAGCCGCGATCCAGACCGCATCGCCCGACAGCTCGGCCGGGTAGGCGAAGAACAGAAACGCGCGCGCCGTCAGCGCCGGGTTCAGCACGTTCATGCCGGTTCCGCCGAAGATTTCCTTGCCGACCACCACGCCGAACGAGATGCCGAGCGCCACCTGCCACAGCGGGACGGTGGCCGGCAGGATGAGCGGAAACAACATCCCGGTCACCAGCAGCCCCTCATTGACCTCGTGCCCCCGAACGATAGAAAAGAGCACCTCCCAGAAGCCGCCGACGACGAAGGTCACGATGAGCACCGGCACGAAATACAGCGCGCCGTGCACCAGACAGGCCCACAGTTCGTCGGGAGCGAACCCGAGTCCGAGCGACTCCATCGCACGGGTTTGCCAGACATCGAGCGGTGCGGCGCCTGCGGCGATCGCGAGGTTGGCTTGATACCCGGTGTTGTAGAGCGCCATGTAGACGCACCCGGCCAGCGCGATGACCACCGTGATCATCAACCGCTTCATGTCGAGTGCATCGCGCACATGCGGTGCGGCCCCGGTCACCTCGCCGGGCGTATACAGGAAGGTGTCTTGCGCCTCCCAGAGCGGAGACAACCGCTCCAGCCGGCCACCCTTCTCGAAATGCCGGGCCTGCGTGTCGAGCAGCGTTCGCAGCCACCTCATCCCTCAGCCTCGATCGTCGTCAGCACCGACCGCAACGCGGCGCCGTAGTCCAGCTTGCTGGGGCAGACGAACGTGCAGAGGGCAAGATCCTCTTCATCGAGCTCCAGACACCCGAGCTCTTCGGCACGCTCGATGTCGTGCATGACCAGCGCCCGCAACAGCGGCGTCGCCACCAGGTCCATCGGCAGTACCCGCTCGTAGAGCCCGAGCGGCACAATGGCGCGCCTCGACCCGTTGGTCGACGTCGTGAACCCGAAGCGCCGACCGGGTACGAGCTTCGACAGAAACGCCCGAGACGCCGAGAACTTCCCGAGCCCAGGCGCGAGCCACCCGAGCAGCTCGCGGTCACGTCCCTCACGCAGTAGGCAGACCTGCCGGTGATACCGGCCGAGGAACCCCGCGACGTTGCCGGCCGCCAGGCGGCCCGTAAGCAACGAGCCTGAGACGACCCGCGTGTCGTTTTCATCCGGGTCACCCGTGTCGCTCGGGTCACCTGGGTCGTCTGTGATGGTCGTCGTGTCGGCGAGCAGGTCCGCCGTCGCAGCACCCAGTCGCGTTCGGACCAGCCGTGGCCGCGGCTGCGCCGGCCCGGCGAGCGCGACCACCCGGTCGACCGCCAGCTCTCCGGTCTCGAACAGCCGGCCAATCGCGACCACATCCTGATAGCCGACGTGCCACACCAGTGTCTCGCGGTCGGCCGGGTCGAGCAGGTGGATGTGCAGACCGGAGGTGCCGGCCGGATGGACGCCGGCAAACTCCTCGTGTCGGATCCGGTCGCCGGTCGGTACCGCCACGCCGCTGTCGGGGGCGGTGCAGACATACACCACCCCGTCGGTGAGTCGCGACAACGCCGCCACACCGCGCTCGAACGGGACCTGCGCCCCTTCGAGCACCACGTCGACCCGAGGGGCGAACGGCTCGGTGTCGATCGCGGTCACGAAGATCGAATGCGGCCGAGTCTGGGGATCGGCCACGCGGCTGAACGGCCTGGCGCGAAGTGCAACCCACAACCCCGACTCCACGAGCAACTCGCACACTGCATCGCCACTCAGCCCACTGGGATGTCGCCCCGAGTACGATCCAAAGCTGACGGCGGCAGCGCCACGCCCCTCCCGCTCCTCCCGGCTGAGCTCGATGACGATGGACTGGAAGCTGCGGCGGTCGCCGCGATGAATCGCCTGAATGGTACCGGCCGCCGGTGCCGTGAACCGTACGCCCGGCCGTCTCTTGTCCTCGAACAGGAGCTGGCCACGGCCGACGTCGTCACCAACCGCCACGTACATCGTGGGTCGCAACCCGACGTAATCGTCCGCCAGCAAGGCCACACGCCGTATCACCCGGTCGGACGCCACCGTCTGGTCGGGCTCGCCTCGTGCCGGCACGCGAAGCCCCCTCTTGATGGTGTGTCGACCCATATGTTCTCGGTGCGCCGGTTTGCGACTATCGAGCTTGTGATTTTTTTCTCAAGCTCGATCAAAAAAATCGCCGCCGACGCCGCGACGGCTCGCCGATGCCGAAGTATCGGCGATGCGAGCATCGTACAAGAGCCGCCGTCGTGAAGTCAATTTACACCCGTAACGCCCACGACAATCGTCCTAACTCCTGACAAGCCAACTGCTTACACTTGACTTGGTCCGCGCCAGCGGGATACCCTCCGGCCAGGTCATCCTGGTCACGACCGGAATGCAGGATCGTACCGTGCGCATCACGCTGAATGGCGACCCCTACGAGTTGGCCGAGCCGTTGACCATCAGTCGCCTCCTGGCCGCGCTCGAGATCGATCCCCGCCGTGTCGCCGTCGAGCACAATCTCGTTATCGTGAAACGGGCGACCTACGACGCAGCGATCGTCCGCCCTGGCGACCAGGTCGAGATCGTCAACTTCGTCGGCGGAGGTTGAGCTCACTGCTCGACTTCACTGAGCTTGGAACAGCGGATCGGCCGGCCTCACGCCTCTCGGTGCGCCAATCGTTTTCTGATATCATGACGCGCCGTGGGCGGGCGCGACACTGTGCAACCTCCACCGGCGTGGCGCTCGTGCCGCTCCGTTCCTGCCGATGGCCACTCACACGGTTCTCGTCTGCGAGACCCAGGTCCCGTTCGTCACCGGGGGCGCCGAATCGCTGGTACGGTCCTTGGTCGAGCAGCTTCGGGCGCGGGGCTACGAGACAGACCTCATCTCGCTCCCCTTCAAGTGGTACCCGAAGGAGGAGATCCTCGCCCACGCTGCGGCCTGGCGCCTGCTCGATCTGAGCGGGAGCAACGGTCGCCCGGTCGATCTGCTTATCGGCACCAAGTTCCCGACCTATTTCGCCCGGCATCCGCGAAAGGTCGCGTGGCTCATCCACCAACACCGCGCCGCCTACGAGCTCTGCGGCACCGAGTACAGTGATTTCGAACATGTCGACCTCGATGTCGGGCTACGACAGAAGCTCATGGAGCTCGACCGCCAGATGCTCGAAGAGTGCGAGCGCCGTTACACGATTGCCAAGACCACGACCCGGCGCTTGGAACGCTTCAACGGCGTGCGCGCCGATCCGCTCTACCACCCACCCCGACTGGCCGAGCGACTCCGAGCGGGACCGTATGGAGACTATGTGCTGTCGGTCGGCCGGCTCGAATCGATCAAGCGCATCGATCTACTGCTGAAGGCCATGCCGGCCGTCGACCCATCGCTGCGCCTGCTCGTCGCCGGCGAGGGCACCCAACGCGAGCACTTTGAAGCGGTCGCCGAGGAGTGCGGTCTCAACGGGCGGGTCGAGTTCATGGGACGCGTGGATGACGAGACGCTGCTGGAGCTGTACGCCGGGGCGCTGGCCGTGGCCTTCGTGCCCTACGACGAGGACTATGGCCTGGTCACCCTGGAGGCATTTCTCGCCCGGAAACCGGTCGTGACCGCAAGCGACTCAGGGGGCACGCTCGAGTTCGTGGATGACGGGCTCACCGGCATAGTCTGCGCGCCCGAGGCCGACGCCGTGGCCGACGCGCTCAATCGCCTGGTGGCGAATCGGAAGCTGGCAGCCTCGCTTGGGGACGCCGGTTACGAGCGAGCTCGAGTCATTACCTGGGACACCGTCATCGAAAAGCTGGTGGAAGCCTGAGAAGCGAGGCTGACATCTACCGCGAACACGCCGTGGCCAAACTGATCATCCAGATCCCCTGCCTCAACGAGGCGACCACCCTGCCCGCCACCATCAGGGATCTCCCACGATCGATGTCTGGAATCGACGTCGTCGAGCTGCTCGTCGTTGACGACGGGTCGCAGGACGACACCAGCGCGGTCGCCCGTGCCTGCGGCGTGAACCACGTCGTCCGATTCCGGTCCCACAAGGGGTTGGCTGCCGCGTTTATGGCGGGGCTTGACGCCTCGCTGCGACAGGGGGCGGACTACATCGTCAACACGGACGCTGACAACCAGTACCCCGGCAGCGAGATCCCCAAGCTCGTGGCCCCCTTGCTGCGTGGCGAAGCCGACATCGTCATCGGCGATCGTAACATCAGCACGCTGCGACACATGCCCCGCCTCAAACGATGGTTGCAGCTCGTCGGAAGCTGGGTCGTCCGGCAGGTGTCCAACACGCGAGTGCCAGACACGACGAGCGGATTCCGCGCCTACACGCGCGAGGCGGCGTTGAGACAGACCATCGTGTCGGAGTTTTCCTATACGCTCGAGTCGATCATCCAGGCCGGCAAGAAGCGGATGGCCATCGCCCACGTCCCGATTTCCACCAACGAGAACACGCGCGAGTCGCGACTCTTCGACAGCGTCCTTACGTACATCAAGAAGTCGGCAGCGACGATTGTCCGAATCTACGCGATGTACGAGCCGCTCAAAGTGTTCACCATGGTCGGGCTGACGAGCATCGCGGCTGGCTTGGCGATCTCCTTGCGATTCCTTTACTACTACGCAAACGGCGCGGGTCAAGGTCACCTGCAATCACTCATCCTGTCGGCAGTGCTCTTGATCGTCGGCGTCCAGCTGCTGCTCATGGGCCTGATGGCCGACGTCCTCTCAGCCAATCGCAAACTCCTAGAGGAGCTCCTGTATCGGGTCCGCTCCCTCGAGCTAACGTCCCCACCGAGCCGGGCCACGCCGCTCGACGCGCCGGCCGCCGAACCGCCGGAGCGGATCGGTAGCGGAGAACGATAGAGTGGCAGACCCGGCTTCGACCTCCGTCATCGTGCCCGCGTACAACGAAGCGGACAGTGTGGGCGAGCTCGTCGCAGCGCTTGGAGCGGTTGGCGCCTGGCACGAGATCCTCGTGGTCGACGACGGCTCGACCGACGGAACAGGCGAGCGAGCCCTGGCAGCCGGCGCCCGCGTCGTCCGCCACCCGTACAACAAGGGAAACGGCGCGGCGGTCAAGACCGGGATCCGGCAGGCCACTGGCACGTGCGTTCTGATCATCGACGGCGACGGCCAACACAGGCCGGAGGACGCCCCGCGTCTGGTGGCGAAGCTGGACGCCTACGAACTCGTCGTGGGGGCACGGTCAGCCGTCACACAGGCAACGCTCGGGCGACGGCTCGGCAACCGGGCGCTCAACTTCCTCGCCAGCTACCTGACCCGGCATCCGATTCCGGATCTCACATCCGGCTATCGCGCGGCACGGCGCGAGCACTTCCTCGAGTTCCTGCACCTACTCCCGAACGGCTTCTCGACCCCGACCACCACGACGCTGGCATTTATCAAGGCGGGCTACAGCATCGCATTCGAACCGACTGAGGCGCGGGCACGGGTCGGCACATCGAAGATCAACCTTGCGAGCGACGGTTTCAAGTTCTTCCTGATATTGCTGAGGGTCATCACCATTTTCAGCCCGCTGCGGATCTTTGTCCCGCTCAGCGTCGCGTCTCTGGCGCTCGGCGGAGGGTATGGCCTCTGGGGGATCGCGATCGATGCGCGCATTCCAAACGGATCCGTCCTCCTCATCGTGCTCGGAGTTCTGGTCTTCCTCATCGGTCTGGTGTCCGATCAGATCTCGACGCTTCGTTTCGAGGGACGCGGTCGGGAGTGAGCGCGCGGACGAGAGGTCCTACCGATCCGCATCCGAATCTCCGCCAAAGAAGCACCAGGACCGCTTGAGCAGAAGTTCGTGGAGGACGGGTTCGTTCGACCTCCAAACAGACGGTTCGCGGTACCGATGGCAGCTGTCCGGCCAGGGAATACAGAAGGTCTCAATGATGCACAATCTATCGGCAAACGCGTCCCAGTGCTCACCACGGAGCTCTTGCAGTGCTGCGACCGGTCCATGAGGTCCCGGAGTCACAGGTCCGCGCCTATCTCCACGACCGCGGGCTCACAGACGATGTGATCAGTCCGCCGCACGCCATGGTAGCGACCGTCTATGCCGGCGACACGACCGACGCAAGACTCGGAACCTACGCATCAGCCGGCTCGTGTGGAGAATCGTCACCGGCACCTCGAGCAGGCCGGAATCACCCGGTCGGGTGGGGTCGTCGACAGACACGACGCAGGGCGCGGTCGTGTCCCGAAATCTTGGGCTCGTCACCACCTCGTGTGTACAGAGATAGGTCGGAGGATATCCAAACTTGTCGCA
>PBRZ01000134.1 GCA_002726085.1 Acidobacteriota bacterium
GTCGCCCAGGTCCACACCGATCGTCACTGCGGTTTCGCTCGTGATACCGTTCGCCATGCCAGCCTCCTTTGGGCCTTGAGCCCGTGGTTGATTTGGGGANCGCAAGATACCCCGTTTGGAGGCTGGCCCTCTCATCTCATCTGCNAGGCGAGGCTGGGCTGCCCCAGCCGAGACCGTTTCGCCCGGCACGACGCGGGGAAGCCGCTATAATCGTTCGGAGTGGCGCGTTGCGGTAGTTGCCCCCAGCGTCCCG
The DNA here is from genome assembly GCA_002726085.1 of Acidobacteriota bacterium. Taxonomy (GTDB): domain Bacteria; phylum Acidobacteriota; class Vicinamibacteria; order Vicinamibacterales; family UBA8438; genus NP936. The sequence goes on from PBRZ01000134.1 coordinate 254, forward strand.
TGTGGCCGGAAAGACCTACCCGCATGACACACGCTGATCGGTTGACCCGCCAGGATGTGGCCGACCTGTACGGTCGCGGCCTGCTCGATCTCGTCTACGAGGCGGCTGGTGTGCATCGACGCCATCACGACCCGTCAACGATTCAATGCGCGTCGTTGCTCAGCGTGAAGACCGGCGGGTGTCCCGAAGATTGCGCGTACTGCCCGCAATCGGCGCGGTACGAGACCGGCGTCGAAGCCGGGGAGCTCATGGACGTCGACGCCGTCACGGCAGCCGCGACGCGCGCCAAGCAAGGCGGCGCCGATCGGTTCTGCATGGGCGCCGCGTGGCGCGAGGCGACCGACGGACCGAAGTTCGATCGCGTGCTCGAGATGGTCGCCGCCGTCAAAGCGCTCGGACTCGAGACCTGCGTGACGCTCGGCATGCTCGATCGGGAGCAGGCGGATCGGCTCCGGCGAGCGGGTCTCGACTATTACAACCACAACCTCGACACCGGCCGTGAAGACTATGCCTCGATCATCACGACACGGACCTACGACGACCGCCTCGAGACCCTCCGGCACGTGCGTGATGCAGGGATGAAAGTCTGCTGCGGCGGAATCCTCGGCATGGGCGAGAGTCACGACGCTCGCGTCGATCTGCTACACGAGCTGGCCAGCCAGACACCGCAGCCCGAGAGCGTCCCGATCAACACGCTGGTCGCGGTCTCCGGGACGCCCCTCGCCGGTCAGGCAGCGGTCGAGTGGGACGAGCTGGTTCGCGTGGTCGCGGTCGCCCGCATCCTCATGCCTACGTCGAAGGTGCGGCTCAGCGCCGGGCGCGCGCAGCTGCACGAGGCGACTCAGACCCTCTGTTTTCTCGCCGGGGCGAACTCGATCTTTCTCGGCGATCGGCTGCTGACGACGCCCAACACCGCGCCGGCGGAGGATTTCGCGTTGCTCGAACGCCTCGGCTTGCACGGCATGCCGACCGACGCAACAGCCTCATCCGGTTAGAGTCCTCAGTCGGGCGCTGCATTCAGGCACGCCCTCAATGCATCCCACTCGACGGCCGCTGCAACCGCTTCGGCCGGATCCACGTCGGGGGAGACCACCCGGTCCACGGAGCCGAGGCACGGCACGTCGGTACAACGCGCGAGCAGCTCGGCGTTGGTCGTCGCCGCGTCAGCATCCGCGTCCGACACGCGATTGAGCACGTATGCCGCAACGGTCAAGCCACGGCCCCGAGCGCATTCCAGCGTGAGCAGCGTATGGTTGATCGCGCCGAGCTTCGAGTCGACGACGACGAGCATCGGGAGCGCCAGATCGCGGGCGAGATCGGCCATGGTATAGCGGTCAACGATCGGCACGAGCAGACCGCCAGCGCCTTCAACCAGCGTGACATCGTGCGACGCGTCGATCGTGCGAAAAGCGTCGAGGATGACCGCCGGATCGATCCGCGCGCCGGCACGGCGCGCCGCCACATCTGGCGCCACGGGCGGCTCGAAGCGATAAGGACAGATCGTCGTCAGTTCCGCGACGGTCCGCGCCGCCGCGCGCAGCGCCGCGGCATCAGCCGGGTAGAGCGCGTCACCATTCGTGCACCCAGTCTCGACCGGTTTCATCACACCCACCCGGAGACCGCGAGCCTGGAGCATGCCCGCGATGCCACGGGCCACGAACGTCTTGCCGACACCGGTATCGGTGCCGGTGATGAACAGACCTCGCATCATCAACTCAGTACACTGTGCTCCGTCACGGCTCCGTGACGGCGACAATCGCCTCGCGCACGACCGTCACGAGCCGGTCGAGCTCGTCCTCCCGGACGCTGAGCGGCGGCATCAGGACGACGACGTCGCCGAGGGGACGGATGATGACGCCGCGCGCGCGCGCTTCGACGGTCACCCGTGCGCCAATCCGATCGCGCGCCGGGTAGGATCGCCGGGCGGAGGCGTCCGCCGCCAGCTCGATGCCGACCATGACACCGCGTTGTCGAACATCGGCCACGTGGGCCAGCGGCGCGACCTCTTCGGCGAGCTGTCGTTCGAGCTGGTCGACTTTTGGGGCCAGCCGCCGCAACGTGTCGTCCGCCTCGAAGATGGCGAGGCTCGCCAGCGCCGCGGCGCACGCCAGCGGGTTGCCGGTGTAGGTGTGACCGTGGAAGAACGTCCGGCCCTCGTGGGCCTCTCCGAGGAACGCATCGTGGACGCGATCGGTGGCCAGAGTCGCCGCCAGCGGCAGATAGCCTCCGGTAATCCCTTTCGCGAGACACAGCAGATCCGGCGTGACCCGGTCCTGCTCGCAGGCGAACATCGTGCCGGTTCGGCCGAACCCGGTCGCCACCTCATCGCCGATCAACAGCACGTCGACGGCGCTGGTGATTTCGCGAAGCGCGGCGACATACCCGGGCGGCTGCGGCCACATCCCGGCCGCGCCCTGCATCACCGGCTCGATAATCAGCGCCGCCAGCGTCTCCTGCTCGCGGGCAAGTGTGTCGCGCGCCTCGGCGACCGAACGGTCGAGAGCCTCCGCTTCCGACAGGCGGTCTTGCCACTGCCAGACATGCGGCGGCGTCAGACGGACGCAGTCCGGGAGCACCGGACGGTAGAACCGATGAAAGGTCTCGGTGTATCCGACGCCGACCGCGCCAAGCGTGTCGCCGTGGTAGGCCCCAACGAGTGACGCCAACCGCGTCTTGCGCGGCTGGCCGGACAGCTGCCAGAACTGCAGTGCCATCTTGAGCGCCGCCTCGACTGCGGTGGCTCCCGCGTCGGAGTAGAACACCCGGGACAACCCCACCGGCGCGAGGCTCGTGAGTCGCTCGGCGAGCACGATAGCCGGAACATTCGTCAAACCGAGGAGCGTCGAGTGCGCGATCTGGTGGAGCTGCGCGGTGATCGCTTCGTTCAGCTCCTCCCGATTGTGGCCGTGGACGTTGCACCAAAGTGACGACACACCATCGAGGTAGCGATGCCCCTCACTGTCGATGACCTCGTTGCCCTCACCCCGCACGATCACCACCGGATCGTCGGCGAGCCACAACTGCATCGGAGAGAACGGATGCCAGAGATGTGCGTGGTCCCACGCTTTCAGCGTGTCGTAGGTCCATGCTGGCGTGTCGGCATCTCCCATCAGATCAGGCCCGCCTGGCGCCCGGCCGCCACAAAAACGTCGACCGCTTCTTGCAGATCGTCCTCGCTATGGGTCGCCATCGGTGTGACCCGCAGTCGTGCGCTCCCGTCGGGCACCGTCGGCGGTCGGATCGCCGGCACGAACACACCGCGCGCCAGGAGCTCGTCGCTGAACCGCACGGCGGTATCGGCCGAACCGACAACGACTGGGAGAATCTGAGAGCGGCTCGCGCCCAGGGCGAAGCCGGCACTCGTCAGCTGCTTGCGCAGAAAGTCCGCATGGCGCCACAAGCGATGGCGCCGTTCCGGCTCCCGCATCACGAGATCGATCGCCACACGCGCGGCCGCCGCGATCGACGGTGGCAACGCCGTTGTGTAGACGAACGTGCGCACCTCGTTCACCACGTGCGCGGCGAGCGCATCGCTGCCGGCAACAAACCCGCCGAGCGCGCCCAACGCCTTGCTCAACGTGCCCATCTGCACGTCGACCTCCTCCGACAGACCCAGGTGATCGGCCAGCCCGCCGCCGTGCGGGCCGAACACGCCGGTGGCGTGCGCCTCGTCCACCATGAGCCAGGCGTCGTGGCGGCGCGCAATCTCGACCAGCTCGGCAAGCGGCGCCAGGTCGCCGTCCATGCCAAAGACCGTCTCGGTCACGATGAGGCGTTGTCGAGCCGGTGACGACGCCGCGAGCAGCGTGTCCAGGTGGTCCGCATCGGCGTGACGATAGACGCTGACCGCCGCCGCCGACAACCGGCAGCCGTCGATGAGACTGGCGTGGTTCAGGGCATCACTGAAGATCTGGTCTCCCGCTCCGACAAGCGCCGGTATGACACCGGTGTTGACGTGATACCCGGTCGACAGCACGACCGCGGCGTCGGTGCGCTTGAGCGCGGCGATCGCCGCTTCGAGCTCGGCATGCGTGTCGGTCGTCCCGCCAACCAGTCGCGCCGAACCGGCCCCGATACCGTATTGCGCAATTGCGTCGCACGCGGCGCGTGTGAGCGCCGGGTGCGACGCGAGCCCGAGGTAGTCGTTGGAGCTGAGCTGAATGACGGACCGGCCATCGAGCATCACGCGCGGGCCGACACCGCCCGTCAGCACCCGCAGCCGGCGGCGGAGCGCATGCGCATCGCGGTCACCCAGCCTGGCTCCAAGCGCCTCGTCGAGCCGCAACCGTCGTGTGGTGCCAACCATCGCGCCTGGATCGTACCACGCCGACATCGACGCCGGAGATTCCGATTGGCGACCTTGGCGCGCTGTGCCACACTCCGGGTCCATGGCGGCTCCCCTCTGATGGCTCGGCTCGCACCATGTGTCGTTGGGGCAGCGTTGTTCTGTCTGCTTGCCACGCAAAATTCCGCGGGCTATCGCTATGGTGTCCAGGACCAGTCCTTCTACATCCCTGCGATCGAGCGCCACCTCGATCCAACGCTCTTCCCACACGACTCGGCGGTACTCGATGCGCAAGATCAGCTTCTTGCGTTCGACAATGCGACCGCCGGACTGGTGCGGCTAACCGGCTGGCCCTTGCCCACCGTTTTTCTCGGTGCCCAGCTTGCCACCCTGCTGATCCTGTTCGCCGGCACCGTCGGGATAGGGCGCAGGCTCTATCGGTCGTGGTTGAGCGTCGCCGGCCTTGCCTTCGCACTGACCCTACGCCACCAGATCACCGACACGAGCGTGAACACGCTCGAGGGTTACTTCCATCCTCGGGTGCTGGCCTTTTCCATTGGCGTCACGGCGCTGCTGCTCTTCCTCCGAGGCCGATCCTGGCCGGCGCTCGCGGTCGCCGCCGTGGCCGGCCTGTTGCATCCGATGATTGGCTTCTGGTTCGTGATCTGGCTCGGTGCGGCGACCGCGGTGGCAGACCCGCACCATCGTCGGCTCCTCGGCGGCGCCACGCTCGTGGGATTGGCAACGGTGGCCGTCATTCTCTTCTGGGGACCGCTCGAGGAGCAACTCGTCGTCATGGACGATACCTGGCTGGCGGTGCTGGTCTCCAAGGACTACCTCTTTGCAAACGACTGGCCCTGGGCCTCCTGGGTTGTGAACCTTGGCTACGGGGCGACCATCGGCGCAGTGTATTGGTATCGGCGGTCAACCATCGGTGTGTCGGCTCAAGAAACCGGTCTCGCCGTAGGCTGTGGCGTGTTGCTCGCGATCTTCATCCTCTCCGTGCCGTTCGTCGCGGCGGGCGTGGCACTGGCGGTGCAGGCTCAAATCTCGCGCATGTTCTGGATGTTGGACTTCTTCTGCACGATCTACGTCGTGTGGCTGCTGGTCGAGAACCCATCTCGCCCTCGATGGGGTCTCTCGGCCAATCAGGTCAGATACGCAGGTCTGGCCGTGCTCGCCGTTGCGGCGGTCGCACGTGGCAGCTACGTCATGTGGATCGAAAATCCGGAGAGGCCCCTCATCGAGGCCCGAGTCCCCTCGAGCGACTGGCAACGCGTCATGGCCTGGAGTGCTCGCACCACTCGGGGGACCAATCTGCTGGTCGATCCGGGCCACGCCTGGCGATATGGATCAAGTGTTCGGGTGGCAGGTCGCAGGGATGTCTATCTGGAAGAAATCAAGGACACCGGCATGGCCATCTTCTCGAACCCGGTCGCCCGACGTGTGGCCGAACGCATACAGGACCTTGGCGACTTCACGGCACTCACCGCGACCAGCGCACGAGCGCTCGCACGCAAGTACAACCTGCAGTACCTCATCACGACGCACCAGGTCGATCTCGAGATCATCCATCGTAGCGGTCCCTTTATCGTCTACGACCTCGAGAGTTGATGATGCTCGCCCTGGGCGTCGTGTCCCTACAGACGCGGTCAGCACGCTATCGTGTCCAGGCCAGCCACTTGGCGAACATCCCCTTGACGAACGGCGTGAGGCGGGTTCGATTGTATTGGTCACCAAGCTGGCGAATCGCGTCAGCCTGCGTGGGATACGGATGAATCGTGGCGCCGATCTGCGACAGACCTAGTCCGTGCGTCATGGCCAGCGTAACCTCGGAAATCAGATCGCCCGCATGTCGAGCGACAATCGTGGCTCCCACGATGCGATCCGTGCCTTTCTTCACGTGGACCTTCGCGACGCCGTCCTCGTCGCCCTCGAGGATCGCACGGTACACATCGCGAAAGTGCTGCTCATACGTGTCGACGTCAATGGCCTTGTCCGCGGCCTCCTTCTCGTACATCCCAACGTGGGCGATCTCCGGCGAGGTGTACGTGCACCAGGGAATCGTGAGCGCGCTCGCCTTCTTGCGCCCTTTGAAGAGGGCGTTTTGAATGACGATGCGCGCCATGAAATCGGCCGCGTGTGTGAACTGATACGGTGAACAGATGTCGCCTGCGGCGTAGATACGCGGATTCGTCGTCTGCAGACGGTCGCTGACTGTCACACCTTTCCTGTCGTAGTCCACGCCGACCGCTTCCAGATTCAGACTCTCGACGTTTGGTGCTCGTCCGACAGCGACGAGCAATTGGTCGAGCGGCTCGTCGTAGCTTCGGCCGTGCGACTCGACCGTGAGTCGAATCCCACCGCTGTTCGTGATTTTCAATTCTTGCCCACAGCACAGCAGCTTCACGCCGTCACGCTCGATCGCGCTTTGCACGATCGCTGCCGCGTCACGATCTTCGCGAGGCAAGATGCCGTGCTCCGCTTCGACGAGAAAGACGTCGGCTCCAAGCCGCGCGAAAGCCTGCGCCATCTCGCAACCGATGGGACCGGCCCCGATGACACCGAATCGTCTTGGTAGCTCGGTGAGAGAGAACAGACTCTCGTTGGTCAGATACTCCACGCCATCCAGGCCGGCAATTGCCGGCGCTGCGGCTCGTGCCCCGGTCGCGATGACTGCACGACTGAAGGTGAGCTTCGTGCCATCGACATCGATCGTGCGGGCATCGACGAAATGGCCCTGTCCGAGGAAGACATCAATGCCGAGGTCGCGAAACCGCGCGGCCGAGTCGTTCGGACTGATGCGAGCTCGCTGCTTCCGCATCCGTTCCATCGCGGCAGCGAAATTGATATTGACCCCGTCGGGCACTTCGACGCCAAACTCGCGAGCATGCGTGACCGCCGCTGCGACTCGTGCTGCGCTGATGACGCCCTTCGACGGCACGCAGCCAACGATCAGGCAATCACCGCCCATGAGGCTGCGCTCGATCAACGCCACCTTTGCGCCAAGACCAGCAGCGCCGGCGGCGGTCACCAACCCGGCTGTCCCGGCTCCGATGACGACGATGTTGTAGGGGCCCGATGGAGTCGGGTTGATCCAGTCAGGCGGATGGACGTTGGCCTCGAGCCGTTGATTGTGCTCGTCGTTGGGTAGTAGCTGGGCGAATTCTGTGTCGGTCATCGTGTTCCTTGGACGGTCGGTGACCCTCGCGTTCCATCTTGTGGAAGAACATCGTGCGGCCGAACTACCGCTTCAGTCCTGAACGACCCGGTCAAGACCCGGACGACGGTTGATCCACACGGCCACCCGTTGCACGGCTTCGAGGACCTCGCCGCAGTGGCTTCGTAGAAAATCGTTGCCCACGGCGGCGTCCGAGGACAGCGCTCGGGCCGCCTCGAGCGCCCGGCCGCCATCGAAGTTGACATAGGCGATACGAACCGTCAGCTCCTCGTCCGGCCGCCCGAAGTCGCGTCCTGGCAATATCGCGACACCGGTGTCCTCGAGCAACCGCTCGCACAGCTCCACGCTAGTGGTAATGCCGCGCGACCGAAGCGCGCCCGCCTTGGCGGAGAAATCGGGAAAGAGATAGAACCCGCCCTGGGGGGCGCGGACCTGTACCCCGGCCTCTTCAAGCTGCCGTGCCACATGTCGCCCCAGGGCGGCGAGGACACGACGCACGAGTTGCAAGTAGCGTTCGATCTCCGGGTCATCGGCAAACGCTCGCACCGCCGCATGCTGGATCGGCGCACTGGTCGAGGTAAAGGTCTCGCTGGCGACGGCGGTCATCGCGTCACGGAGCCAGTCGAGGCACTCCGGAAACACGAACAGCCCGAGCCGCCAGCCCCCGGCCCCGCACCACTTGCTGAGTCCGCCGCTGAAGATCGTGCCCTCGGGGTACAACGGGACGATCGAGTCGTGCCGACCGTGGTGATGCAGCTTCCCGTAGATCTCGTCGGACAGCACGATCAACGAGTACCGGTGCGCCACGGCGGCGATCGCGGCCAGTCCGTCTGTGTCGTAGGTCGTGCCGGTCGGATTCGACGGATAGTTCAGGATGAGAAGTCGCGGCCGATCAGGGTCGGCCCGGCACGCCGCGTCGAGCTGGTCCGCATTCACGCGCCATCCGTTCGAGGCGCTGGTCGGCAGCCAGCGCACCTGCCGGCCGATAATCCGCGCCTGCGGTGCATAGGACACCCAGGTCGGCGTCGGAACAAGCAGATCGCCGGCGAACACGAGCTGAAGGAGGAACATCAGCTCCTTCGACCCAGGTCCGATAAGCACGTGGTCGCCGGTGGTGGCAATGCCGAACTCCCGCCGGTGGTGGGCCGCGACTGCTTCGCGAAGCTCAGGCAAACCCTGCACCGGCAGGTAGTCCTTCTGGAACGCGTTACGTCGCAGCGCCTCGACGACCGGGCCGGGCACCGGAAACGGCGACTGGCCTAGACCCATGGCGAAGATGGTGCGCCCCTGACGGCGCAGCTTGTCGGACCGCTCGTTGATCGCCAACGTCGACGACGGCCTGAGGCCACGCACGTTGGGATTGAGCCGGGCCTCCGGCGCATGGTCACACCGGGACACCTGGCTCGGCTCTCCGGCCGGCTTGGCGGTTGGTTCGGTCATCGTGCGGGCTGGGTTACGAAGAGCGCAGTCAGGAGGCTGTCCACGGTGTTCCTCCAAGTTGGACGTCTGTCGAAATCGCGGAGATTCCGCCTCCGGGCCTCGCATCCGCTGGACAGCATCTGTGGTGTTGGATATCTCACTGCGTTGCGGCTGCACAGGCTTTCGATGAGGCGGTTCACCGGAACCCCACAGCCGAATCTGCACGTCCTAGCAGATACAGAATGCGAGGACCGTTGGTGGACAAAGGGCAGTGGCGTGGGGTGCATTCTACACCCGCGCTGGGCCACCGGGCCTCGGTCTGAGGCAACAGCCACCGCGGCCGCTGCGAATGCGACAGTTCCTGCGAACACTGGTCGAGATACGACGCGGAGAGCTAGCTATCACGCTGCTCATGTCGTTGAACTACTACCTCGTCCTCGTCACCTACTATTTCCTGAAACCGGCCCGGGACAGCCTGTTTCTCGTGGAGATAGGGCCGGGGCAGCTCCCGGTCGTCTTCATGCTGATCGCGGTGGTCGCAACCCCGGTGACAGCGTGATGACGACGTGGTCCTCGAGTTCCGCGACACCGGGCGGGGGATCCCTGAACACGCGCTCTCGCGGATCTTCGATCCGGGCTTCACCACCAAAGGCTCCGGTGTCGGCACGGGTCTGGGCCTCTCCATCGCATTCCAGATTCTGAAGGACCATCGCGGGCGCATCGACGTGGACAGTACGGTCGGCCACGGCACGACCTTTCGCATCACATTACCGATCGACGTTTCGAGGAACGGCGCATGAACCAACCACATCAGGCTGCGAGCATCGTCATCGTCGACGATGAGGAGATCATTCTTACAGCGCTCGACACACTGCTCGAGTTCGAAACCGACTATCACACTGTCAGTTTCACGAGTCCCGTCGCGGCGCTGGCGCACATCCGCAAGCACGAGCTGGACCTCGTGGTCTCCGACTATCTGATGCCAGAAATGAACGGTATCGACTTTCTCGGAGAGGTTCGCCAGCTCAAGCCGGATGTGCCACGGATTGTCGTTACCGGCTACGCAGACAAGGAAAACGCCATCAAGGGGATCAACGAGGTGGGGCTGTTTCAATACATCGAGAAGCCCTGGGACAACGCGGCGCTGCTGCTCGTCTTCCGCAACGCCGTCGAGCGCCGGCTGCTGGTCAAGGAGCTCCACGAAAAGCTCGTCGAGCTCGATGGTTCCAAGAACGACCTCCAACGATTGCACAATCAGATCCTGAAGACCTTCATATGAGCGACATCCGGCACGGCACCCGTGCCCTGGTCGCCGGATCCTTCCCGTATCGAGCCGCGTCGCATCAGAGGCTATAATCCGGAAAGCTCCTCGCGGCCGGCAGGACGGCCTGCCGTCCCGCAACTTTCGGGGAGTGTCCCCCGCAACGCCAGAGAGGACCCCGATCGTGAGACTGGACCGGCTCGATCATGACCAGCTGCTCGCGCGCGAGCGCGAGCTCGATTCGACCTACCGGCGCTTTCGCGATGCCGATCTCGCGTTAGACCTGACGCGCGGCAAGCCGAGCCCGGCGCAGCTCGCGCTCTCCGACGGCCTCGATGCGGTCGGGGGTGGACTCGTGGCGGCTGACGGCACCGACACGCGAAACTACGGCGGGCTCGACGGGCTCCCGGAGGCGCGGGCCCTAGGCGCCGCACTGCTCGGCGTGCTGCCCGAACAGGTGATTGCCGGTGGCAACAGCAGTCTGACGTTGATGTATCTCTACCTGCTCAACGCCTGGCTCTATGGTCCAGCCGGCCCAGGCTCGGCCTGGCGCGACAGCGGGACCGTACGGTTTCTTTGCCCCGTGCCTGGGTACGACCGCCACTTCGCGATTCTCGAAGACCTTGGGATCGAGATGATCAACGTGGCAATGACCGATGACGGTCCGGATATGGACCAGGTAGAGGCCTGCGTCCGGGACGACCCCTCCGTGAAGGGCATCTGGTGCGTGCCGAAATACTCGAACCCGGGCGGACAGGTGTACTCCGACACCACGGTCGACCGCCTCGGACAGCTCGGCACGATCGCGGGCTCGCAGTTCCGGATCATGTGCGACAACGCCTACGCGGTCCATGATCTCGATGACGATCCGCCCCGCCTGGCCAGCTTCATGGACGCTTGCCGACGACACGGCACCGAGGATACCCTCGTGCTGTTCGCGTCGACCTCGAAGGTGACACGCGCGGGTGCCGGTATCTCATTCGTCTCCAGCTCGGCAGCCAACCTCGCCACGTTCAGGAAGCGGCTACAGATCCTGACAATCGGGCCCGACAAGGTGAGCCAGCTGCGTCACGTGCGCTTCCTGCGCGACCTGGATGGCATCCGGGCGCACATGCGGAAGCACGCGGCAATTCTGCGGCCCAAGTTCGGTCTGGTGCAGCAGCAGCTGTCCGACGCGCTCGAAGGCGCCGGAATCGGGTCGTGGACCTCGCCGCGGGGCGGCTATTTCCTGTCGTTCGACGCGTTGCCCGGTCTCGCCACGGAAATCGTGAGGCTGGCTGCCGAAGCCGGCGTGAAGCTCACCCCAGCGGGTGCCACATTCCCGTACCGACGGGACCCGGACGACGCGAACATCCGGCTGGCACCGACGTTTCCCGAGCTCTCGGAGCTGAATCAGGCGATGCAGGTCTTCGTGGCATGTGTCCAGCTCGCGTCGGTTCGGCGCCAGCTAGCCGTGTGACGACCCGCCCGTTTCGGCTGCCCCGGTGCCCCGTCCAACCTGTTCGAGGACGAAGGCAGCCACTTCCTCCAGCGTGGAGACGCTGACCACCTGGTCGGGCAGGCCGGGAATCTGCGAACGATCGGCTACCAACGCCACACACGGCCGCCGGTACCGCGTCGCGAGCTGCACCTCACTCGCCGTGCCCGGCCCGCCCGGCAGCGCCACCACGACATCGGCGGTCAATACGTTGATGTGGTTGCGTGATAGCAGCGACGTGCCGCTGGCGCCGCTCAGCGGTAGATGCGTGCGAATCGCCAGCTCGACCCAGCGGTTCGGGTAGCCAGCCGGCTGGCTGCATCCCGGGTCGTCTTCGATGCTCGGCAGGACACCGATCACCAGACCCCGTCGGTCCGTCACGGCGGCGAACGCCTTGCTGACCGCCGCCATGACACCCTCGCCGCCGCCCGTGAGCAGGTGGAAGCCCTGGCGGGCGACCCAGCCCCCGACCGCGCGGGCCAGGGTGTCATTCGGATCGACGCCAGACCCCATGACGCCGATCACCGGACGGCGACGATGATCGGCTACGGCGGTGCCAGGCAGGTCATCTTCGTGCATCATCGGTGACAAAGTACGACAGAATCCGAGGAGATAGATTTCCCAGTCGGGGCGTGGCGCAGCCTGGTAGCGAGCCTGCTTTGGACCCGAAACCACCCGCGTTCCCGCCCGTCTTCATTGTACTTTTCGCCTCTTGCTTCTGAAAGTCGTCACTCTTGTGGCACCGGCCTTGGCAAACAGGCCCGTCCATCAACAACGGGAAGGAAGAGACCGAGGACGCGGAGAAGCGGAGAGTGTCCGCGTGACGCCTGGACCGCTCTGGGCCACGGGCGGCTGCGCTGGGCGGCATCGCGAGTGGATATACTGCGCCCATGACAGTGGACGATCGAGACGGCGCATCGGTGAGGATTCCGCCGCCGTTCGTTTACCTGGCAGCGGTGATCGCCGGCGGTTTGGTCGACCGATATCTCTTTGCCATACCGCTCGATCTGCCAGGGGACGTGCGCTTCGGCGCCGCCGCGCTGGTGACAGTGATCGGTGTTGGCGTGATGGCCGCGGCCGTCGGGTTGTTCAAGCGGACGGGGCAGGATCCGAAGCCCTGGAAATCAACTCCTGAGATTATTTCGACGGGTGTGTATCGTGTCACG
>PBRZ01000135.1 GCA_002726085.1 Acidobacteriota bacterium
ACCGGCGTTGGGCATCTGCGACCGCTGCTCGGCTCAGGATGTGCGGCCGCAGACGCGGTCGACCGGACAGCGACGGCACACGATTGGCGTGAGGCGGGTCCATGGACAGCATCGAGCAGCTCATCCAGACGATCAAGTTCTACGTCGACAGTTTCGGCCTCCCCGTGGGCGAGCAAGTTATCCCGCTGAAGGTCATCGCCCTCCTGGGCACTGGCCTTTTCCTGACGGTCCGACTCGGCTTCGTGCAGGTGTCCCGTCTCGCTCATGGCTTCGCCGTGGCGAGCGGTCGGTACGACGACCCCAATGAACCTGGCGACGTCTCCCACTTCCAGGCCCTCACCACGGCGCTGTCGGCGACGGTGGGCATCGGCAACATCGCCGGGGCGGCCTGGGCCATCCACTACGGCGGACCGGGCGCGCTGTTCTGGATGTGGATGACGGCGCTCCTCGGCGCGGCAACGAAATTCTCCGAAGTGACGCTGGCCCAGCAGTACCGGGAAGTGACGGCCGAGACCCACAAGCACGAGGGAACGGTGGCCGGCGGCCCGATGTACTACATCGAGCGCGGACTCGGCAAGGGATGGAGATGGATGGCCGTCTTTTTTGCCGTCGCGCTTGGTTTCACCGCTTTTGTGACTGGCAACGCCGTCCAGGCCAACACGCTGGCCGACACGATGCAGTCCAACTTCGGGACGCCGAATGTGGTCACGGGCCTGCTGGCAGCCTCGGTTGTTGCGGCGGTCATTCTGGGCGGCATTACCCGCATCGGCCGCGTGACCGGCATTCTGGCACCGCTCATGGCCGGTATCTACGTGCTCTCCGCACTGCTCATCATCCTGATGAACCCGGGCGCCGTGATGCCCACCCTCGAGCTCATCCTCAGCGAAGCGTTCAACCCGACCGCCGGGGTGGCGGGCACCGGGATCGGCGTGCTTCTCGTCACGCTCAACTGGGGTGTCAACCGGGGATTGTTTTCAAACGAGGCCGGACAGGGCTCGGCCCCGATTGCCCACGCCGCCGCAAAGACCGACGAACCGGTGTCGGAAGGCGTCGTGGGCCTGGTTGAGCCGTTCATCGACACGATCGTGATCGTCACGATGACCTGCTTCGTCCTCATCATCACCGGCGTGTACGACGAACGAGTCCCTTCGGAGCTGACGCTTGCCGGAGGTGACCTGTCGTATGTCGTGCCAGCAGCCGATGGCGCGCTCGAAGAAACCGAGGAACCACTGCGAATCCGCATCGACGACGGGTTCCAGGCCATCAATGCTGGACAGGCGCTGTTTGCGTGGCACGATGTGCCCGTCGAGCGCTTCTTCACCGACGAGGCGCAGACCCAAGCCTTTGACGGCATCATCGATCCGGCCGCAGGAGTCGCCACATCGGACGACGGCACCAACTACGCCGTGCTCTACGGTGATGCCCCAGAGGGCGGCGCCCCGCTGACGCAGCTCGGGTTCCAGCGTGGACTCTCACCCCTCGGCGACTGGGGCGGCTTCATCGTCGTGCTCTCGGTTGTACTGTTCGCCATCTCCACCGCGATCTCCTGGAGCTACTATGGCGACCGCTGCGCGGCATACCTGTTCGGAAAACGGGCCATCCTGCCCTACCGGCTCGTGTATGTCGGCATGGTCTTTCTGGGAACGGTCATCGCCCCAGCCGCCGTCTGGGACCTGGGTGACATCGCGCTCAGCGTCGTGATTCTGCCGAATCTGCTTGCGCTCGTCATGCTCTCGGGCAAGACGCGAGAGCTGATGAAGAGCTACTTCGCGCGTAAGCCCTGGAGCTCGTAGCCGCATCACTGAGGTCGACTCCTTGGCTTCGGGCCACGAGCTTCGGCCGCTTAGGGCCCGCGCAAGGACAACTACCCATCTTCGGCCGCCGATCCATCCCGCCTGGCGGCGTTGCTCGTCGGTCGAATACTGCCCGTATGCTCCTTCCTCGCGCCTGGCCAGACGGGCGCCTCGACGCCCCAAGAGGGGCACTTATTCTTGTGCGGACCCTTAGGGACCGCCGAGGGCGTCCAGATACTCGCTGACGCGGCGTGCGGGGTCGCCGCCGGTCAACAGGTCGGAGATGACCGCTATCGAGGCGGCGCCGGCTGCGATCACGTCGGGCGCCGTGGCGACGGTAATGCCCCCAATGGCCACCACCGGGCGCGTCCCAGCCGCAACGCTCGTCCGACGTACCGCCTCCAACCCAACCGCCGCATAGCCGGTGTCCTTGGTCCCAGTGTCGTAGACCGGTCCGATTGCCACATAGCTCAGCGGTTGCCGTGCGGAGGCTTCGACTTGCTCGTCATCATGCGTGGACAGCCCGATGATCGCCTCTGTGCCCAGGAGACGGCGCGCCGTCTCCACCGGGAGGTCGTTCTGCCCAAGGTGCACCCCGTCTGCGCCCGCCATCAGCACGAGATCACAGAAGTCATTGACAATGACGCGTGCGCCAACCGGCGCCGCGAGACCAACGATCTCCTGGCACCAATCGAGCAGCGTCGCGCGATCGACGCCGGTCGCGCGGAGCTGCAGCAGACGCGCGCCCCCGTCGAGATACGCTCGGGCCAGATCACGGGGCGCCCAACCGGCCCGAATCGCTACTCCGGCGTCCACGATGGCGTACAGATGGGACCAGGCGTGCACGTTCGCGCTCAACTCATGGAAGCGGCTCCCGGCACGAACCGTTCCAGAAACGCCGTCGTAAACCGGCCGTCGAGAAAATCACGGTCCTCGAGAATGCGGAGATGCAGCGGAATCGTCGTCTCGACGCCCTCAATCACCGTCATCTCGAGCGTGCGCCGCATCCGGTCTATCGCTTCCGGGCGATCTCGCCCGTGCGCGATGACCTTCGCCACCAGCGAGTCGTAGTGCGGTGACACCGTGCAGTCTGTGTGCGCGAACGTGTCCACCCGAATTCCCGGCCCCCCCGGCAGGCTGAAGGTACGAATGAGGCCAGGGCTGGGCGCGAACGTCTCAGGATGCTCGGCGTTCACCCGGCATTCGATCGCATGACCCGTGTGGTGCACGTCTGCCTGCCGAATCGACAGCCCGTCTCCGGCCGCGATACGGATCTGTTCCTTGACGATGTCCACCCCGGTCACCATCTCGGTGATCGGATGCTCGACCTGGAGCCGAGCGTTCGCCTCCATGAAGTAGAACCGGCCCCGCCGATCTACCAGGAACTCGAAGGTCCCGATATTGACATACCCGACCGCCCGGGCCGCCTTCGTGACGAGCTTCCCCATCCGCTGACGGACTCGGTCGCTCAACCCGATTGACGGGGTTTCCTCGAGCACCTTCTGGTGCCGTCTCTGGATCGTGCACTCTCGCTCGCCGAGATGCACCGTGGCCCCGTCCTCGTCGGCCAGAATCTGAAACTCGATGTGCCGCGGCTCCTCGACGTAGATCTCCAGATAGACGCGCGCGTCGCCAAACGCCGCCTCCGCCTCCCGACGGGCTGTCAGAAACGCATCCTGCAGGTCGTCGGCGTTCCAGACGACCCGCATGCCACGACCTCCGCCGCCCGACGTCGCCTTGATGATGACCGGGTAGCCCAGCCGCCTGGCCGCGCGACGTGCCGCGGCCACATCCTCGACCGACTCGCTCCCCGGAACGACCGGGAGCCCCGCCTTGCGCATCGCGCGTCGGGCTCGCGATTTGTCCCCAAGGAGACGCAGCACGTCGACCGACGGTCCAATGAATGTGATCCGGCAGGCGTCACACGCCTCCGCCAGATAGGCACTCTCCGCCAAGAAGCCATAGCCAGGATGGATGGCGTCAGCGCCAGTGATTTCGGCCGCGGTGATGACGGCCGGTACGTTCAGGTAGCTGTCCTGGCTGGAGGCAGGCCCGATGCAGACCTCTTCATCGGCGAATCGGACCGGCAGGCTGTGTTCGTCGGCCTGGGAGTGGGCGACGACCGTCTTGACACCCAACTCGCGGCAGGCATAGATGATCCGGAGCGCGATCTCGCCCCGGTTCGCGATCAAGATCTTCTTGAACATCAGGGTGCCGACCCTAAGACGTCAGGAGGCAGAAGCCCGCCTGCTACGTACGTCGGATGGCGAAGAGGCGCTCGCCGTACTGCACGGGCTGACCGTTCTCGACGAGGATGTCCACTACCTCCCCGGCAAACTCCGACTTGATGTCGTTCATGAGCTTCATCGCCTCGATGATGCACAGGACGTCACCAGGCTTGACGACATCGCCGACCGCGACGAATGGGGGCGCGTCTGGCGCGCTGGCTCGAAAGAAGGTACCGAGAATCGGCGCCTCCACGATCGTCACGTCCGATGGGACGGTCCCGCCAGTCGACGGCTGAGGAGGTAAAGACACCGGACGTCCGACTTCTGGCGCAAATGACGGTGGGGTCCCCGGCGCCTCTGCCTTGCGGAGCCGGAGATGCAGGTCCTCCCGCTCCAGCTCGAACTCGGCCAGACCGTGGTCCTGCATCAGATCCAGAATCTGCCTGATCTCATCAAAATCCATGGTTTCGCACAGCGCGTACCGGCAACGTCGTCTCCCTCATTAGACCACGGAGAGGTCCAACGGCACGCTGGTCATTAACTCGTAGCCACTGGCAGTCACGACCAGGTCGTCCTCGAGCCGAACACCGCCGCGCCCTGGCAGATATACCCCCGGCTCGACTGTGAACACCATTCCCGGTTCGAGACGGGGGTCCTCCACGTCGGCATCGGAACCGGGGGACGCGCGCGTCGGACGCGGCTTCCCGATCCGGGGAGCCTCGTGCACTTCGATGCCCAGGCCATGTCCCGTCCCGTGTCCGAACGCGTCGCCCAGCCCCCGTTGGTCGAGCGCCGCGCGGGCCGCACCGTCCACCTCGCTCCCACGGACCCCGGGACGCACCGCCTCCAGGGCCGCCGCGTGCGCCGCCAGCACCGCCGCGTGCCAGCTGGTCGCTACTGGGTCTGGCGCACCCAAACTCGCGACGCGGGTCACATCGACGCAGTACCCGTTGTAGACTCCACCGAAGTCCAGCAGCACCAGGTCGGCCAGCGCCAGCCGCCGGTCGGTCGGATGTGCATGCGGCAGCGCGGNATTTGGCCCGGCGGCGACAATCGTGTCGAAGGCCGGCCGATCGAACCCGGCACTCCGAATCGCCCAATCGATATCGGCCGCGACCTCCCGCTCGGTCNGTCCCACTTCGAGCCGCCGCAGCGCCTGCTCCATCACCACCGAAATCTGCGCGCCTGCCTCCCGTAATACGGCCAGCTCTTCCGCGTCCTTGACCAACCGGCCCGCCTCCACGATGCCAGTCGTCGGACGCAACATCACACCAGAACCGGCCAGGGTTTGCTCCAGCCAGTCGTATCGAGCCAGCGTCATGTGCTCGGCCTCGATGCCCACCCGGGACGCCCCGGAGGCTGAGAGGGCGGCGCAGAGCGTCTCCTCGTAGGACGACTCGACCTGCACGACCGCCATGCCCGCGCCGTCAGTATCGCTGTCCACCAGTGTTCTCACCGCCGCGACATACCGCCCGTCGATAATCAGTGTTGCTCGCCCCGGCATGACCAGCAGTATGCCCGCGCTGCCCCGAAACCTGGAGAGGTAGAAGATGTTTGCGAGGTGCGTCACCACGAGGGCATCGAGCTCATCGTGCGCGAGACGGGTGTGAAGCGCCCGCAGGCGTGCCGCCCGCTGAGCAACCGGGCTGAGGCCGCTAGCCACTTCAGCTGTGCCGCGCGTTGGCCGTGCCTTCGCCAACGGTCAAGACACGATGACCGGGGACGACGTGGTTTCCGTCTGGCCGTCGCTGTCGGTCACGGTAAGGGTCACGTTGTACGTGCCCGCCGTGGCGAAGGTATGGGTTGTCGTCACCCCCGTGGCTGTGGATCCGTCACCGAAGTTCCAGACGTAGGACGCGATCGACCGCCCTGCGGTGGCAGACGACGCGACCGCATTGAACTGCACCACGGTGGTCGTTCCCGGTGACACCGGTGAGAAGACGAAGCTCGCGACGGGCGCACTCGTTGCCACGGTCACGGGCAAAGATGTCGAATTGGTCACGCCCTCGTTGTCAGTGACGGTAAGGGTCACGTTGTAAGCGCCCGCCGTGGCGAAGCTGTGAGTCGTCGTCACCCCCGTTGCCGTCGAGCCGTCACCGAAGTTCCAGTCGTAAGACGCGATCGACCGCCCAGATGCGGGCGAAGATGCGGCGGNGTCGAACCGCACGACGGCCCCCGTGGGCGGTGCGGACGGGGAGAAGACGAAGCTCACAATGGGTGCGCCCGTCACGACGATCACGCTCGAGCTTGTGGAATCACTCGCCCCCCCTGTCGTCGGTGACAGTCAGGGTCACGTTATATGTCCCCGCCACATCGTAATCGTGCGACACGGTGACACCAGAGGCCGTGCGCCCGTCTCCGAACGTCCAACTGTAGGAGACGATCGAGCGCCCGGCCGAAGCGGTACTGTCGGATGCATTGAAGAAGACGCTTTCATCGAGACTCGGTCCCGTCGGCGACAAGACAAAGGTGGCGGTAGGCCCTACGCCGCTCAGCACAGTGACCGACCGAGGCGCAGCCGCCGCCCGCCCAAAGACGTCGAGGACAGTGAGTGTCACCGTGTAGGTCGACGGCGTCGAGTAGGCGTGGGTGACGGTTGAACCACNGCCGGTCGAGCCGTCATCGAAGTCCCAGGCATAGGAGACCACCTGCGCGGCCGGGTCGCGTACACAATCCACGTCGTTCTCCGATAGGCACGTGGTGGAAAACAGGACACTCTCGAACTCGGTCGGGCTTGTCGGTGTAAAGCGGAACCCCGCGCTAAAGGTCGCCGGCGGGGTTACGAAGCCGCTCGGCACCAGACGTATCGTCAGCGTACGCGGCACGGCGCTGGCAAAGTTGTCGCCAACCGGCGTTACGAGAAGCTCCACCTGCGCTCCTCCATCCACCTGGCCTCCAAGCGGCGCGGTGTAGGTTGCCAACGCGCGACCGTCCTGGCCCGTGACCAGTGTGCGTGCAGAGAGTTGCCCGAGGTCCTGCAGCACGCCGCCGAAGCGCGTCTGCAGTCGGAGTGACACATTTGGTATCGGCTGGCTCGACCCATCCCGCGCGAAAATCGTCACGAGCGACTGCGAGGCACCGTCGAGCGGCAGCACGTCGGGACTGGCGCTGAGCGTCAGTGACAGTCCCAGCTCGGACGGTCCGACGAACGGATCGGGAGTCGCGTCCTGTTGACACCCCGACAGCGTCGCGGCGGCAAACATTGCCGTCAGCAGCGCCGCGCGCGCCCAAAATGCCAGGCTACGCGGCCCTCGCCTGCCGTCGATCGTCGGCGTCGCCATCTGTCCTGTCATCGACCTACGACCCCGCTTCTCCGAAGTCGGCGAAGTTGACGCCAATGGTTCCTTCCGAACTTATCGCAGCGCCCGTCTGGTCGTGGCCGAAGAAGGTGACCTCGGCAACCACCGACAGGACGATGGCGCCACCACCGCTGACGAGTGAAATCAGCGGCTCCTCGAGCTTGGCCTGGGCACGGACGAGCGTGAACTCGGCGGTGCCGATGTCGATCGTCGTCATCGTCATGCCACCCTCGAACGGAAACGGCACATCGACACCCGGGGTATCGCGACCATCCGACCGCCGATAGACCACGCGGTAGCCTGTGATGGTTATCCAGTTAGCCGAGGTCGGCGACGCCGGATTCTCGGAGGTTCCGGGGGCTTTGAACGCCAACCGTGTCGTCACGCGGGCGATGTCCGGAAAAACGCTGCACGCGTTGGGATTCGGACTCGGGTCACAGACGTCTGACAGCAGCAACGTCGGAATCGGGTCGTCGGACGTGCCGCCCGCAGCGGCACCAATTCGCTCGATGACCAGAATCGTCGACGAGCGGGACGCCTGCACCAAATCGTTGCACGACACGGAGACGAGCAGACAGACCGCCGCAGTGAGACTGGCCACCAGTCGGCTGCCGCTCAGTCTTGTCGGCGTGTCAGAGCTGCTGTGCATCACCTGTTCGTCATCCCACATGGCTCTCACCCTTCCTCACTACCGCACGATGCGCGGCGTCAGAAAGATCATCAGCTCGTCCGCGCTTTCGGTTCGGTCGGTGCTCTTGAAGAGCCACCCCAGCAAGGGAATTCGGTGCAGCATCGGCGTGCGATTGTTGCGTTCGCTTTGGGTGTTCTCGTAGATGCCGCCGATGACCGTCGTTTCGCCGTCAGCAACCTGAATCGTCGTCCTTGCCCGCTGGGTCACGATCGAGGGGATCGGCGGGTCACCCAGCGCGCGACCGAAGTCGGCGAACGAGTTCTCGAGGTCGACTGCCATGATGACGGTGTTCGCATTCGTGATCTGCGGGGTGACCAGGAGGGTCAGGGCAGCCTCCTTGAACTGCACCGTCACCGTGTTGTTCGCAACCGTCTGATACGGTATCTGGTCACCCTGCAGTATCGAGGCCTCGACGTTGTTCTGCGTCGTGACTCGCGGGCTGGAGATGATTGACAGCTCCCCCTCGCTCTCGAGCGCCGAGAGGGCGAGGTCGAGGTTGAGCGAGCCGTTCACCGAGCCCATGGTGAGGCCAAGCGCCGAGGTAGCCGCGCTCACTCCCAGGTTGACCGCCGTCGCCGCGTTCTCGTCTGGCAACGCCCGGGAGTCTAGGCCGGACGGCCCCTGGCCGTCTGGACCACCGGCGCGACCGGTGATGGCTCCCCGGTTGGGGAACGAGAACGGCAGTGAGTTACCTATCTCCTGTGCGGCGCGACCGGTGACACCCCACTGCACACCGAGCGCGCGGGCCGAGTCGTGACCCGCCTGCACGATGCGCGCCTCGATCTCCACCTGTGGCTCCGCCCGGTCGAGTGTGTCGAGGAGGTCGGAAAGGGTAGCGAGCCGGTCTTGGAGCTCGGTAATGACGAGCGTGTTGGTCCGTGCGTCGGTGAACACGTCTCCGACTTCCGATAGCAGGTTGCCGGACCTGATGAGCTGTTCCACGTCCTCGGCACTGGCGTAGTTGAGGGCTCGTGTGTAGACCTGCTTCGATCCTGCCAGCGTCGCTTGCTCCTGCAGCTCTCGGCGCGCCTGCGCCTCGTCTCGGAACCGCTGGACCGAGGCAATACGAACCACCGTACCGTTGACTTCGTAGTCGAGCCCGTTCGTCCGCAGGATGATGTCGAACGCCTGATCCCACGGCACCTCGGTAAGCGCGACGTTCACTTCCCCTTGCACGCTCGGGTCGATGACGATGTTCAGACCACGATCGTCGGCAAACACCCGCAGCACCGCGCGCAGGTCGGCGTTCTGAAAGTTCATCGAGATCGGGTCCCCGGTGAACTCCTGCTGGCCTCCGGCCGTCTGCCCGGGAAATTGCATGACTGTTCGCGGTGCCGACCCGCCGCTCGCACCGCCACCGCCCCGGAGCGGTAGATACTGCTCCGTCTGTCTGGACGCAGCGACCAGTGTCGCTTCCGGTGCCGATTCGTCGGTTGGAACAGCTGGCGGCGCCGGCAAAGCCAGCGGCGACGCGGCTGGGTCGAGGACGAGCGCCATGACGGCGCCAGCCATGGACGGGATCTCCGGCGACGCTTCGACCCGGAACGGCGCGGTCCACGGCCCGAGACGCTCGACCGGCGTGCTCGCGAGGTCGAGCACCGGGATGACACCGCCGAGCGACGGCAGCGCCGGCGACGCCTCGACCCGGAACGGCGCGGCGCTCGGCGCGAGGCGCGCCGCCGGCGTGCTCTCCAGCGCGAGCGCCGACCGTGAGCTACCTATTGCGTCCAGCTCGCCCCACCGTCCGGCCGACCCCGCTGCCGAATCGATTCCGCTGCCTGTCGCCGCGTCGGCGGCACGGCCGCGCGGGAACACCACCCGGAGCGACCGAGCGTTTGGTTCCTGGTCGTCGATGTAATAGACCGCGGGACGCATCAGGTCGAGCACGACACGGGTCAGCTCTGGGCTATTGGCGGCCACACGCACCTGCTTCACCGGGTCGATTTCGACCCGCGTCACTAACGCCGCCTCAGCCATCAGACGGGGAAAGTCGAAAACGAGACGAGGTGGGAGATGCTCGGCTTCGAGTATCCGGGCCGGCGAGAGGACGCCGTTGCCGCGCAGCGTCACGCTGACGAAGTGCGACTCCACCGCGGTCTCGACCGACAGGATGGCGGTGGCCGGACGCCCGCGATCGGCCACCGGCGGCACCGACGCTGCCTTCACAGGTTCTGCTGCCAACGGGACGAACCGCGCAAACCGAACCTGGATCGTCTCCTGCCGCGAACGCACCTCGTAGGTGGTCGCCTGGCGTAGCCCGATGCGAACCTGTGCCACCTGATTGCCGTTGTCGTCGACGGAGTCCAGGACTTCGAGCGTGCCGACCGGGTCGTCTGGCGCCGGGCGCAGGCGACTGGACACGTCGCCGGCCGCCACGTCCCGAAGCGTGATGAGAACGGTCAACGGGTCGGGCTGGTGACTCGTGTAGGCGGCGTGGCCTGTCGCGGTGATGAACACCGACTGACTGGCCGCTGTCGACTCCGACGTCACATCGACGAGTCGCACGCTGGCCGGTCGCTCGGCAGCCAGACCGGCGGTCTGCACACACAGGGCGACACCAACCATCGCCTGGAGCCAGCGGGGCATCGTCAACGGCCCTCCTCGGCGTCGCGCAGGGCCTTGCGAACCTGGCGCTCGGTCACGGGCGACAGCGGGTCGCTGACCTCCTGCAAGAAGACGACAGCCTCAGCCGTGATCTCCAGCACCGCCCCGTCGAATAGCCGATCGTCGGTGCGCACGATGTAGCTCTTGTTGTCTGGCGCCTCCAGGACCGCAAGATACGCGCCGCCGCTGAGCACCACGCCCCGGAGCGCTACCTCGTTGATGCCCAGACCCCTCAGACCATCCACGCGCTCCCGAGTGGACGGCAAATCGGCACCACGGGCCAGCAGGCTCACGAATGGATCGCGACGTCCCGCGGCATCGTAGGAATAGACATCCGTCGGCTCGACGGTCTCAGGCTCGATCGTCTCGGTAACCTCGGAAGGCTGCTCAGGCGCGGGCACCGGCTGAGACAAGGCACGCACTGCGGGTGCGGGCGCCAGTCCACCGGCTCCGATGAGTAGCGCCAGCGCCACTCCCCCACCTGGTATCACAGCACTCATGCGGATTGATGCCTCACGCCGCCGGTGCGGGCTCCGCCTCCGCCTCCGGAGGCTCGAGTAGGACAAACGTCGTGGCGGTGCATTCGGCTGTGATCGTGAGGTTGAGCTCTGCCGGCTCCCTGACCCGGATTACCACGTCGCTGATATTGATGATTCGAGAGAATTTGCTGATTCGATCGAAGAACATGCCCAGGTTGTGGTAAGTGCCGTCGAGTTGCAGCCGAATCGGCCACTCAGAGTGCATCTCACGCATGATCGCCGCCTGTGGCTGAAAGGCCCGAATGGTCAGGTTCGACTGCGACGCAAAGGTCTGGAGGCGCCGCAGCAACCCTGCGACCTCCTCCTGCTCTGGCAACACCGCGCTCAGCGCCTCCAACCGGTTGTTCAAGTCGTCGACCTCCGCCTGGAACTCGGCCAACTCGATCGCATCCTGTTGGGCCTGTTCGACTTCCGCCAACTTCTGCTCCAGCTCGACCTGCTTCTGCGCCTGCGCATCCCGCTGCGGGCCGATGTAGTAGATGCGGAACACCACGAACAACGCGATGGCGACAAGCAGGAACGCCCCGATCTGTCCAGACCACGGCAACTTGTTGAGTCCGAGCTCCATACCTCTGCCTCCGGGCTATCGGTCAGGGCGACGCGGGCCTCTAGACATAAGGTGACGACCTGTGGCGGCGACGCTCGGCACCCAAGATGCCGGTCTCGCCCACCGCGACATCGAAGACGTGACCGCCACGCGGACCGACAGGTCAGGAGGACGGCAACCTGAACTCGGCCCGTAACTCGAAACGGACCACCTCGCCGGCTTCCTGAGTCTCCAGCTGACCATCGATGATCTCCACCGGTAACACGAAGTACCCGGACGACTCGAGGGCGACGACCATGTCTGACAAGGCAGTCAGTGTCGTCGCCTGTCCGAATATGGAAATGTCGGGACCCTCCTGCCGCAATTCCGTCAGCCACACGCCGTCCGGGAGCCCGCGACTGATCTCGTCGAGCATCCTCCCCGGCCCGGCCTCTCCCGCGCGCAGCTCCTCGATAAGGGCGACCCGCCGAGCCAACTCGGCGCTCCGCGTCTCGAACTCGTTGCGACGCTCAACGACGTCGGACATGCTCGCCAGCTCCTGATTCACCGAAACGAGCTGCTCGTCGAGCCTGATCGTCTCCCCCCGCACGGACACCACCTGCCAGACCACGACGGCGACAACCACGACGAAGATCGCGCCGCAGGCCAAGGTGAACTTCTGTCCCAGATCGATTCCGATGCTGAACCGACGCCTGGCGCGGTCGCGCTCGACCGCCATCAGATTGATGCGGATCATCGGTCGTCCTCTTCCCGCAGGGCGAGGCCGACGGCGACCGCGCTGGTCGCTACCAGCTCCTGACGCAGCTCCTGACTGAACTGCTTGGTGTCGAACGCGATCTGACGGAACGGATCGAAGTGCGAGATCGGCAGGTCGAATCGGGCCTCGAGCGCGTCAACGAAGCCCTCGACACCGGCTGCGCCGCCGCTCACGAACAGTTGGTCGATGCGGTCAGAGGCCGCAGTCGCCTTGAAGAAATCGAAGGTCTTCTCGATCTCGAGCAGCAGATTCTCGGTGACATTCAAGATGGTCGGGAGGGCCTCCTCCATGCTGACCCCCTCGACGGGCAGTCCTCGCTTCAGCAGGTCGGCATCTTCGAACGACAGGCTCAGATCCGTCTGCAGCGCCTCGGTGTAGGCGTTGCCACCGAGGGAGATGTCGCGCGTAAAGAGCGATTGGCCGCCCTCGATGATGTTGATGTTCATGGCACTCGCGCCGGCGTTCACGAGCACGACCACCTGGGACATGTCGATGCCGTAGTTGATCTCGTAGGCGTTCTGCAGTGCGAACGCGTCCACGTCGACCACCACCGGCACTCGGCCCGCCTGGGAAATGACCGCCGAGTAGTCGGCAATCTTCTCCTTCTTGGCCGCCACGAGCAGCACGTCCATGGTGTCCTGATTCGGATCGTCCGCGACGGCCTCGATCACCTGATAGTCGATGTTCACATCTTGGATGTCGAACGGGATGTATTGCTCGGCCTCCCAGTAAATCGACTCGGCCAGCTCATCATCGCTCATCAGCGGCAACGTAATCTTCTTCACGATCACGGCATTACCGGACAGCGACGCCACGACCTCTTTGGTCTTGATCTTGGTCTTCTCAAAAACCTGCCGTATGACGTCGGCCACGACGCCACCGTCGATGATGGACCCGTCGACGATGCTGTCGGGCGGCACCGCCTCGGTGCCGATCGCGGCCACCTTGTAGCCGTTGGTTGTCAAACGCAGCTCGACTGCTTTCACGGCGCTCGACCCGATGTCGAGCCCAACCAGCGATTTCGTTCGGCTGAAGAACACGCTTTCTGCCTCGCTCAGCCAGAAGCTGCCGGCCATCCTGACATTTCACGCTACGCCTGCGCCGATTCGGCGTCAAGCCGGCCGAGCCGACCTGTCTCGCCCGGTGCTCCAGACGTCCGCCGTCTCCGTGCATCTCGGTGTATCGGCCGGGATTGACCGCCCCTGCACCCGCCTTCGCCCGGTCTCCTGCTCACGGAGCTTTGGTGAGGCGGGCCCGCTTTCGCGCGGGCAGCCCCGCGACCACCCGCCTGGACTTGATGTCCGGAGTCAGAAGACCGTTGCTCATGTTCCTGAGCGCGGCGCCCGGCTGGCAAGGTGCGACGATGCAGCAACGGACTTCTGACTCGGGACACTAGCTGCAGGGAGACTCGAACGGTATTCGGGCACGCGGAAATCTTGACAACCAGGCTAATTGCCCGTATCATTTGAGTTTATGTCTGTGGTCGGAGGGGCCACTGGAGAAGCGATGTCTACGTACGTTCCGACGCCGGCAACCATCCAACGAGAGTGGCATGTCATCGATGCCGGCGAGCATGTGCTGGGGCGAGTCGCAACGGTCGCGGCCAAATTGCTCCAGGGCAAGCACAAGCCCCAATATGCGCCTTTCCTCGACACAGGTGATTTCGTCATCATCACTAACGCTGCCAGGGTCACTCTGACGGGGGCGAAGGAAGAACAGAAACTCTACCGCTATCACAGCGGTTACGAGGGTGGCCTGCGCGAGGAGCGTGCCAAGACCCTGAGGCAGCGGCGACCGGCGCGCATGGTGGAAGAGGCGGTTCGCGGGATGTTGCCAAAAACCAAGCTGGGTAACGCGATGTATCGCAAGCTGAAGGTGTATGCGGGGCCAGACCACCCGCATGCAGCCCAGCGGCCCGCCCCACTCGAGGTATCCTGACGTGGCAGCAACGAGTTTTTACGGTACTGGCCGGCGCAAATCGTCGACCGCACGTGTGTTCCTCAAGCCTGGTTCTGGTGAAATCGTCATCCGAGGATCGTCTCTCGAAAAGCGTTTTCCGTCTGAAGCGATTCGGACGCGCATCATGACGCCGCTGCAGCTGGCCGAAGCGACCGACAAGGTCGACATCCTGGCAACGGCCAAAGGTGGCGGCATCACCGGCCAGGCCGATGCCTTGCGGCTCGGCATTGCCCGGGCGTTGGTGCAGTTTGACGAGGAGTTGCGTCCGGTTCTGAAAAAGGCGGGAATGCTCACTCGCGATGCCCGGATCAAAGAGCGGAAGAAATACGGACTGGCTGGCGCCCGGAAGCGCTTCCAGTTCAGCAAGCGCTAAGGGAATGGAGGCAGCTTGACGTCGATCGCTATCAAAGACCTGCTCGAGGCCGGCGTGCATTTCGGGCACCAGACCAGGCGCTGGAACCCGAAGATGAAGCCATACATCTTTGGTGCCCGCAATGGGATCTACATCCTTGACCTCAGCAAGACGGCCACGCTGTTCGACGAGGCCGAAGCATTCGTCCGCGACCTCGCGGCCAACGGCAAGACCGTGCTGTTTGTGGGCACCAAGCGCCAGGCCCAGGACCTCGTGCAGGAAGAAGCGAAGCGTTGCGGCATGTTCTTCGTCAACGAGCGATGGCTGGGTGGCCTGCTGACCAACTTCGTGACGATCCAACGCAGCATCGCGCGACTCCGCGACCTGGAAGCGATGGCGGAAGACGGGCGGTACGACACCTTCTCCAAGAAGGAGATCGCGCGCAAGGAAAAGGAAAAACGGAAGCTCTACAAGAACCTGGACGGCATTCGTCACATGTCGCGGCTACCGGACGCGGTGTTCGTCGTCGATACCCGCAAGGAGAAGATTGCGGTCGACGAAGCCCGCAAGCTGAAGATTCCGGTCATGGGGATTGTTGACACCAATTGTGACCCGGATGACGTTGACTACATCATTCCGGGTAACGACGATGCCCTGCGGTCGATCAGGCTATTCCTGACCCGTATCGCCGATGCCGCCATTGCTGGTCGTGGACTGCGCGAGGCAACGCAAAACGCGCCCGCGGATGCAGCGGCAGGTGGCTCGAGCTCGGCGCCGGCCCCGGCGAAGGCTGAACGGGCCGTATCGCCGGCCTCCGTTTGACGCCTCGTTCATACGACCATCAACGGCGCCGGCGAGTCACTGCCGGCGCTTGTTGCGTACCGCCCCACCACGCGTGGCCCCCATAGGGCGACACGCATCTGCGCACCTCTTATCGTGCTGAGGAAGAATCAACATGGCCATTTCCGCCACACAGGTAAAGGAACTCCGTGACAAGACCGGAGCCGGATTCATGGACTGCAAGTCGGCATTAGCAGAGGTCGATGGCGACATCGACAAAGCGGTGACGATACTGCGCACTCGCGGACAGGCGCGTGCCGCGAAGCGCTCGGGGCGCAGCACCAGTCAGGGCCTGGTGGCGAGCTATATACACATGGGTGGTCAGGTCGGCGTGCTGGTCGAGGTTGGCTGCGAGTCCGACTTCGTCGCGCGCACTGACGAGTTTCAGCAGTTGGTCCGGGAGATCGCGATGCACATCGCGGCAGCCAACCCGCTGTATGCAACCCGGGAGGCGGTGCCGGCCGAGGACCTCGACAGGGAGAAGGCCATCTTCCGAGCGCAGTTTGAGGCCTCCAACAAGCCGCCGCAGGTCGTCGACAAGATCGTCGAAGGCAAGGTGAACAGCTACTACCAGCAGGTCGTGCTCCTGGACCAGCCGTCCATTCGAGACCCCAAGACCTCGGTCGGCGCTTTGGTCACGGCAGCGATCGCCAAGATGGGCGAAAACATCACCATTCCTCGCTTCGCTCGGTTCAAAATCGGCGACGCGGCGAACTGACTCCGGTTCGACGGCGTAACCTCACACGCGACCGGCCTGCTGCCCGACGCGTGTTCGGTCTGCGCTATAATCCCCACACTCGATGCCTGCCCCAGCCTATCAGCGCGTGCTTCTCAAGCTTTCGGGCGAGGCGCTCATGGGCGATCGCGAATATGGAATCGCCCCTGTCGTGGCCGATCAGATCGCGGCGGAGATCGTCGAGGTCCGTCAACTCGGAGTCGAGCTGGCAGTCGTCATTGGCGGCGGCAACATATTCCGGGGACTGGCGGCCAGCGCGAAGGGCATGGACCGCACTACCGCCGACAACATGGGAATGCTGGCGACGGTGATGAACGCGCTCGCGCTCTCAGACGCGCTCGAGCGTCATGGCAGCGACACGCGCGTCCTGACTGCCATCGAGATGCGCACCGTCGCAGAACCGTTCATCCGTCGGCGCGCCATTCGACATCTCGAAAAAGGGCGGGTCGTCCTGTTCGCTGCCGGCACTGGGAACCCTTATTTCACGACGGACACGGCGGCGGCGTTGCGCGCCATGGAGATTCGGGCCGACGTCATCATGAAGGCGACCAAAGTGGACGGCATCTTCACCGCCGACCCGCTGACAGATCCCACCGCCACCCGTCTCGACTCCCTCTCACACCTCGAGGTTCTGGAACGGCGTCTAAATGTAATGGACGCGACCGCGATCTCGCTGTGCATGGACAACAAGCTTCCGATCGTCGTCTTCAACCTGACGACACCGGGCAACGTGGTTCGCGCGGTGATGGGGGAAGCGGTCGGGTCTGTGGTCACGCCTGAGCCCATCACGATTGGCAGAAAGGGATGAGTGTCCCGAGATGAACATCACAGACGGCCAGAGCGCCGTGACTGAAGCCCGCGCGAGTATGAAGGGACAGGTCGAGCACGTCCGTCACGAGCTTTCAGGCGTCCGGACAGGCCGGGCGTCGATTGGCATTCTAGACTCGGTCCGCGTCGACGCCTACGGCACCCAGATGCCGCTGAATCAGGTCGCCACGTTGTCGGTTCCGGAATCAACGCTGATTGTCGCCCACCCGTTCGATCCAACCCAGATTGGCGCGATCGAGCGGGCCATCCAGACCGGCAACCTCGGGCTGAATCCGAGCAACGACGGCAAAGTGGTCCGGATTCCGATTCCCGCGCTCACCGACGAACGCCGCAAAGAGATGTCTCGCATTGTCCACACGCTCGCCGAGGAAGGACGAACCGGCGTGCGGAACGTCCGGCGTCATGTCAACGACGCCCTCAAGAAGCTGCTCAAGAAACACGAGATCTCCGAAGACGACGAGCGGCAGGCCCTCGACGATGTCCAGAAAGTGACCGACGAGCACACCGCGCACATCAACGACCTGCAGAAGGCCAAGGATGCGGAGCTGCTCGAGCGTTAGGATGCCCGCTCTCAGGGGGCAGGGGAATCCGGAAGGCTTCGCGAATCTTCTCTGAGAACGCCCTCCTCGCGCCTCCAGCGCTGCCCTACTTTGCTCGTGTCCCTCACCTTTCATCTCGAATGCTCGATTCCGTGCGGCGCCGGCCCGTTCGCCGCGGCCGAACGCCATCACCTCTGCACATGTGGGCGCCCGCTGCTCGCCCGCTACGACTGGGAACGGATCGGAGCCCACTGGACGCGCGAATCGCTTGGCAACGCCACCCGCTCGATGTGGCGATACGCCCCTGCGTTGCCGCTGACAGACGGCGCCCCGCCGGTGACCCTGGGTGAAGGCTGGACCCCGCTCTTCCCTGCTCCCCGCCTCGGGGCAGAGCTCGGCTTGTCGCATCTCTACGTCAAGGACGAAGCGCTGAACCCCACCAACTCCTTCAAGGCCCGAGGCATGTCGGCCGCCGTCACCCGCGCGCGCGACCTCGGAGCCACGACGCTGGCAGTGCCGTCGGCCGGCAACGCCGCCTGTGCGCTGGCTGCCTACGCCGCCAACGCGGGGCTCGAGGCGCAAGTCTTCATGCCGCGTGACGTCAAGTCCCCCTTCATCCAGGAGTGCCGGCTGCATGGGGCCGACGTCACGCTGGTCGACGGTCTGATAACCGATGCCGGCCGGCTCGCCGCCGAACAGGGTCGTCCACAGGGCTGGTACGACGTCTCGACGCTCAAGGAGCCATACCGGGTCGAGGGCAAGAAGACAATGGGGTATGAAATCGCGGAACAGCTCGGATGGCGCTGGCCCGACTGGATCATCTACCCCACCGGCGGCGGCACTGGCATCGTGGGCATCTGGAAGGCGTGCGACGAGCTCGAGCAACTCGGCTGGGTGAGGGGCCCGCGTCCCCGCCTGGTGTCCGTGCAGGCCGACGGCTGCGCTCCGATCGTTCGGGCGTTTCAGACCGGCGCCGAGACCGCCGAGCCGTGGGTGGGTGCGGCGACGGTAGCTGATGGCCTGCGCGTGCCGGCCGCCGTCGGCGACATTCTCGTGCTGCGCGCGCTGCGCGCCAGCGGAGGCAGCGCATTGGCTGTCTCGGACACGGAGATGATCCAGGGGATGCGCGACCTAGGCAGCCAGGAGGGGATTGGCGCGGCGCCGGAGGGCGGGGCGACCCTCGCGGCCCTCCGCAGGCTGGTCGCCGACGGAACGATCTCGTCGCACGATCGCGTCGTGCTGCTCAATACCGGCGGCGCACTGAAGTATCTGGACGTGCTCGAGTAGCGACGGTGCGCACGTTTCGGTCGCGGCGCGCCGGGTCAGATTTCAATTCCCGAACGAAATGCCCAGCGCACGGGCCGTTCGCACGAGGTCGAGGTCTGGCGGCACCTGCTTTATGCGGCCCACGACCTCTGAGAGCGGCACCGAGATGATGTCGGGCGGGCGGTTCGCCACCATCCGCCCGAACTCGCCGGCCAGCACCATCTCCACCGCCTTACCGCCGAACCGTGTCGCCAGCACCCTGTCGAAGCTGGTTGGCCCACCGCCCCGCTGGAGGTGTCCCAGCCTCACCGACCGCGCCTCTTTCCCGGTCAGTTCTTCGAGCTCGCCTCCGACTCGCGCTC
>PBRZ01000136.1 GCA_002726085.1 Acidobacteriota bacterium
GCCGACGCCGTCGTGATGGTCGAGGAGACAGACCGCCGTGACGGCGACGAGGTCGCCATTTTCACCCAGGTGCACCCGCGCCAGCACGTCGGGCGCCGTGGTGCCGACATCACCGACGGGACCGAGCTACTGCGACCGGGCGATCTGCTGACACCGAGCCGGGTGGGCTCGATTGCCGCGCTGGGAATTGCCGAGATCGACGTCTACGTCCGCCCGAGCGTGGCCCTCATCTCGACCGGTAACGAGATTATCGCCCCGGGGCAGCCGCTCGGTCCCGGGCAAATCTACGACATCAACCGCTTCACCCTCGGCTCGGTCGTCAGGGAGCACGGGGGCGTGCCGGTTCCGTTCCCCACGACGGGCGACAATCTCGACGAGCTGAGTGCCGCGGTGGACGCCTGTCTCGAGCACGACATCCTGGTCTTCTCGGGCGGCAGCTCGGTGGGCGAGCGTGACCTGACGCTCGACGTGATGCAACGCAAGGGGGAAATTCTGTTTCACGGCATCGCGGTCAAGCCGGGCAGACCGACCGCGTTCGGCACCATCGGCTCGATCCCGGGGCTCGGGATGCCGGGCTACCCCACCTCCTGTCTGTCGAACGCCTACATCCTGCTTGTGCCGGTGCTACGACGACTGGCCCGTCTGCCTGTCTATCGGTTCCGCACCGTGTCGGTGCCTGCCTCGCAGCGGTTCGTCTCCACCACCGATCGACACCAGTTCTACACGGTCCGCGTCGTCGACGGGCTCGCCGTGCCCGCCTTCAAGGCATCGGGCGACATCACGAGCATGTCGCAGGCCGACGGCTACATCGAGATTCCGGCTCAGACCGACGTCGTCGAGGAGGGTGAGACGGTCGAGGTGAAGCTGTTTTGACAGGCTGTCGAGCGGCGTCAGCCTGCCGGCTTCAGGCTTCAGGCTTCAGGCGGCGGGATTGCCACTGGTGCAAGATGTCGGATAGGTCCAGGTCTGGCGCGATTAGACAAATGTGGCCGTGTCCTTCCAGGATCTTCAGCGTCGACCCGGGCACACGAGCCACCATGTAGCGTGCCTGCTCGAGCGACGGCACCAGATGGTCGAGCTCGGCGGCCACGAAGAGAGTCGGCGACACCACCTCGCCCAGACGGTGGCGGACGTCGTAGCGCGTGAGCAGCCGGAGACGGCCGAGATACCCATCCTTGGTAGCCGAGCGCGTCGCCGTAATGAACTTCCGGACGTCGCGCCGGTGGGTGTGCTTCGAGTGGAGGCGAAACGCCGTCATCCGTCTCGCCAGCGGCATCGCACCCCAGGGCACCATCCGCAGGCCGTGAATCGCCAGTCGCAGCCGGAACTGCGGTGTGAAGTGCGAGAACGAGTTGATGATGACGAGCGCCCGCACGCGCTCCGGGTGGGCGAGAGCGAAGGTCAGCGCCAACGCGCCGCCGAACGACTCCCCGATGACGATTGCGCGCTCGGACGTTCCCGCCGCGGTGGTGACCACCTTCAACAGATCCTCGACGAGCGACTCCATGGTCGGCGCCGTGTCCCTGAGCGCGTAGGTCGCCACGCGATGCGAACGGGCCAACAACCCGGTTTGACGATGAAACAGCCGCCCGGTGCCGTCGAGTCCCGGAACCAACACCAGCGGTGTTCCATCGCCACGAATCTGCAGGCGGTCGTCGTAATCGCCCCTTGACTCCACGCTCATCGCCACCGATCCTGACGCAGGACGTGCAACACCGGGCCAGCAGAACACCCGCCCTCGGACATGACAACAGACTCCATTGCGGGCCGCGCGGGGCGGTTAACCGGTGCCTGGCGTGTCGCCTGGACCGTCGTCACCATCTGCGCCGTCCAGGGCGCGGTCTGCGGTCTGGCGGTGCTCCCGGTCATGCTGCTCTGGTCCAGACTCATCGGTTGGCAGGGCCCCGGTCCGGCCACGCGGCTTCTCGTCTTCAGCCTCATGGTCGCGCCGTCGTATGTGCTGTTCGCTCTCTTCCTGATGGGTCTGTCACCCCTGGCGACGAAACTCACCGGCTGGCGAACGCCACCGCGCGCCGACATGCGGATTGCCGATCTCGACTGGCCGTTGCTCGACTGGGTTCGCTACATGGTTGCCATCCACATCGTGCGGTTCTTCGCCGGTACGCTGTTTCGCGGCTCTCCGCTGTGGACCGCGTATCTGCGACTCAACGGCGCACGGCTCGGGCGTCGGGTCTATGTCAACAGCCTGGCGGTCAGCGACCACAGCCAGCTCATCTTCGAAGACGATGTCGTGATTGGCTCCGACGTGCACGTCTCCGGCCACACGGTCGAGGGCGGTCTGGTCAAGACCGCCCCGGTGCGGCTAGGCGATCGCGTGACAATCGGTCTTGGCACGGTGGTCAACATCGACGTCGAGGCGGGCCCAGACTGTCAGATCGGCGCGCTCAGCCTCGTGCCGAAGCATAGCCGACTGGACGGCGGCGCCGTCTACGTGGGCATCCCCGTCGCCCGCCTCACTTCACCAGCAGCACCGGGCAGGCCACCAGCAGACCGACCTTGTAGCTGAGCGTTCCCCAGCCCGCCGCGGGATCGTCCCGACTGACCGCGTGCGACGCGAGCACCACCAGGTCGATTCCCCGTTCCTCACTGAGCCGCAAGACCTCAGCCGCCGGTACGCCGTAGGCCACTTCCATCCGCACTTCTACATTGGCATCGGTGTGCCGGGCAACCAGCGCGGCAAGCCGCTTACGCACACGACTCTCCAGCTCGGCGTAGAACGACTGCATCTCGTCGAACTCGACCCCCTGAATCGTCTGGATGACGTGGAGCAGCGTGACGGTACCGCCGGCCTGTTTCGCCAGGTCGATGGCAACATCGACGGCGCGTTCGGCACGTTCGCTCAGGTCGGTTGGAAGCAGGATGTGCTTGAACATGCGGTCCTCCAATATAGGCAATGCATGCTCCGTTCCGCGCCGCTAGGCCAGCCACCGACGGGTGGTGCGCCTAGCCGGGCGCCCCCGGCGGCGACGACGGACAACCGCCCGTGACGGCGGGGAAAATCCCCAATCGGAAGGCGACGCGATGGGAACAAATCCGCTCCATCAGGTGGCAAGAACGGAGCGCTAGTGCACTAACGTTTGCCGACCTTGCGCTCGTACTCGGGTTCGAGCAGGTCGGCGGTGTGTAGGTCGAAAGCGCCGGCCGTCTGCTGGTAGCCGCCGCGGAACTCCGCATGACAGCGGTAGCACACGGTCAGGTCGCTGAGACGGCCGTAAATGAAGAAGTCGACTAGCGTGGCGGCGGCGAGAACGCCGTAGGCGATAAGGTCCAGACCGAAGTAGTAGAACCCGGCGCTGATCAGCGCGCCGATGACGACGACGGTCACCCCGAGCTTGGGGTCGAAGTCCTTTCGCCTGTAGAAATCACCGCCCTCGCACACCGGACAGCGGTCGACTTGGCGGTCGGCTCGGACAGCCTCCGAGAAAGTCAGCATGAACGCCTGCCGACAACTGCCGCAGTCGATCTGCGCCGATTCCTCGGCCGGTGTGACCGGCAGCGCGCTCCCACACTGATGACAACGGACGGTGACTTCCATGCGATGACACTGGCGGCCCTAAAGGGCCTTGCTACTCTGACACACGGTCGCCGTGAAGGGCTTGGCTACCGTTGAACAGATGCCGGCGCAGCCGTCAGGCTTCTCCTGCTGCTGTGTCTTTCTTCTGACTTCTCACTTCTGACTTCTCGAGCCTACACGGGCACCGTCGTGGCCAGGAGCAGATACTTCGCCAGCACCTCGCCGACCATGACCGTGAAGAAGTCAACGTAGAGAATGCCGGTGGCCGACTGGGTGGCCTGAATCTTGGCGGTTTCCCAAGTCATATAGGCCAGGACGGCCGGACCCAACAGACCGAACAGGATGCGCTGCCAGAAGAACACCCCATCGATCGAGAAGATGTAGCGGTCGAAACCTGGTTCCGGCAGCTCCGCGACCACGATCGCCCACCACACGGCGACCGACACCACCAGAATGCGCGCGGCGGTCGTCCCGATGTGGAACTTCACCACCGATTTCAGGTGGGCAACCGGCATCTTGGGCAGCACGAGATACCAGTGCCCCAGGCTCATCGCGGTGCAGCTGCCGCCAAGCAGCGCGGTCGAGGTTGCGAAGCTCGCGACCGTCAGCGCGGCCGCCAGGGTCGAGGCACCGGCGGAGATGGCCAGGGCCTGGGCTACGAGCGCGATGCCACCGGCGGCGACCGCTGTCGACAGCAAGATTGTCCGCAGCACGTAGACCACTCGACCGATGGTGGCCCAGTAGAGCAGGCTGGCGGCCGCGGCCACGATGACGGCGAGAAACGCGAGACCCTGCGCGTCAGACGAGAGGACGACCTCGTCGGGCCGGAACGCGAGCGCCACGAGGAGCAACGTACCAGCCAGGCCGGCATTGAATCGAAAGAACTTCACGCCGGCTTCGCGGTTGACCAGCAGCAGCGTGAAGACGATGCCGATACCGAGATGGGCAAGAAACAGGAAGAGTACGAAAGACAGGGTCATGGGGTCGCGCGCTGTGCGCGCGCATCAGGAGTCAGGACACAGGAGTCAGGAGGCGGGAGAAGGAGAGGCCGGGTGCGGACGGCGCAGCCCGACCTCCATCCATCGAGTCTTCCCTCCACCAACGGATTAACCGAGACGACGGTTCACTTCCGGCCAGTTCACGACATTCCACCAGGCGGCGATGTAATCGGGTCGACGGTTCTGGTAGTTCAGGTAGTAGGCGTGCTCCCAGACATCGAGCCCGAGCACCGCGGTCTTGCCGCTCATCGCCGGACAATCCTGGTTGGGCGACGACTCGATCGACACGGAACCGCCGTCGGCGACAAGCCACGCCCAACCGCTGCCAAAACGCCCAACCGCCGCGGCCGCGAACTGCTCCTTGAAGCTGTCGAAGCTCCCGAAGGCGCCGTTGATCGCGTCGGCGATCTGACCGGTCGGCGCGCCGCCGGCACCCGGCGCCATGACCTGCCAGAACAGGGTGTGGTTCGCGTGGCCACCGCCGTTGTTGCGGACGGCGGTGCGAATCCCTTCCGGCAGCGCATCGAGGTCGCCCACGAGCTCCTCGACGCTCTTGCTCTGCAGGCCAGCATGCGCCTCGAGCGCACCGTTCAGCTTGGCCACGTAAGCCGCGTGGTGCTTGCCATGATGGATGCGCATCGTCTGCTCGTCGATGTGCGGGGCCAGGGCGTCAAAGCCGTAAGGCAACGCGGGAAGTTCGTGCGCCATGGGAAACTCTCCTTCTCGAATAGGGTTGAGGGACTCGAATGCTGCGGGATGACCTTTGTCCGGTCGGCAGGGACACGCGGCGGCTGAATTCTACCGGATAGGATGACACCCGGTCGAGCGCCGGCTCACGCCGACATCGAAACAACGTTGTAGAGTGTGTCGCGCTCCACGGGCTCGCGGCCCGCAACCCGGATCAGACGGCTGATGTCATCGGTCGTCAGCGCCGCCGGGGTGCGCGCGCCGGCCATGTGGTAGATCTGCTCCTCCTGCACCGTACCATCGAGATCGTCCACCCCGAACCACAACGCCGTCTGGGCCGTCTCGACCCCGGTGGCGACCCAGAACGCCTTGATGTGCGGCACGTTGTCGAGCATCAGCCGAGCGACCGCGTGCACGCGGAGGGTGTCGGCCGCGGTCGGTGCCGGCAGCTTGCGCATCTGATTGTTGTCCGGGTGGAATGCCAGGGGAATGAACGCCTGGACCCCGCCGGTCTCGTCCTGCAGCGCCCGAGCCCGCAGCATGTGATCGACCCGCTCCTCGGCGGTCTCGATGTGCCCGTAGAGCATTGTGACGTTCGACCGCATGCCGAGTCGGTGCGTCGTCCGATGGATGTCCAGATACCGCTCGGTGCCGCACTTGTCGTGACACAGCTTGCTGCGCACCCGTTCGGCGAATACCTCGGCGCCGCCCCCCGGCAACGAGTCGAGTCCGGCCGCCATCAGCTCGGTGAGCACCTGCTCATCGGTACGACCATAGAGATCGGCAAAGAAGGCGATCTCGACTGCCGTGAAACACTTGAGATGCACATCGGGACGAATCCGTTTCAGGCCCCGCAGCAACTCGAGGTAGTAGTCGAACGGCAGGTCGGGGTGGAGTCCGTTGACGACGTGCACTTCGGTGATCGACTGGTGCTGCCTGGCGCGGAGCTTGTCCCACACCTCTTCGAGGCTCAGGGTGTAGGCGCCGTCGTCTCCGGGCTGCAACCGCGCGAACGAGCAGAACAAACAGCTCGCCACGCACACGTTGGTCGCCTCGATGCGGATGTTGTGATTGAAAAAAGTCTGACCGGCGTGTCGCTTCTCTCGCTCGCGGTTGGCCAGCCAGCCGACGGCGAGCAGGTCCGGACAGGCGAACAAACGCGTGCCGTCGTCCAGGTCGAGCCGGATCCCGGCGTCGAGCTTGTCGGCGATGTCGAGCAATCCTGTGGTTTCGAGCCGTGAACGCATGGTTCCAAAGGTCTCTGCCTCGCGAGGCGCTTCAGAACGGACATCGTACGACGGAGCCGCTCCCCCAGGCAACCGCCCTTCGACTCCGCCCACCAGCCCAGCGTCGCGCTGAGCCTGGCGGACGTCGACACGCAGGCGACAGGCCATGCTATACTCCGAGGCTGCAACTCGACGCTTCCCGGCGGCCAAGGGAAGTGGGTGTGAAGCCCACACGGTCCCGCCACTGTAAGTGGGGAGTGGAACGGCGCTCCGGCGCCCTCGACAGTCGGCTCGAACAGCCGACCCCGGCGAGGACGCCCGTCACTGCATTCGACTGAGTGCGGGAAGGCGATGCCGTTCCGCGGTGATCCGCGAGTCAGGAAACCTGGCCATCGGGCTCGTCCTTTCGCCCGTTCGTGAACCGAACGGACTCGGCGCGTGGTTACGCCGGAAAGGAACGCCTTGGTCCCCACCCTCGTACATCGATCCATCTCCAGTCCGTGTGTTCCGCGCGCGTGGCTCGGGTTCCGCCCCGGTCGTCATCGTGGAGGACTAGGTGCTGCGCGCTGACGCGGTCTCGTTCGGCTACGGCTCCCACCCCGTGCTGCGCGGCATCGACGTGGCCGTTTCGGCAGGCGGGCTGGTCGGCGTGCTGGGGCCAAACGGGTCGGGCAAGACGACCCTGCTCAAGCTGCTGGCGGGGTTACTGACGCCCGCCGGCGGCCGGGTCACCCTCGACGGCCTGGACACCGCCCAACTCGACCGCGTAACCCTGGCTCGTCGCCTGGCCGTGGTGCCGCAGGAAACGGAACTCGCCTTCGACTACACGGTGCTCGAGATCGTCCTGATGGGACGTTATCCGCATTTGCAGGCATTCGAGCTGGAAGGTCCCGACGACCTCGACATCGCGCGACGGATGCTCGCGGCCACCGGCACTGCGGATCTCGAACAGCGGAGCTTCCGAACACTCAGCGGTGGTGAGAAACAGCGAGTCATCCTGGCGAGTGCACTGGCGCAGTTCGAATCCCGAACGACGCCGGACGACGACTCGGGGGCCTCACGGGTCCTGCTGCTCGATGAACCGACGTCATCGCTCGACCTCGCGTTCCAGCTCGAGACCTCCGCGTTGCTCGACCGTCTGAACCGCGACCACGGCATGACGGTCGTCGTGTGCACTCACGACCTGAACTTTGCCGCGGGTCTTTGCCGCGAACTCGTGCTGCTGCGAGACGGCCGGATCCTCGCGGCGGGCCCGACCGAGGCGGTGCTGACCCCGGATACGATCGCCGCGGTGTACGACGTCGCCGCCGACGTCCACCGCCATGCGGTGAGTCGGCAGCTGACGGTCGTACCGCTCGCCAGACGGTAGGAACCCGGAACTCATGAAGGAGACAGGAGAAGCCGGAGGGTTTCGCCGCAGTCGTCGCCATCCTGCGAGGTCATGAGCATCTCGACGATCTCCGCCGTCACCCCGGTCACCGCGGGTGATCTCCGGCGACGGGTTTGGCTGGTCCAGATCGGGTTCGCGGCGCTGGCGGTGGCGGCCTGTGTGACCGCGCCGCTGATCGGTCCGACGACCATCAGCCTGCGGCGGGTCTTCGACACGGCTATCCCGTTCGTCGACAACGTTGACGCGCAGATCTTCTTCATTGCCCGGTTGCCTCGGGCGCTCGCCGGGGCGCTGGTCGGCGCGTCGCTCGCCGCCGCCGGCGTCGTGCTCCAGGCGTTGCTCAGGANCCCGCTCGCCACCCCGTTCACGCTCGGGGTGTCGGCCGGCGCCTCACTGGGCGCGATGCTGGTGATCACGCTCGGCCTGCCGCTGAGCGTCATGGGTGTGCCGGCTGTGCCGATCGCGAGCTTCGCCGGCGCGCTGGCCGCGGTGGCGGTCGTCTACGCGCTGGCCACGTTGCGGCGACAGGGTCTGTCGACCAATGTGCTGNTGCTCGCCGGCGTAACGCTGAACTCCCTGTTCTCCGCGATCATCCTGTTCGTCCAGTATCTGGCAGACTTCACGCGGAGTTTCCAGGCGGTGCGCTGGGTCATGGGGAATCTCGACGTCAGCAGCTACGGTCCGATCCTGTCGGCGCTGCCGTTGATGGGTATCGCCTTCATCATTTTCGCCCGGCTGCCACGCGCCTTGAACCTGCTGACCTTGGGCGCCGAGGGCGCGGCGACGCGCGGTATCGACGTACTGCGCACCCAGCGGCTGGCGTTTCTGAGCGCGTCACTGGTCACCGGCGCGGCGGTCGCGCTGGGTGGGCCGATCGGCTTCATCGGCATCATCATCCCGCATCTCGTGCGCCTGCTGGTCGGCGCCGATCACCGGCTGGTGCTGCCCGCCTCCGCCTGTCTGGGCGCCGCGTTCCTCGTCGCGTGCGACGTCGCGGCGCGAACCCTGCTCTCACCCATGGAGCTGCCGGTCGGCGTGATCACTGCGATGCTAGGCGGCCCCTTCTTTCTCTGGCTTCTGATACGACATCGATGACTGACATGCTCCGGCGGCGAGCGGCCGCGATCACCTGTCTGGTCGTCATGCTGTCCGCGCTGGTCAGCACCCAGAGCGGCCCTCGGCGTATCGTCTCGTTGGTGCCGGCCTTGACCGAAGCGCTCTTCGCGATCGGCGCGGGGTCCGAGGTGGTCGGCGTGGGCAGCTTCGACACCCATCCGCCGGAGGTCGCGAGCCGCGCCCGTGTCGGCGGTCTGCTCGACCCCGACATGGAGCAGATCTTCCGACTGCGGCCCGACCTCGTGATTCTGTACGGCAGCCAGCGCGACCAGATCGAGCAGCTGACGCGCGCGGGCATCCCCGTGTTCTCGTACGCCCACGGCGGCGTCGCCGACACGCTGTCGGTCATCAGACGCCTCGGGACGCGAACCGGACGCGCGGACGAGGCGCAGCGCGTCACCGGGGCGATCGAGACGCGACTGGCTGACGTGCAGGCGCGGGTCGGCGACCGGGAACAACCACGGGTGCTGCTGGTCTTCGGGCGCGAGCCCGGCTCGCTCCGCAACGTCTACGCCAGTGGGGGGACCGGGTTCCTTCACGACATGCTGGAGGCGGCCGGCGGCGTCAACGTCTTCGCCGACGTACAACGCGAATCGGTCCAGTTGACCTCGGAAGCGATTCTGACGGCCGCACCGGAGGTCATCATCGAGCTCACCTACGACGACCGGATGACGCCGGACACCCAGGCGGCTGAGATCGCGGTCTGGAACCGGCTGTCGGCAGTGCCCGCCGTCCGGAACCGGCGGGTTCGTCTGCTGCTTGGCAATCAGTTCGTCCAACCGGGTCCCCGTCTGGGGGAGGCCACGACCGCAATTGCACGAGCGTTACATCCGGAAGCTTTCTAGATGAAACCCCTAACTGTTGGGCCCTTCAGAAACTCTTCAGAAACTCTTCAGGGCAGACCTTGCATGCAATCAACTAGGCTTTCCATGAATTTGAGACAGCACAACACCTCGGCTGGTCACCGCTCCGCGGCCCCCTCGACAGCCGAAGGTATCCCCGGAGGAACGATGCTGATGAAGCCGACTCTCGGACTACTCGTACTTGCACTCGGTGTCCTGGTCGTGACGCCCGCCATGGCCCAGCAGGCGGTCGTCGTGAGCGGCACCGTCACGGATTCATCGGGTGGGGTGCTGCCCGGAGCGACGGTCGAGGCGTTACGCGGGAACCGGATCACGGCGACCACGACAACCGGCTCAAACGGTCGGTACCAGCTCGAGCTACCATCCGCAGGAGACATTCGCCTTACGGCGCAGATCGAAGGGTTCGCCACCGGAACGATCAATGTGTCGCCCGCCGCCGGCGCGACCCAGGATTTTCGGTTGGGCCTCGCCCCAGTCAACGACACTGTCGTCGTCACCGCGTCGCGGACAGAGGAGAGCCGCGCGTCGGTCACCGAGTCGCTCTCTGTGTTTACGGCCGAAGACATTCAGGCGCTCGGTAGCCACTCGCTCGCCGATGTCGTGACGACGATACCGGGTCTGAACATCGAGACGACAGGACGCGAGGGCAGCGGCTCGTCACTGTTCTCTCGAGGCGGAGAAGGCGACTACAACCACGTCATGATCGACGGCGTTCGTGTCAACACCAGTGGCGGTGCGTTCAACTTCAGCCGCGTGTCGGCCAGTGAGATCGAACGCGTCGAAGTGGTGCGCGGCGCGCAATCGGCACTGTATGGCTCGGACGCCATCGGGTCGGTCGTCCAGATCTTCACGAAGCGTGGAACACCGACCGCGGCGCCCCGTGTCTACGGATCATTCGAGAGCGGCACCTTCGACACCGTGCGCAGCGATCTGCGGATGCTAGGCGGTGCCCAACAGCGGATCGACTATCAGTTCGGGGCCGCCTACCGGGGGACCAACGGAGCATTTGAAGATCGTCTGCCTGACCCAGACCGGTTCGACCAGACCTCCTACGACGCCAGCTTCGGCGCCATTGTCGGCGACCAGGTCCGCCTGCGCGCCGCGGGGCGCTACAGCAACGCGCGCGGGCGAGCGATCGGCCCGATTGGATACGCACCGGGCGATGACGGCACGCTGGCCGACACCGAAGACTACTCTGGCCACGTGACGTTCAACCAGAGCGTTAACACGTGGTTCAACCATTCCGCAGTCGTGACCTATTTCCGCAACGATCGCCAGTCGAACGATGAGATAGCGGACCCGAGCTTCACCGTCTTCGCTCTCATGAGCGGCACGCCCGGCGCGCTCTTTCCCGAGGGTCCGCGGGTGGATCGGCTGCTCGATGAGAGCGAGTTCAGCGCGCTTGCCACCAATCCGGCCGGTCTCGCCGGAGGACAGTTTCTGTCCAGCGCGCTCCGGTCCGACTTCCCTTTCACCTTCGCGGAGGAGTTCCGTCGGAATTCGTTCGAGTATCAGGCCAACGTGACGTGGGCCGGTGACCAGGTACTGAGCACTGGTTACGAGTACGAGCGCGAAGAGGACCCGCTCCGCGAACGAGACGCGACCAGCGCCGGCTTTCGCATCGAAGATCACTCCTTCTTCGCCCAGCAACAATTCGTCTTTGCCGACCAGTGGTTCGCGACTGCCGGGGTCCGGGTGAATGACAACTCGCGATTCGGCACCGAAGCGAGCCCGAAGCTGTCGGTCGGCGGCTACCCGATCGCGATCACCGATGGGACCGTCTCGTCGGTGAAGGTGTTCGCCAACATCGGCCTCGGGATCAAGAGCCCGGACTTCTCCCAGCTCTTCGGGTCCGCCTTCGTCGACGGCGACCCGAACCTGCAACCGGAGCGCGCCACCACGATCGATGTGGGCGCCGAAGTGACGTTCGACGCCCAGCGCTGGTTGGGCCGTGTGACGTACTTCGACAACGACTTCGAAGACCAGATCGCGTTCCAGTTCTCGCCGGGCTTCAACGGCGACGGCATTCCGGACTTCCTCAACATCGAAGGGTCGCAAGCCCACGGTCTCGAGCTCGATGGCGGACTCCAGAGACCGATTGCCGGTGTGACGGCGATGGCGTCATACGCCTATGTCGACAGCGGCGTCGTCAACACCATCAACACCAGCGATCAGTTTCGGCCGGGGCAGCCGTTGATCCGCCGCCCCAAGCACTCCGGCAGCCTGCGCGTCAACTACACCCGGGGACGCGGCAGCGCGCACCTCAACCTCCGGTTCAGCGGCGACCGCCACGATTCGGCGTTCTTCAACTTGACTCGTC
The DNA here is from genome assembly GCA_002726085.1 of Acidobacteriota bacterium. Lineage (GTDB taxonomy): Bacteria > Acidobacteriota > Vicinamibacteria > Vicinamibacterales > UBA8438 > NP936. The sequence goes on from PBRZ01000136.1 coordinate 12,136, forward strand.
TATCAGACGGCGTGTCGGTCCCCATCACCTTCAACCCCGGATATACCCTGGTCGGGCTTGGCGGTCAGTATCGCGTCCATGACGAGCTGACGATCTACCTGCAGATCGAGAACGTGACCGACAAGGAGTACGACAGCGCGTTCGGCTACCCTGGCCTGCCCAGGGCCTTCGTCCTCGGCGGGCGGTTCAATTTCGGCCAGTGAGCCAGAGGAGGCTCCAGCCAGGTGTCGGGGGTGGCCTCGCGTCGGTCGAGCCAACTTGTGCTCCGAGTTGAACTGAGCAGTGTGATGAGCGAACCGATTGCGATGTGCTTCAGCGGCGGCAAGGACAGCGCGCTGGCGCTCCAGGACATTCGACGGCGAGGCGTGTATCACGTGGCCGAGCTGCTCACGACCGTGACGGACGCCTACGACCGGGTGAGCATGCACGGCGTCAGGCGGACGCTCCTGCGTGAACAGGCGGCCGCGATCGGCATACCACTGAGCGAGGTCGTCGTTCCGCCCGAATCGTCCAACGACGTCTACGAACACGAGATGGGCAAGGCGTTCGCTCGGGTGCGAGCCGACGGCATTCGCCGCGTCGCCTTCGGCGACATCTTTCTGGAGGACCTGCGCACATACCGCGAGCGTCAGCTCGCGTCGTGGGACCTCGAGTGCCTCTTCCCGCTCTGGAAACAGGACACCGCGACGCTCGCGCGGTCCTTTATCGGCGATGGCTTCGAAGCGATCACAGTCTGTGTGAACCCGGCCGCGCTTGGCGCGTCCTTCGCCGGGCGCGCATTCGACGACGCGTTCCTCACCGATCTGCCGCCCGACGTCGATCCGTGCGGGGAGAACGGCGAGTTCCACACGTTTGTCTTTGACGGCCCGATCTTCAGCCGGCCGATCGCCGCATCGAGGGGAACCGTGGTCGAACGAGCCGGCTTCGTGTTTTGTGACGTCCTGCACCAACGCGGCGGAACCAATGGGCTCCACCGCGGCTAGCGCACCCCGACTCCTGCTTCGGTCACTCGCCGGTGCAACCACCGCACCGCAATCACGCGAGTCCACCACAGGATCAGCCCGGTTCCCGCCAGTAGCACCGGTGCGAAGCCCGTCAACAGCCAGACCAGCCTCACGCCGATCCCGCCGAAGCTGCCAACATGCAGCGGCGCGACCCACGCCATGATCGTGTCGCCAATGGTCGGCGTCACGCGCGCGGGCTCCGCGAGCCGCGCGCCTGTGAACTGGTCGAGATACTCCGTTCGCAAGGCGACCATGCCCACCGGCGTTGGTCAAACATCGGAAAAAAGCACCTGAAACGGCGACTCGTCGCTTGCCGGCACCACGACCCGGGCCACGAACGCCTCCGGCTCGTGCGCCTTGGCCCGGTCAATGAGCTCACCCCAGGTCGGGCGAGGCGCGTCGTCTGCCCGGGCCGGAGCCGACATCGGGGTCCGGCTGACCGTGAGCGGTGAGATCCTGTTGACCGCCGCCCGGAACTCGCTCGGAAACGCGAAGTAAATACCGGTCACCGCCCACATCGCTACGACCACCACGATCCAGACGCCTACCGCGCCGTGCAGCTCCCACGTGACGCGCTTCCAGGGACGTGTCCAATCGATCGTGAAGCCGCGCCGCCAACCGGCCCGGCCAGGCGAGCAGATCAAAGTGCGGGTCCTGCAGTGTCCGGACGACCGAGCGCTCGGGCAGCTCACCGAGGACATCGGCCGAAACCGGGTCGATGAGCACCGTGCGGAGTCGATCGCCGGTCAACACATAGGCGAGATGAGTCGGTCGCGCGGTGGTCGGTGCGTCGACACCGGAGACCCGGCCGGATGGATAGGCGTCGCGGACCGCGTCGAGCACGCTGACCGGTGCGGCCAGCGGACCGGCGGCGCTCGGGGTGAACAGGTGAGGGTGCGCGGCGCGCTGCAGGTTGATGCGAAAGACCAGCGCGGCGCCCGTCACCGACACGACGATGACGTAGAGGGCCGCCGCCACGCCGACCCACAGGTGTACCTGGAACAGGGCGCGTCGAAGAAGCACCGACTTGGGCCTGTCGAGGAAGGCCTTCACGGACCCGCCCTGGTCTCTAGCGGTCATCACGACGCTGGACGACCAGGGATTCCTCATTCGTGGGCAACGTCTTGGACCCGGCGGGGCGTGGATCCAGCCCGGTCTGTGGTCGAGCGGGGCCAGCCCACACAAGACACACGAAGACGAAGACAGCACAACCTGCGCCTCTGCGCTGCATGAACCCGTCCCCGAAATGGCATGGTCGGCTCCAGTGTAGCGGGGCGGGGTGAGGCGGGGCCTGAAAATTGGCTGAATTCTTTGTCAGGATCAGGAGACCCGGCTCACGTCGAGACGTTCGCCGCGGCCGAGTGTGCGGGCAGGGTAATCCGGAACGTGCTGCCACCTCCGTTGACCTGCTCGTAACTCAGCCGCCCGTGATTGGCCTCGACCGCCCACTTGGCAATGGACAGCCTCAGACCGCTGCCACCCGGCTCGCCGTCCCGGCTGCCTCGATAGAGCCGATCGAACAGACGGGTCTGGTCCCGCTCAGGGATACCAGGACCCGTGTCACTGACCTCGAGAATGGCGCTCGTCGGCGACTCGGCCACACGGAGCCGTATCTGGCCGCCGACCGGCGTGTGCCGGATGGCGTTGTCAACCAGGTTGATCACCGCTTGGCGCAGCGTGATCTGATCGCCACGGCAGCTGGGTCGCGCCACGTGCTCGACCGCCACCGACTGGTCCTTCTCTTCGGCCAGGACACCCAGATGATTGGCGACCTCGTCGGCGAGGTTGCCCAGATCTACCGATTCGAGAGCGAGCTTGACGTCGCCGGTGTCTGCCCTGGATACGGTCAACAGCCGGTCGACGAGACTGGTGAGCCGGTCGCTCTCTTCGAGCATGCTCTCGATGACGTGCCGATAAGAGGTCGCGTCGCGGCGCTCCCGCAACCCGACCTCGCCGACGCTCCGGATGGCGGTCAGCGGTGTGCGCAGCTCGTGCGACACGTTGGCAGTGAAGCGACGCATCTGCGCGAACGAGGACTCGAGCCGGCCGAGTGTGTCGTTGAACACTGAGGCCAGACGCCCAAGCTCGTCGTTGGGGCTGTCGATCGGCAGCCGCTCGTTCAGCCGGGCGGCGGTGATCGCCCGAGCCCGCTCGGTCATGCGATGTAGGGGCGCCAGCGCCCCGCGTGCCAGGACGTAGCCGCCGGCGCCGGCGACGGCCACCGTCAGTGGCAGGCCGAGGAGGAGCACGAATGCCAGCTCGCGCACCTCGAGCCGCATAAAAGCCTCCGAGCGACCGACCTGAATGACGACCGGCGTGCCGCCGACGTTGGCGCTGTCGCCGAGCAAGCGGAAGGGCGCCGGCTCTGCCGGCACCACGACGATCTGGCCGTCGGCACCGGTCACGAGCTCCTCGCTGTCGGGAATCGGCAGACGACTGGCGACCGCCGTCCGGTAAAGGAGCTGCCCCCTCGGGCTCCACACCTGTAGCCACGGGCTGTCGGCGCTCCAGGGATCGCCTTCGAACCAGGACAGCGAGCCGTCAGGTCCCTGCTGAGCCATCTCGGCGGCCCACCGGAAGTCGCTCCGCAGGCGGGCGTCGAGCGCGCCCGACAGATTGCGTGTGACGAGCAGCAGCACGACAGACACGTAGACACCCAGCACCGCGACCATGGCCGCCACGTGCCATGTCGTCAGCCGCGCCCGCAGCGTGTGCGGGACCCAGCGCCAGCTCATGCGTCGCCTTCCCGCAGCACGAACCCCACGCCCCGCACCGTGTGAATGAGCTTCACCGCCTGGTTCAAGTCGAGCTTGCGACGGAGCCGGGAGATGGGCACGTCGATGACATTGTCGAGCGTCGTGCTGCGTGACGTCTCCCGCCAGACCTCGCGCGCCAGCGTGTCGCGCGACACGACCTGCCGCACGTTGCGAGCCAGATACTGCAGCAGATCAAACTCCTTCGCGGTGAGCTCGATCGAGTGGCCGGCGCGTGCGACCTGGCGCGTGGCGCGATCGATCTCGAGCGTGTCGAGACCCAGCCGGTCCGTGTCGGCGACACGGCCGCGCCGCCCGACGGCCCGGATCCGTGCCAACAGTTCCTCGAACGCGAATGGCTTGACGAGATAGTCATCCGCCCCGGCATCCAGCCCAATTACCCGATCCTGGAGCGTGTCCCGGGCGGTGAGCACCACGACCGGGGTGTCCACACCCTGCCGACGCAGTGCCGTGAGAACTTCGAGACCGTCGCGGCCGGGCAGCATCAGATCGAGGAGGATAACGTCGAAACGATCCTTCGCCAGCCGGAAAAACGCGTCTTCCCCCGTGGTCTCGACGACGACCTCGTAGCCCTCACCTTCGAGCCCTTCACGCAGCGCGCCGGCGACCTTGCCTTCATCTTCGACGACAAGAACCCGCACGGACGGCGCGGCACTGGCGCCCTGGTGGTCAGGAGACGCCGAGGAGACCGCCATCGTCGCGTGCATCCCTCAAGCTTACCGAAGTTCACGGGGCCACCGACAGACTTCAGAGAATCTTCAGGCGCCGCCGTACCGGAACGGGCAGTATGATAGTTTTGGTAGATTTTGTGGGCAGTGGAGAATAGATGATGCGAAGCCTGGGCATTCTGGTCGCCGCCGGTATCTGTGTGGCGAGTCTCCAGATTCAGGCCCATCACGCGATCTCAGAGATCTACGACGAAGAACGGACCGTCGTCCTCGAGGGCGAGGTTACGTCGTTCCTGTTCGGCAATCCGCACTCCATGGTGCATGTCCGTGTGCACGACAGCGGTGGTGGCGTGCACACCTGGGCTGTCGAGTGGCACGGCTCCCGTAAGTTGAAACGCCTGGGATGGACCGCCGCCGCACTCAGTGCCGGAGATCGTGTGAAGATGTGTGGGAATCCTGGGCGCGACCCCGCTGCCTTCAGGCTGTACCTGCTAAACCTCGCGCGGATATCCCCTGGTGCCGAGCCGGAGACGGAAGCGCACGCCAGTCTCTGCGCTCAGACACGACGCGACGTGCAGGGAACCTCCCCGTCTCCATCGCGAGGCGACGCACCTGACCGGCCACGCTGAACATCGGCCGGGCGCCGCCACCTCCCTTGTCTTCTCGAGCGTTGACGAGGTCGCCGCGGCGATCGCCGGAGAGCGCGACCGGCCGATCTTGCTGCTGACTGATTTCGACGGCACGCTGTGCGAGTTTCAAACAGAGCCGGAGGCGGTATTTCTGTCGGACCCGCGCCGGATGGCACTCGCGACGCTGGCGAGACGGCCGGGACTGATCATCGGAGTCGTCAGCGGACGCCGGGCCGCCGATCTGCGGCGACGCTGCGGGCTGGATGAACCGGTCTACTATGCCGGCCTCCATGGCATGGAGATCGATGGGCCCGACACCGGTTTCACGGTTCCACAACTGTCCGCGCGCCGCGACCTGCTGCAGGAGATCGCCGGGTCGATTACCGAGGCGATCAGCCCGCTGCCGGGAGCCTTTCTCGAGAACAAGGACCTCTCGGTCGCCTTACACGTGCGGGCCGCGTCGCCGCCCGATCGGGAGCAGGCCGAGCGGGCGTTCTGGTTGCTGGCCACGCCCGCGCTCGACGCCGGGACGGTGCGACTGCAGCGCGGTGAGTGTGTGTTCGAGCTACTTCCCGACATCTCGTGGAACAAGGGGGATGCAGTGCGCTGGATCGAGGCGGACGTCACCCGCCGGCTCGGCGCCGTCGTCCAACCGGTCTATCTGGGTGATGACCGAACCGACGAGCATGCATTCGAGGCGATCGGCCAACGGGGTATAACGGTCATTGTGGGACGACGACCGTCTCGGGCCAGCCGTCGCCTACCGGACCCGGCGGCTGTGGAGCAGCTGCTAAATCGGCTCGTGGCGACGACCAAGGCGCCCTAAATCGGCGTGCTACACTGCCGCCATGGCGCTCAGCGACTGGGTGCGCGGAGCAGCCCGGCACCCGATGCGGGCCTATTACTGGCCGATTGCCGCCGGGGTGCTACTGGGGACGAGCGCGTTCATGCCCTGGATCGCGGTCGGCAACCGGCGCTTTGGCGGTGTGCCCGACTTTGCGGGTCTCTGGATCCTCGGACTTGCGATCCTCGCGGTAATTCTGGCCGGGCTCAGCATCACCACGAGAAAGAACTCCAAGCATCCATTGTTGCTCGTCGGGCTGTTCGCGTTCGGCACCCTCTTCCTCGCCGAACGGCTCATGGACCGAACTGCCACACAGCAGGGCTGGGCAACCGCGCAGGCCCGCGCCATCGTCGACGGAGTCGCTGCACAACCCACCATCGCCCCGGTCATGGCACCGGGCGCCTATCTGGGCCTCGCCGCCTCGACGCTCATCACGCTGTTCGGTCTGACCGTGGTCATCAAGCGCACCCCGCAGATCTACGCGGAAGCCGAGGATGATGACGCCTGACCCCGGCCGAATCCAGCCGCGCTCGGGTCGCCTACGCTGCGTCGCGCAGCGGTTCAGCCGCCGCTAGTCGATCGACCGCGGTGGGAAAGTAGGAATCGCCAACCGACGTGGTCCGAGGGCCGAAGTAATTGATATAGCGCTGTGTCCAGTGCTGCCACGCCCTGTCGGCATCGCCCTGCCAGAGGGAATAAGTCTCGGCCCCTTTGAGAAACAGCTCCTGCGCTTCGGAGGCTCGCGGAGACTCGTGGATGAAGACGCTAGCCAGGTTCTTCTGTATCGGGGACTTGAAGGGGTCGACATAGGCTCTGACCCGGGATAAACCCTGGCTCGAGCCATTCGAGACCTCGGATTCGAGGATGAGGTCGAATCGGTCCCGATGGCGGGCTTGACCAGTCGCAACACGTCCAAAACTGAAGGTCATCCCTTCGTATTTGGTCCTCTCTTCGAGACAGTCATGGACGAAAATGAACCCCATCAGGTTGGGGTCCTCGAGGAGCCCGCGGATGTACTGCCCGGCCGGACCATCGAGCTCCGTGAACTCGGTGAGGCACGCTTTCATGACCAGATCGATCAAGGGTCGATCGTCACTCCGGTCCAATCGAAATGAGTGAAAGACGGTTAGCCCGTATTTGTTCTGCGGTCGAGACCAGCCCATTTTCCTCGCCTGGCGGTAGGACTCCAGAGCGTTCATCAGCAGCCTGAGCAGAAAGGGCGGCTTCTTGTCCTGGTCCAATTGCTTCACAGCAGACCGATATTGACCCTCGGTCTCAATACTGGCTATTTGCTGACTCACCTTGATTTCTCCTTCTGGAAAGAAATCACAAGACTCACGTGATGTCGCTGAGAGCGAACGGCGCTACGGAACTTGCTCTCAGACAGCTGCAAGCTCGAGACCGAGCATGGGCAGGCCTGGCGCACGGCCGCGAGCCCCTGTATTCGTGTTGTTGTTTGGACTGAGCTGTGGGACCCGATTGCGTAAGTGTCGTCTGACCGGCGCCGGTGTCGGGCTGCCGACAGATCTGAAGAATCGCGGTCCGCGCGGGGTGGCCTACCGGCCCGCGGTTGGAGAGGACGTCGAGACTATCCGCGTGTCCGACGGCGCCTTTCGAGGCGCGCTGCCAGGCGGTGCCGGCATTGACCTGGGATCGAGGTGCTCGAGCCCCTCCAGGATGTCGGATGCCCACTGGACCACGTCGCGGCCGGCCACGACCCGGCGGAGCGCGCGCATCCGGCGCTGACGCTCCTCGAGCGCCATATCGAGCGCCTGCTCGAGACCGTCGGCGAATCCACCGACGTCGTACGGATTAATGATGACAGCATCACCCAACTCTTGTGCCGCTCCGGCGAATTCACTCAAGACGAGTACTCCGTCGAGGTCCTCGCGTGCCGCGACAAACTCCTTGGCCACCAGGTTCATACCGTCGTGCAACGAGCTCACGATACAGAAATCCGCCAACCGATACAGCGCCACGAGCCGCCTGATTCGTAGTGCCGACTTCCGGTATCGGATCGGGCCTCCAGCGAGGCCATCTCCGGCGTGTCGGGCGTTGATGGCGGCGACCCGCTGGTCGATGTCTCCCTCGACCGCCGCGTAGCTCTCCAGCTTCGATCGTGAGGGCACGGCGACCTGGACAAAGGTCAGCTGCCGACGCAACTCGGGCCGGCGCGTGAACAGGCGATCCAGCGCATCGAGACGCTCCGGTATCCCCTTGGTGTAATCGAGCCGATCGACGCCGATACCAACCAGCGGTGTGTCGATCCGCAACTCCCGCCGCAACCGTTCCTTCTCGGCCTCGAGCTCGGGGCCGTGTGTCACGGCCTGGATCCTGTCGAAGTCGACGCCAATCGGCACGGCGTAGACCGTGGTGGAGCGGTTCTGGAAGTACACACGGCTCCGGCTGACCTTGGCACCCAGCTCGGTGCGCGCCGCCGCCAGGAAGTTGCGCCGGTCCCGTTCGAGCTGGAATGCGACCAGGTCGCTCGCGACCAGTCCCTCGAGGATCTCACGGCGGTAGGGGCAAATTCGTAGTTGGTCGGGATGGGGAAACGGAATGTGCCAGAACAGGGCGATGCGAACATCGGGACGCAACGCCCGCAGATGCCTGGCGACCAGCGTCAGGTGATAGTCCTGAATGAAGACCGGAGCGGCCGGGTCGGGCAGTTCCTCCTCGACCGCACGCGCGAACCGCTCGTTCACCGCCTGATACGCGCGCCAGTCCTCGGCCCGAAAGATCGGCTTGACGTGCGCCACATGACACAGCGGCCACAGCCCCTCATTGGCAAATCCCTCGTAATAGTGGTGCTCCTCCGCTTCGGTCAACCAGATGCGCCGCAGGGGATAACTCGGCGCGTCGGGGGGCACCGACACTCGGTCGTGCGCATCGACCACCAGCCGGTCGGCGTCGCCGGCTCCATGGGCAATCCAGACGCCACCGCGCTCGTGCATCAGGGCATCCAGCGCCACAGCGACGCCCCCAGTCGTCGGCGACCAGCTGACCGTCCCATCCTCCGCCAGCGAGTGCAGGTAGGGCTCCCGATTCGACACCACCGCCAGCGGGCGGGCGGCCCGGTCTGCGGAACTACGGTGGGCCGTGTCGGATTCGGGCATCGATGCTCAGGTGACAGCGGCGGAGCGACAGGAAGAACCCGGCGTGGCAAACGGCACGGGTGCGGCTACCGGACGAGTCCGGAATCCCGAGTCACCCAAGTCGGAACGAGTGTGGGACAGGCACTACACGCCGAACGACAGACCGCAACCGCACTCGGTTTTGGCGTTGGGGTTGCGCAAAACCAGGGACTGCCCGAGCATGTTCGGGTCGCAATCCAGCACCGTGCCATCGAGATACTTGTAGCTCTTGGGATCGACGTAGATCTTTGCGCCGTCGCGGCTCTGGAAGACCACGTCATCTGGCGAAGGCGACGGCTCCCACTTGAACACGTAGCTCAACCCGTTGCACCCGCCAGCCTTGATACCAACACGAAGCCCGCCCTCGTCGATGCCCTCGTTGGCCATCGCACCGTGAATCCGCTTCGACGCCGCTTCGGTGATCTCGATCATGGAGCCCCCTCAGTCTACCTCACTGTCGGACTCCACACGCCATTCGGGTGGCAGGTCTCGGTCGTCGGTCCCGAGAACGAACACCGGCGCCGGGGACCGCAATTGTGTGACCAGACTGGACAGCTTTTCGATGACGTAGTCGACCTCCGCCTCGGTGTTGAACCGTCCGAGCCCGAACCGGATCGACGCCCTGGCTCGCGCATCATCCAATCCAAGCGCTCGCAGCACGTGCGACGGTTCGCGGCTACTCGACGTGCACGCGGCGCCGGAGGACAGCGCCACGTCGTCGAGCCCGGTCAGGAGCTGCTCCCCAGCCAGCCCGTCGAAGTGGACGTTGAGGTTGTGCGGCAGCCGCGGCGTCGTCGCTCCGTTCACCGTCACGCCGGCCAGCGATCGCTGGAGCCCGTCCCTCAGCCGGTCTCGCAACCGACTGATGCGTGCGGCTTCGCGCGGCATCTCCTCGGCACAAATTGCTGCGGCGCGACCGAACCCGACGATGGCTGGCACGTTGAGCGTCCCCGACCGCAGCCCGGCTTCCTGCCCACCGCCGTCAAGAAGCGGCGCCACCGCGACACCGCGCCGCACGAACAACGCACCCACACCTTTGGGGCCATACAGCTTGTGGGCCGTCAGCGACAGCAGGTCGATGCCGTCGGCCTCGACGTCGATAGGCACCTTGCCGGCCGCCTGCGCTGCATCGGTGTGCAACGGCACGCCTCGCGACCGTGCCAGGCGGGCCAGCTCCGCGATCGGCTGCAGCACGCCGATCTCGTTGTTCGCCACCATGAGCGTGACGAGCACCGTCGCCGGAGTCATCGCAGCCTCGAGCGCCTCCGGATCGACCAAGCCATCGCCGCGGACCGCGAGATACGTCACCTGCATGCCCTGTTGCTCGAGCCGCGCGCAGGGGTCCAAGACCGCCCGGTGCTCTGTTTGCGCGGTCACGATGTGGTTCCCGCGGTCTCGCGCGGCCTCGGCCACACCCTTCAGCGCCAGGTTGTTCGACTCTGTGGCGCCGCTGGTGAAGACCACCTCGCGGGCCGTGGCGCCGATCAACGCGGCAACCGCCGCGCGAGCATCCGCCACCGCGTCTCTGGCCGTCCAGCCGAATCGGTGGTCCCTGCTGGCAGCGTTGCCATACTGCTCACCGAAGAACGGCAGCATCGCCTCGACCACCCGCTGGTCGACACGCGTGGTGGCGTGACCGTCCATGTAGATCGGCAGTTCCATCGTCTTCGTGGACAGAATCCCTCGTCGCGCACCGAGCTCCTCACCACGGACTGCTTGACAGCTGCGAGGGGTGACATCGCTCCGTCTGAGCGTTGTCTAGTAGGGGTCAAGCCTCCGCGTAGCAGGACTGTGAGAACAGCTTCTGCTAGCAGCTCTCGACCGGCACCGGAGCCAGCGGTGCATCCTCGTCCGACGGGCGACGAGACATCGAGATGGGCACGAGGGCCGGCTCATCCGCGGCGAGCGCCTGAATCGTGTAGGAGGTCAGGGCCTGGACGATCTGGTCCTTGATGCGCCACAACGGATCGCGAATGTTGCAGTTTGCGTACTGGTCGCAGTCGTCGTCCGCAGTGGTACAGGCGGTCACCATCACCGGTCCATCGATCGCCTCGATGACGTCGGCTACAGAGATGCCGCTCGCAGGTCGAGCCAGGTGATACCCCCCACGGGTACCGTGATGAGACGCAAGAAAATGTCGTCGGGCCAGGCGCTGGAGCACCTTGGCCATCAGCTCGATCGGAATGCCGTAGCGTTCGGCGATCTCACGCGCGCTTGCGGCCTCGTCGGCCGGGCGCGAAGCCAGGTCCTTGAGCGCCATCAGCGCGTACTCGGCCTTCTTGGAGAGTCGCAGCATGGTTGTCCTGTTACCGGAGTACCGACACCCCCATTGTACCGAACTTGGTCTCGGGTCAGTACTTCGGCAACGTCGAGTCGATGCGGTCGATCCAGGCGAGGATGCCGCCCTTCAGGTTCCGTGCCCGGCCGAAACCGGCGTCCTTCAACAGCCTGATCGCCTTCCCGCTGCGAACGCCGGACTTGCAATGAACGATCATGTCCTCGTGCCCCTCCAGCTCGGAGAAACGCGACGGCAGCTCGCTCAGCGGGATCAGCACCGACCCGGGTATGCGGCAGATCTCGAATTCCTGAGGCTCCCGCACGTCGAGCAGCAGAAAGGGATCTTGTCGGTCGAGCCGGGTCTTCAGCTCCTCGACGGTCGCCTCATCGTCCGCCCCCGGCGTCACAGCGGGCGCGGGCGCCGCCGGCGTCACGCCGCAGAACTGCTCGTAGTCGATGAGCTCGGTCACCGTCGGGTGCTCGCCGCAGACAGGGCAGTCGGGATCCTTCCGCACCTTCAGCTCGCGGAATTGCATCTTGAGCGCGTCGAACAGCAGGAATCGACCCACGAGCGACTCGCCGACGCCGAGGATGAGCTTGACCGCCTCGGTGGCCTGTAGCGTGCCGACCACACCCGGCAGGATACCCAGCACGCCACCCTCGGCACAGCTGGGCACGAGACCGGGCGGTGGCGGCTCCGGGAACATGCATCGGTAGCAGGGCCCGTCCTTGGTGGCGAACACCGACGCCTGGCCCTCAAACCGGAAGATGCTGCCGTAGACGTTCGGTTTGCCCGCGATCACGCAGGCGTCGTTGACCAGATACCGTGTGGGGAAGTTGTCCGTTCCGTCGACGATGAGGTCGTAATCAGCAAACAGACCGAGCGCGTTCTGCGACGACAACGCCATGTCGTGCGTCACGACTTCGACCTCGGGGTTCAAGGCGTTGAGCCGCGTCTTGGCCGAGTCGAGCTTTGACCGCCCGACGTCCGGGGTGCCGTGGATGATCTGCCGCTGGAGGTTGCTGTAGTCGACGACGTCGAAGTCGACGATGCCAATGGTGCCGACCCCGGCGGCGGCCAGATACAACGCGACCGGCGAACCCAGCCCGCCGGCGCCGATGCACAGCGCCCGCGCCGCCTTCAGCTTCAGCTGACCCTCCATGCCCACCTCGGGCACGATCAGGTGCCGGCTGTAACGCGCGACTTCCTCGTTGGTCAATGCGAGCGGTGTATCGTCCTTCACGCCCGCCCCCCGCCCGCAACCGACGGGATGATGCTGACGGTGTCACCCGGCTTGATCGGAGTCTGTTCCTTCTCGAGATACCGGATGTCGTCGTCGTTGACGTAGATGTTCACGAAGCTGCGCAGCTTGCCTTCCTCGGTGTAGAGGTGGTTGCGCAGATCGGCATATTTCGCCGTCATGTTCGCCAGCAGCTCACCCACCGTGCCGCCCTCAGCCTCGACGATATCCTGCTTGCCCGCATAGGCACGCAACGGCGTCGGAATCAAGATCTTGTTTGCCATGGTCTGGGATCCGTTCATTCGTCCGTCGAATCGAGCTCCACGTGAGTCCGCTTCGGCGGCCACCTCAAGCTGAACACTGCGAAGCCCTCAGGCTTCTCCTGTCTCCTGTCTTCCGTCCCCTGTCTTCTTCTCGCTGTCCGGTTCCACCGCGACCGGCTCCTCATCAAATGCCGACCGATCCTCGCGCAACCGCCACGAAGTAAGCGCCACCGGGTTGCCGCCTTCGACCGACACAATCACGTAGGCGAACACGGGCCACGCGTGGTCGAGGTCGTATCGCGACGGTCGGGCCGGATGGTCCGGGTGCGAGTGATAGAACCCGACCAACTCCTCCCCCAGCTCGATCGCCCGTCGTTCGGCCGCCCGGTAGTCGACCGGCCGCACCAGGAAGCGGCGCCGCGCCCCTTCCTCGGTGGCGTTGGGCAGGGCGAACGCCTCGGTCACCAGCTGGTCGCGTCCAAACAGCGCCCCGCAACACTCGTGCGGGTAGGCCTCACGGCCATGCCGGCGTATCCCCGTCTCGGCGTCGGCACGGATGACCAACGTGGGCAGTGCCATCAGCTATTCGGAATCTGTGGCGAAGCCCTTCTCTCGCCAGGCGAGGGTCCCACCGGTCATGCTCCGCACGTTGCGATAGCCGAGCGACTTGAGAAACAGCACGCCGGACAAAGACGCGTTCCCACGCTGGCACACACTGAGAATGGGCGCGCCGAGATCGCCTGGAAGGGCGGACAGATCCCCGCCAAGCTCTTCGAGCGGCATGTTGATGGCGCCGGGAATGTGCGCCTCCTGATATTGGTCGGTGGGACGTACATCCAGCACGAACGGCCTGTGTTCTTGCCACGCGTCATGGGCGGCGTCGACGTCGATGATCAGGTCGCCGTTGGCGCGCACGTTTTCGACCATCCTGTCGAGCAGCGCGTTGCGCGATGTCCCACCGGCGGAATTCGCGGCAACCAGACCCGGCAGATATTTCACGACCGAGGATGCGTACTTGAACGAGCTATCGGGGAAAATGACCACCACGATGTTGCCTGGCTCATCTGGCACCATCTCGAACGCACCCGCCAGGGCCATGGCAGAGCTCGGCCCTGCCGTGATGCTCTCCTCCCGGTTCAGGCGGAGACTCAACTCGAACGCGGCCTGGTTCTGTACCTCGGCCAGTTGGTCGTACTCGTCGGGACGAAACAGCTGAGTCTGTTGAAGCTGGCGGAGGCTTCGCACACCCGGGATGTCGTGCCCCTCGGCCGGGTGAGCACCCAGCACCTGAACCGCGCTGCTCTGCTCCTTGAGAAAACGGCCCGTTCCCGTGATGGTGCCGCAGGTTCCAAGACCGGCGACGAAGTGCGTGACCCTGCCCTGCGTCTGGCGCCAGATTTCCGGTCCCGTCGTCTTGTAATGCGCTTCGGGATTCGCTTCGTTGGCGTACTGGTTCAGCATGTGAAACTCGGGCCGATCGGCAATCTCCATCGCCTTGGCGATTGCACCTTCGGGTGCCCCAGGCGCCGGGCACAGCGTGTCCTCGAGCTCCAGCACCTCCGCGCCAAAGAACCTCAGCATGGTTCGCTTCTCGAGCGGGATCTCGCTCGACAGCGGCGTAGTGAGCGAGTAGCCCTTCGCATTGGCAATCATGGCGAGGCCCATACCGGTGTTCCCCGACGTCGGCTCGACCAGCTTCTGGCCAGCGTGGACCGTCTCCCGCTTTTCGCCGTCGGCAATCAGGTTGGCCGCCACACGATCCTTGACCGCCCCGAACGGGTTGTACCACTCGAGCTTGGCGTACACCTGAGTGTCCCGAAATGGCAACACCCGGTTCAAACGCACCAACGGCGTGGGATTGTCGGCATTGCAGAGGAGGCCGAGAATTGAGTCGTAGATGCGCAGGGCGTGATCGTTCATCAACTGGCTGAGCCTCGCATGAAGCTGATATCGTGCCGGTTGCACCGATGAGGCTGAACACCGGAACCTTTGATTTTATTCGGTCCGCTGCCCGGGCTTCAAGCAACGGCTCTCGGTCGGTTCGGACACCGGTAGACGCAACCGCCGAAAAGCGACCAGATATCTAGTTAGACGCCTCACAGGAACCGGCAGGTACAGCGGACCGGCTGGGGCTGTGAACACGCTGAACAAGGGCGAAGAAGAGGATCTTGCGAGCGCGTGAACATCGAGAGCTTCGACCTCGAACGCTGGCAGTCCGTGCACGAGCACCAGGTGGAGATCAACCTGTCGGAGAGCGGAGTGCACCCGCTGCGACTACGGGAGCTCGTCGGGGCCGGCGACTTGGAGGACCTCCTCGAACAGGAGCTGGGCTACCCGCAGACCAACGGCACCATCCCGCTGCGGGAACGGATCGCCGCCATGTACGACGGTGCGACGGCCGCCAATGTGCTGGTGACCAACGGCGGATCCGAGGCGAACTTCGTCACCTGCTGGCATCTTGTCGAGCCGGGCGATGAGGTTGTGGTGATCCAGCCAACTTATATGCAGATTCCAGGCCTGGCCCGATCCTTTGGAGCAACGGTGCGCGAGGTATGGCTCGAGCCCCGCCTTGTGGACCATGCCGGTCAGAGCGGACCTGGTGGCTCACGGGGACCCGCAGACGGTCTCCGGTCCCCGGCGCGATGGCGGCTTGACCTCGGTGAAGTGCGCGCGGCCGTCACGCCCCACACGCGGCTCATCGCCGTCTGTAACCCCAACAACCCGACCGGAGCCCGGCTCGACGAGGCGGAGGTAGCCGAGCTCAGCGCGATTGCCGCCGATACAGGGTGCTGGCTGCTGGCCGACGAGATCTATAGAGGCGCAGAGCTCGATGGGCGCCTGAGCTCGTCGGCCTGGGGCCGTCATGATCGGGTCATCGTGACAGGCGGACTGTCGAAGACCTTCGGGCTGCCAGGGTTGCGCATAGGGTGGATTGCCGGACCGGCTGAGGTGATCGACCGGCTCTGGGGACGCCACGATTACACCACCATCGCACCGGGCGCCTTGAACGACCGCCTTGCCCGGCTCGCACTCGAACCGTCGCGGCGCCAGCGTCTGGTCGCGCGCACCCGAAAGAGACTTCGTAACAACCAGGCGATCGTGCAGGCCTGGGCGGGCGAACACCAAACGGTGCAGCAGGTCCCGCCCGAAGCCGGCGGAGTCACCCTGATACGCTATGCTGGATCGCGACCTTCGGCACGCTTGGCCGAGACGCTTCGGGCGCAGCAGGGCGTGCTCGTCGTACCGGGAATACACTTCGGACTGGAGCACCATTTACGCGTGGGCATCGGCGGAGAACCAGACCCGCTACATCGAGGCCTCGCGCGTCTCGGCGATCTTCTGCGCTCGGCCTCAGGTCCGCTGGCTTCCGAGACTTCACCCACGAGAGAGCACTGAATGACCGATATCGCTTCACCAACCGAGCTATCCAACAACGGCCCCCTCGCCGGGTTGACTGTCCTCGATCTGACCCGTGTGCTGTCGGGCCCCTATTGCACGATGATGCTGGCCGACATGGGGGCCCGGGTCATCAAGGTGGAGCAGCCTGGCAAGGGCGACGACACCCGCGGCTGGGGACCGCCTTTCCAGAACGGCGAGAGCTCGTACTTTCTGAGCGTCAACCGCAACAAAGAGAGCGTGACGCTCAATTTCAAGCACCCCGACGGCCGCGCCGTGCTCGACCAGCTGATTACGCAGGCCGACGTGCTCGTCGAGAACTTCCGCCCCGGCACGCTCGCAAGACAAGGACTCGGATACGACGACCTCGCGGCGTCATATCCGAGGCTGGTCTATTGTTCGATTTCCGGGTTCGGCCAGACCGGCCCCCGCCGCTCCGAGCCGGGATATGACGCGGTGATGCAAGGCGAAGGCGGCCTGATGAGTATTACGGGGCCGGCCGACGGCGCGCCATATCGCTTGGGTGTCGCCATCGCTGACATCGTCACAGGGATGTTCGCCGCCTACGGCGTGGCGATGGGATTGCTGGCGCGCGAGCGCACCGGCCGGGGCCAGTTCATCGACGTCGGCATGCTCGACTCGGTGGCGGCGGTGCTCACCTATCAGGCGGGCATCTGCTTCGCCACCGGGCAGGCCCCGCCCAGGCTGGGGAACCAGCACCCGACCATCGTGCCCTACGAGTCCCTGACCGCCTCGGACGGCAGCATCGTCGTCGCCGTCGGCAACGACTCTCTGTTCCAGAAGTTCTGCGGCGTGCTCGAGGCGCCCGCTGTCGCGGAGGACCCCCGCTTCGCGACCAACAAAGGACGCGTGGAGCACCAGGACGAGCTGCGGCCGCTCCTCGCCAAACGGCTGCGCACCCGGACGCGCGCCGAGTGGCTTGCCGCCTTGAAGGAATCGGGCGTGCCATGCGGCAGCGTCCGCGACCTGGCCGAGGTGCTCTCAGACCCGCAACTTCTGGAACGAATGATGGTGCTGCCGATGACCCACCCCAAGGCCGGACCGATGCAGGTGCTGGGGATACCGGTCAAGCTGGCGGACACCGCCGGCAGTGTCCGCACGCCTCCGCCGGTGCTCAGCCAGCACACCCACGCCGTGCTCGAAGAGATTGGCTACGACGCAGCGCGCATCACCGCGCTCGAAGAGGCCGCGGTGATCTGACACGCGCGGCACGATGTGGCAGTCCAAATGCGAGTACGGTCGGCTACGGCGCCTTGCGAACCGGCAGACATAGCCACTTGGTGAGCACCGTGGGAGCGGGGAAGAGTCCCGAGGGGTGAGGAGCAGATCCGAATGCCCCTTGAACTTCGAATTGGCAACCCCGATGAGCTGCTCCGCGTCTGAGCAGTGGATGAAATCCGCAGAATCTAGCGTATCTCCACGATATTCGCTGCTCTCTCTTCCAAGAGGACGTCTCTGCAATATGAAAGATGCGAATGCTGATGCTCACCCAGGTCGTGTCAGCGAGCCAGAAGCTCCTGCTTCAATGTGGGCGGCTGAGCGTTCTCGAAGCCGGTCTGCGCGAAACGATCACCCACGTAGCTGTGGCGGCTGCGACCGCCACCGCACACCAGCCGATTGCATCTGCCACCCTGGCGCCGGAGCCGCCGGGCGGCAGGAGAAACGGTAGTGCTAGATCGAGGCTGAGCCACAAACCACCCGAGAGAATGGCTGCGATTCCGATGATACGCCGGCCACGACGCCAACCCGGGGTCGAGAGAATCCGGAACCCGAGAATGTCGTCCCGCAGGATGCCTGACGTGAGCAAGAAGCCCCAAAGAAACGAGATCAACGGTGTGGGTGTCATGGCAGCTCCATTACCGTCCAAGCAGGCCCACTCACGTTTCCGCCGTGACTCATTTCGTCGTGCGAATTGGCCTGCTCAGTCATTTCAAGCTGGCTGAGACACGCTTCGCGTCTTGTAGCAGCAAAAGGCATTTACGAGCCGGACGTGCACCTTCCCAGTGAGGGCCGCCGTCGCGCCGAAGCTCAGCCGGACGCTTGTTGTCGCAGCCAATCGGGGCCGGCCAGCGCGGAAATCGCGCGGACCTCGGCGGGCGGATCCAGCTGGAGCCTGATGGTCTTGTCCAACGAGACGGCGAGCCACCTTTTCACTTCGATCGGTTTCCCGAGTACCGCCAGCACGCTCTCGTCCACCTCCTGGTCAGGCCCCGGGGATCCGCAAAAGACCTTCACGGTATTCGAGACAACCTCCATTCTGCGACGAATCGGTAGCGGGCTGATGTTCCTGCCACACGCGGCAAATGGCTGGTCCGAATGTAGTCTTCCACCGATCGCGCCAAGGACAATCCGGAGATTCTCCACAAATCTCCAGTGGCATGGCCAGAGCATATCGATCGCCAGACCAAGCGAGAGCTCTGCCCCTTCGCCATTCACTGTATCGTGGATGGTCGTGCGTATCGTCCTCCCCCAGAAGTCTTCATGATCCCGGTAGCACTCCGCACACCGAGTCCGATAACGCAATTCGTATTCATCTCCGCCCAGGAGAAGCCATTCGTACTGCGCCGTGGGACCGTCACATGGCTGCGGCCAGTGGATGACGCTCCGGATCTTCTCGATCACCCGATGGACTTGCCATTCTTTCAACGGTGAGCGTTCGCCGAGGCAAGACAGAAGTTCAGAGGCCGAAACACTTCCGATTCGCAACTGTGCCGCGGTAACGGGACATCCTTCAGCCCATGCCGAGAGCGCGACACAGGCATTTTGCCAGACGCTCTCAGTAGGGTGTTTTTGGCCGGGTAGACGGGTGCCCAATCCCTTACCCGTCTTTCCCACGCCGATCGCCTCGATGATGTTGGTGACCCAGCGGTCGGCCTTGTGATGGCACAGCTCGAGAGTCGAGATCAGCCCTCGAATTTCCGATGCATCTGTCGCGATCAGAGCGATCCGGTCTTCCATTCTGTCGATGGCCAGAATCTCTGAATCGGCTTTCAGCGCGCAATTCCGCCACCAAGTTCTGCAAGGTGTCGTCATTCAGGAATCCCAAGTGCCGAGGCCGCGACTCACTATTTCAAGTCCACCGTCGCGTTTCAGCCGCGGCGGCCGAGCGCAGAGGCCGGGGTCGACTGCAAACGCTTGTGGGTGTTTCGATTCTTCTGATGTACATGATATTGTACATCTTGTTGTGGCCCACACTTACTCCATCGCCGAAGCGCGTGCCCGGCTCCGGATCATTGTCGACCAGGCTGAAGCGGGACTCGAAGTCGAGCTCACCCGTCGAGGGGAACCCGTGGCCGTCGTCCTTTCGTGCCGCGAAGTGGAGCGCCTCCGTGGCAAGCGCCCCCGCTTTCGTGATGTTTACAACCGCTTTCTCGACAAGTATTCCCTAGATCAGGTCGGCCTCGAAGATGAATTCTCGAATGTCCGGGATACCACGACCGGCCGGCAGGTCTTGTTGTGACGCTGCGCTATCTGTTGGACACCACCATCGTGTCGAACCCCGCGTCGCGCACCCCGGACACGCAGTTACTGGACCGCCTCGACGCCGACGGTCCGGCGTGCGCCATCGGCGCTCCGGTCTGGCACGAACTCACCTTCGGTTGTCGTCGTCTGCCTCGGGGGCAGAGGCGAGCCGCGCTTGAGGACTATCTGGAAGACGTGGTCCGACGATCGTTTCCGATCCTGCCGTACGACGAGGTCGCTGCCGGGTGGCATGGCCACGAGCGCGCGCGGCTTGAGGCGCTCGGCAAGTCCGCGCCCTTTGTCGACAGTCAGATCGCGGCGATTGCCCACGCAAACGACTTGGTGCTGGTCACCGCCAACACCAAGGACTTCGGCCGGTTCCGAGGGCTCGAAGTCCAGAACTGGCTGCGCCGGTCACGGCGGCGTTGACGCCGCCGTTTCGTGATCAATCCGGTCTTCCTGATTCGTCCACCCAATCGTCGCGTTTCAGCCGCGTCGGTTGAGCATACAGTCCGGCGTCGGCTGCAAACGCCTGTTAGCCATGGTCGGGGTACGGCTCCCTCGAACTTCCCATGCTCTTCGTTCACGGCTCGGACGCGAGCGTCACCAACATTTGCCGCAGTTGTTCGCGCGTGAACCACCTCCCACGTGCCATGACGCCGACCGGCTGCGCTAGGTGGCCCACATCCTGAACGGGATTCCCATCGACCAAGAGAAGGTCAGCCCGCTTCCCGTTGGCGATTGTGCCGAACTCCTCGCCCTTCTTCAAGAACGTTGCGGGCACGACCGTGGCCGCGCGTATGGCTTCGTAGGGCGTGAGGCCGCTTTCGGTCAACAGTTGCAGTTCGTATTGCAATGACGCGCCGGGCGCGATCCACGGAAATCCCATGGCATCGGTCCCCGCCATCAGAGGAACGCCCGCTCGATGGAGTGCGCCGGCCACCGCCCTCATGAACTCCGGGTAACGATAGCCGGGCGGGACTGCCTGTGGCACTCGCCGCCACCTCGCGAGAACGTCCGGCTGTAGATAGCTCATGACAGGGTCCTGAACGAGCCGCATCCTGCCGGTTCCGCCGAGCGCGTCGTAGTTCACGAGCGTCGTCTGCACGGGGATTCCAGCCTCGTGGAGGCGCCGCGCGACCCGTTCGATGCCGCCGTCGCTGCTTCGCCAGGCCACGGGCACCCAGAAAACGAGACCAACCCATACCGCCGCAAGGCTTGCGAAAGACGCGACTGCCGCTTGAATACGAGAAGCCGACGACGTGCTGGCGTCTCGCCAGATCCCCACGGTCACCACTACGAGACACACCGTCGCAGCAGCGGCTATCAGGTTGAGCGACGTGAACGCGACACGAAGGGTGAGGCTCGCGAACAACGGACCGCCCGGCAGGAACAGTGCCGCGCTGACGGCCGCCAGTACCCAGGCGGCCAAGACCAGGCGTGCAAGCACGCGAGCGCGTGAGACGCGCGCTGACAGCCGCCGTGCAGCTGTCCGCCAGCGGCGAAGGAGCTCTGCGACAGTACCGAACGCTACGACCATGATCAGCACGATCAACGCGGCCGCCGTCATGAAGAGCCACACGCGGTTCGCGGCCAACGGCAGGAGGTAGATGTTGGACTGCGTGCCGATGTGCGCCAGCGGCTGGCGCTCCTCCAAGAGGGCGTCCAGCCCCAGGTTCACCGGTGCGTGACCCACGAGCGGGATTCCAGCCGCTCGAGCAACCTCGAGCATCTTCGCGTAGGCCGAAAACGTCAGCCCGGTCGTCGTGAAACCCTGTGCCGGACTCATGATCTCGTGAAACTTGATCAGGTCGTACCCTTCACGAGCTTGAGCCATGATCTCGCGCTCGATGTCCTCCGGCGTGCTCACGCGGGGTTCGTTGACGAACTCCCCAGCCGTGTAGATCGACGGTCCGACGAGCTCCCCATCTTCGATCCGCCGTCTCCATTCGAGCTGCGGCGGCGCGCCGCGAAGGTTAAAGACAGTCGTCACGCCGTACGCGAGGTAGAGGGGGCCGTCACCGAAGTCCGGTCGCGCGGTGCCGAAGCCCGTGCCGTCTCCCACCAGGTGGACGTGGGCGTCGGTCAAACCAGGCACAAGATAGCGCCCGGTACCGTCTATCACGCTGGTGCCACTCGGTATTGCCATCTCATCAGCCGCGCCGGTCGCCACGATTCGGTCGCCACGGACGAGTACGGTCTGACCGGCGTCGATGCGTTCGCGGTCCATCGGAATGACATTGACGTTGACAAAGGCGATCGCGGCTGTCGGTAGACTGACAGGTCGCTCTTGCCCAGACGCCATCTCAGTCAGGCCAAGGACGAGAAGCCACCCGACGACGATTCGCACAGCCGATCTCTTCGCTAGAGAGTCTCTCGCCCGCATGGCTTCTCGCGACGCTGTTGGGCGCGTGAACCCTACTCTCATTGAGCGGTGCTGTATCAATAGGTTGGCGAACGTCGTATAGGTGGACAGTGCCAATTTGCGTTACCTGTGGCTGCCTGTCCCTCGCGTCGCTAGCTATCTTGTCGCGTTGGCGCTATTTTGTTCGTGTTGTCCTGCCTGGTCAAGTGCCTCAGCTAGCTAGGTTTATTGCAAGTCGCCGGCTCGGCATCCGTGGATTGGCGCCTTCCAGATAACCCTG
Organism: Acidobacteriota bacterium; assembly: GCA_002726085.1. Taxonomy (GTDB): domain Bacteria; phylum Acidobacteriota; class Vicinamibacteria; order Vicinamibacterales; family UBA8438; genus NP936. The sequence continues at coordinate 34,494 of PBRZ01000136.1, forward strand.
GAATGGCGTGGTCATGTGAAAGGCGCCAATTGCCCACTCTCATGTCAACGCTGGTTGCTTCTGGGCTCAGTCGAGGGACGTGAAGACCACGGTCGTCTTCGCACCAGGTCCCGTTGTCTGGCGCAACTTCGCCGGCCACGGTTCGATCTGGAAGTGGCACGCGGGTTACGTGTTGAAGGAATCGACACGAGAGATGTGCTATGCGCGATGTCGAGGCCTCACTTCAGGAATTCGGCGAGTTCTTGTTGAAGGCGCGACTGGTCGGAGAAAAGGCGGCTCCGTACTGCGTTCGCTGGGTTCGACTCTTCCTGATGCGCCTGGCTTCGGACGAACCTCTTGTCGATCAAGTCCGTCGGTTCAGTGAGGAATTGGAGCGCCACGACGCACACCCGGACTGGCGGATACGCCAGGACGAGCAGGCCCTTCGGATCTACTACAACAACTTCCTTCAGAGTGCCAACTGTCGNCGGCGGCCGGCTAACGCCGCTGTGGATGGACAGGGCCGCACAGATCCACTGGAGGCGCTCGCGCAACTGAGACGCCGACTCCGCACCCGGCACTACACCTATCGGACGGAATGCAGCTAGGCCGACTGGGTGCGACGATTCCTCGCCTACCTGACAGACCGGCGGAGCGACCCTCATCTTCGCGTGACGTCGGAGGAGATTCGAGACTATCTGACCCATCTTGCGGTTCGGCGGCGAGTCTCTGCCAATACGCAGAATCAGGCACTTTCCGCGATTCTGTTCCTGTGTCGGGAAGTACTTGGGGTGGAAGTGGGGGACCTCTCAAGGGCAGTCAAGGCCAAACTGGGAACCCGACTACCGGTGGTGCTGAGTGTACCGGGAACGGGGGCATTGCTCAGTGCCATGCACGGGAGAAGTTGGCTCATGACCGCGCTCATCTACGGTGGGGGGCTTCGCGTGTCAGAGTGTTGCCAACTGCGTACGAAGGATATCGACTTCGACCAGGGCTGATATTTGTGCGCTCAGGCAAGGGAGGCAACGACCGGTCCACGCTGCTGCCGGACATGGGACGGCGAGAACTGCGGACTCAATTGGGCAGGTCGGAGGCACTGTTTCGCACCGACCGCGCGTCGGGTCTCGACGGCGTCTCGATGCCGGATGCGCTTTGGCGAAAGTACTCGAACGCGGGCCGCGAGCTGGGTTGGTTCTGGTATTTCCAAGTCGCACGCTGTCCACGGACCCTCGNGCTGGAGTTGTCGCCGTCACCATGTCAGCGACTCAGTCATCCAAAAGGCGGTCAATGCCGCCGCCCGGAAGGTGACTATCCACAAGCCTGTTTCCGTACATACCTTGAGACACAGCATTGTCACGCACCTGCTATTCAGCGGCGTGGATATCAGACAGATCCAGGAATTTTTGGGCCACGCGAATGTCGAGACTACGATGGTCTATACCCGCGTCGTTAAGGACCTGCGCAATCTGCCGCGCAGTCCGCTCGACCTTCTGGGCGCCGATCCGGGACTGTAGTGGGGAGGGTGGGCGGAGCGGCTCGAAGCCAGCCCCGATGACGATGCGACAGGCTCATCGCTCGACGAAGACGGTGAGCGCCTCGAGCAGGAACGACAGCACGTGCTCGTCGGTCAGCTGGTCCACGTCCACGCCGTCGGCCAACGGCCGCTCGGTGGTCGAGACGCGCTTGCCCCGCGCGTGGCTGACCAGTGTCATTATCGTGACAGGGTCTTGCGTGGCGTCTACGGCGAGCTCGATGCAGTCGTCGTGATTCGTCGCCGACACCAGCCGCAGCGAACCTGCCGGTGTCGAGAGCCGGAATTGAAACCCTTCCACCTTGAGCACCGAGACCACCTGTCGCCCGACCGGTGTGGCGGTGTCCTCGATGAAGCGCCGCCCCTGCGCTTCGGCCACGTCCGACCGAGCGCGGCGCTCGCTGGCCTCTCGTCTGGCCCGCTCGATCGTGGCGAGCACGCGCTGACGTACCTCGGCGACCTCAGTCATCAATCATCAGTCTCCGTCCGGCGTGGTCTCACGCCGGCCTCGTAGACGCGGACAAGCTCCACAAGCTTGTAGCCGCGNGTCTGGTAGGGGGGCACGATGCGTTCGGTTCGGAGATACTGCAGCATGCCCTCGTCGGCGTAGTCGGGTGGTCCGACGTCTTCGAGCTCCGACAAGGCACGCTCGAGGCCGGTCACGGTCATCACCGATTCAGTGACCGTGCGGGTGACCGGCAGCAGGCCCAGCAGCCTGGCCCGCACTGCGCGATCTCGGGTGCAAAACCCGACGAACAGCTCGTTGCTGATGAAGTTGTACTCGGCGTCGGACCGGGACGATGGCATATCCTCGACACGCAGGCGGGCCACTTGCTCGACACGCTGAAACGAGTCGATCAGGGTCTGCGTGAACGCGCCCTCGCCAGACCAGTTGGTGGTGTCGAGCTCCATAGGGTGAAACCGTCCGGGGTCCGGAGACCGATGTCAGTCACCTGCCACCACCTCGATGACACCGCGCATCATGCCGCGGTGCGGCACGCACACGTAGGTCTGGCTGCCAGGCTGCTTCGGAACATGGACCCGAAGCGTCGCCGACGCGTCGCCGTCGAGATAGGCGGTTTCGAGCTCCCACCCCTCGATAGCCAGATTATGCGTGATCCCGGAATCGAGGTTCCGGAGAATGAAACGCACCTCCTCGCCGGCATCGAGCCGGATCGTCGGATTTGGCACCGTGCCATCTTCGAGATAGAAGGCCATGTCCCGCGTCACGAGCGTGATGTCCCTGACCGCCGCACGCGTGCTGACGGTCAGTGGCAGCAGGATGACCAGAGAGACAACCGCCACGGCTGCCACCAGGGCTCCGGTCACTGCGCCCCCGGCACCCTGCCACCGAAGTATTCGTCTTCGTCCAGGCTGCCGATGTCGATGCTGACGTTCCATCATTACTTTCGACCCCCAGCTCCGTCGCAGGCTGCTGAAGAACGCAGCGAAGCCTTCCGGCCTCCTCCTGCCTCCTGNCTCCTGTCTCCTGTCTCCTAGCAGGGTCATCCTACGATCAGCCCCGTCACGTACATCACGGCGACACCGGCGAACAGGCCGCCGGCCACCGGCGCCGTCGCCACATAGGTAGCCACCGATTCCTCACCCACCACCTGACGGGCCAGCTGCACGACCACCTGGGCGATGGCGCCCGCGCCAACCGCTAGGAAGAGCACCGACCAGATCGGCGAGAAGATGAGTCCGCCGACCCAGGCGCCGGCGATCGTCGGCGCGCCGCCCAGCGCGCCCAGCCGTAGGAGCTGGCCGACACGCACCGGCTCCTTCGCCAGCGGCGCCACGATCGCCAGACCCTCGGTCGTGTTGTGCAGCGTGAAGCCGACGATCAGCAACGTCCCGAGCGCCGCCTCGCCCAGTGCGAAGGCCGCCCCGATTGCCAGCCCTTCCCCGAAATTGTGCAGCCCGATGCCGGTCGCCACCAGCAGGGCCAGAATCCAGCCACTCCCATCCGACGCCCCCGTATCGCGCCGCCGCGTGCGCAACCACCCGCCGACCATCTCGAGCCCGATGTAGGCCGCGAGCGCGCCGAACACGAACAACGCCTCCCCCTGGAACGAGCTCGGCGCGCGGGCAGCCGCTTCGAGCCCGTCGTNCCCAGCCTCGATCAACAGGAACAACAGCAACCCGATTGTCAACGCCAGCATGAAATTGACAACGGTCTGCCCGGCGCGCGACACGAGCGGAAGCCACAACAGCCCGATCGCCACCGGAATGACCCCCACATATAGACCGATCAGCGTGAAGATGCCGAAGAATCTCGCGTCAGGCGACGGCGTTTCGACGGCCACCGCCACCTCGTGGTCGAAGGTCACCCCGGACGAGGTCACGAGTCGTAGCGCGTGTACGTCTCCCTCCACCCAGGGATAGGGAATCGTCAGTGTCGCTCGGCCCAGATGCGTCAGCGTCGCGCCGGGCTCCGAGGTGAACGACCAGTACGCGTCGTCCACCTGAACCTGGGCAATCGTGACGGGATCGGGCCCGTCGTTGAGCACCACCGCCACGATGCCGTCTGGACCGAACTCGACCCGTTGAAACGCCAGCGTCTCGACCGGTGGATACCCCTCACCCCGCACCGCGCCGACCGGTCCAGACCAGACCAGCACTCCGAGCAGCCCGCCAAGCAGCACGAGCGGCAGCACCGCAAGAGCCAGGAGCATGGCGCCGCTGGAACGACGGACCGGACCGGCCTCGCCACCGGTGCGACGCGGAGTGTGGCTAGGTGTCACGGGTTGCCTCGGCCCTAAACAGCCCCATCCACCCCAGTTCGGCGAATTCGGCCTGATGGCCGTGGAACATGAAGTCGCCCGGATAGCGGAACGTCGTCTCGAGAATCGCCCGTTCGCCCTGACACAGCATGATGGTGTCGGTCGACTCGGTCGTGGTCAGCGATGTGCCCGTTCGAAACACNTCGAAGAACATCCCGTGCAGGTGCAAGCTGTTGATCAGGTCGAACTCCGTCATGTTGACCACATACATCCGCACGAGCTGACCGACCTCGACGCGAATCGGCTCCTGGAGATAGAAGCTGGCGACCGTATTGGCGGCGTAGACCTCGTTTTCGGCGTCGAAGTTGGTGTCGAACCCGTTCAGCACCATCACCAGCTCGTCGGCCGGCGGTCGCGCCGATGCCGGGTCGACGATAAAGGCGCCGTACAAACCCTTGTGGAGATGCCGTTTCAGCGGGTTGGCGTGACAGTGATACAGGTGCACACCGAACGGCTCCGCATCGAACTCGTAGAGAAAGCTCTCTCCCGGCATCACCTGCTGCTCAGCCAGCGCGCCGTCCATGCCCGGAGGGTGCCAGCCATGGAAATGCAGCCCATGGGGATGCGACCCTTGGTTGACGAAGTTGATTCGCAGATGATCGCCCGCCGTGGCCCGAATCGTCGGACCCGGCACCTGCCCGTTATAGGTCCAGGCCGGAAAGAACACGCCGGGCGCAATCTCGATCTCCCGGTCGACGGCGAACAGCTCGTATTCGCGGAGGGTGGTGCCATCCGACTTTGGAGTCTCGCGATAGAATCGCTCGCGCTCGAGGGCCGGCAAGTTCGAGAAATTCCAGATGCGCAGAAACTGGGTTGGGTCAAACGACTCGGTCGACACCCGACCGACCGGCCCCATCCCGGCACCGAGGTGGTCCGGCGCCGTTGCCGACACCAACCCCGGCTGACCGCCCTGGGACGCCAGGGCCACGCCACTCGTCAGCGAACCGAGCCCTGCCAGACGGAGCCACGCGCGGCGCGACCATCGTCTGTTTTGNGGGTCTGCTCGATCCCGCATTTGAGTCATTGACAGTTTCATTTTGACAATTCAAAATATAGGGTGAACAGGCTAGAAAAGTCAATCAGGGATCTACCGACCGATGCTCCCATCCAGCACCGTCGAAAATTACCTCAAGGCGCTCTATCAGGCCGAAACAACCAGGGAGGAACGGGCCCTGGTGCCGATGGGAGAACTGGCAACGACGGTNGGGGTGGCGCCGGGCACCGCGACCACGATGGTCAAGGCGCTCGCCGAGTCTGGCCTGGTGGAGTACGAGCCCTACCTCGGTGTGCGGCTGTCACCGTCAGGAACAAAACTGGCGGCGCTCGTCTTACGCCGACACCGCCTGATCGAGCAGTTTCTCGTCGAGATCATGGGAATGAGCTGGGCCGACGTCCACGAGGACGCGGAGCAGCTCGAACATGTGGTCTCAGACCGGTTGGTCGAGCGCATGGACGCGATGCTCGGGCGCCCTTCGGTGGACCCACATGGCGACCCGATCCCGACGGCCAATGGTGACATGGAGTCGCCCGAGTACTACTCGTTGCTGACCTGTCCACTGGGAACTCCGGTGAAGGTGACCCGGGTTGCCGACCAGGACGCCGACTTCCTGCGGTTCCTCGAAGCGCAGGAGCTCAAGCCGGGCCAGTCGATCGAGGTCGAGGCGCGAGACCCGGTCGCAGACAGCGTGCAGCTCCGGACCGGCGACGAGCGACGGATCACGATCGGGACCAAGGCGGCGTCGAAGCTCCTCNTCGAGGCGCTGTGAGGATCGAGTCCTCAGACCGAGACAGAAGCCTCGAAGCAGGACAAGGTGTCCTGACCGCCGAAGCCACGGCGAAGGCGGATCAGTCGGCCCCGACCGTGGCAGCTCCTGGGGCGCAGTCCGGCTCGCTGTAGGTCGCATACGATGAGGGGGTTTCCCAGACCGTCACCTGCGCGACCGGAAAGCCGGACGCCTTCGCCTGGGTGTAGATGATCCGCGCGAGGCACTCCACCGTGGGGTTGGCATCGACGAGGTACACCGGCTCCCCCAGAACCCGGAACGGCTCGACCAACGGGTCATCGCGGCGGAGGATCATCTTGTGGTCCAGCTCGCGGNCCACCCAGCCTTTCATGACGCGCTTGATGTCGCCGAAGTCACACACCATGGAACGCGCGTCGAGCGCGGCGGTGCGCACCTCGATCTCGGCCACGGCGTTATGGCCATGCGGGTGCTTGCAGATCCCGTCATAGTCGAGCAGACGGTGGCCGTAGCAGAACTCGATGCGTTTGGTGACTGAGTACATCTGATCGAATCGTAGTGAAACCCAGGAAGGAGGGTCAAGAACGGCCGGTGGCCGTGCTCTGCTCGGGCGGTCTCGACAGTGCGGTGCTGGTCGCCGAACTGGCGCGCAACGCCCGGGTCCATCCCGTGTATGTCCGCACCGGACCACGACGTCTATCTGGTGGGCCGCAATGTCACGCTACTTGCCAAGGTCGGTCTGTTCTGCGCCCAACGGGACATAGGCCTGATTGCGCTGGCTCCGCTGGCCGCCAACCCGTTCCCAGATGCCACTCTCCGACATTTTTCGACACGATGGCGAGGGCGCTGTCACTCGGGCTGGATCACGCCATGCAGATTGTCTCTCCGTTTTCGCACCTCTCCAAGGCCGACGTCATCAGGCTGGGCATCGAGCTCGGCGTACCATTCGCGTTGACCCGGTCGTGCATGGACCCAGCCGACGCGCACCAGTGCGGGCGGTGCAGCAAGTGCCGCGAGCGCCTCCAGGCATTCGTCGCTGCCGGGCTTGCCGATCCCGCGGAGTATGTAGAGGACGGGCACTCGAAGGAACCCGGCGTCTGNTTTCAAACGTCAGACGAGGACTGAGGACGCGCTCGCGCCTGACGCTCCAGCTCGGCGACCAGCGCGTCTCGGCGGTGAACCAGCCCGCGCCGCTCGCGTCGCCCGTGCTCGGACCCGACGACATATTCGCAGAGGATCGGAAAGGCGATCGTCGCGTCGCTGTAGGCCACCACGGTATCCGGCAACATGCCGGGGTTGACCTTACCCCAGCTAACCGCTTCCGACGGCGTAGCACCCGACAGTCCGCCCCACACGACCTGGTCGGTCGTGATCTGGACGAAATACTCGTTCCCGCCCTTGGGAATGCCGTAGATCTCCCAGAGTGTCGGCTGCCCCTGCAGGTAGAAGTTCTTGGGCGACCCCCCGCCCAGAATCAAGCACCCGTTTCGAGTCCCGTCCAGGATAATCGCCGCCACCTCGTTGACGTCGCGGTTCGAGTCAATCGCGCAGCCACCGCCGCCTAGCAGCGCGTGAGACGCCAGGTTCATTCCGATCGAGCTGTCACCAGGCGACGACGTGTAGATCGGCACACCCGTGGCTGCCGCGCTCGCCACGACCGAGTACGCCTCGCAGCCTGGCTGTCGGCTCATCAGATCCTGGCCAAGCGCATAGTGGAGCGCCGCCGAGGAGATCGGGTGGTCGAACGCCTGCCTGGCGAGAAAACCGCGTACGTAGGCATCGGTCTCGAGCAGTACCTGGGCCGGAAACAGGATGTCGTAGATCCGGATGACGCCGTCCTCATGCAGCTGGACGTCGTCGAGAAATGGCGAGCCGCGGTGCAACGTAAAGTTCAGGGCATAGTGCAGGTCGTGGTAAAGGTTGGCGCCGGTGCTGATGATGAAATCAACTAGCCCTCGCTCCATCAGCTCGATGACACACCCACCGAGCCCCGCCGGCGTCAGGGCCCCAGCGATGGTGAGCCCAATCGTGGTGTCGTTCGCCGGGTCCAGCATCTTGTCGGCAAAGACATGGCACGCTTCGGACAGACGACCGGCGTTGAAGGCCTGGAAACTTTCGTCGACCAAGCGCCGCACCTCCGCGCTGCCGCGCGGCCGGTAGTACCGAATCGGATCGCCGTGCAGATGCCGGGTGGTGGAGGACGACCCTGACGGGCCTGGTATGCGATGGGGCACGCGGCGCCTCGGCGAGCACGGGGCCCGAGCCGGTTCCGAGCCGGCGCGGCCGTGCGGCGAGAGTGTAGCACCCTTTCGCCTCACTCTTGATCAGGACCGGATGATGAAGAGGAAGGTAGCTGGGACAGGTGTGCGCGGTACCGCTCCCCGACCGCGAGAGCACATGTCGGGAGGCGATTTGAGCGCGAGCACCCCTCAGGCCAGCGACCCCAAAGAGTCCGACCTCCCAGTTCGTTTTACCTGGCTCGTCCAGTCGCCACTGCGTTCCGGCCTGGTACGCTTCCTCCACTCCACATCCAGCAAGGCGTTCGGCATCGAAGCGCTCACGCAGCGCTTCAGTCGGCTGCAGCAGGATGTCGAGAACTGTCTGCGAGAGCTCGTTGTGTTCGGTGTGGCCAGCCGGACGCCAGGGACACCGTCGCGCTACAAGGCAGCCCGGCCCAGCGACGCCGAGACCTGCCGCCTGCTCGATCGNTTCCTGGCGCAACAGCAGACTGTCAGCACCGAGGAGCGCTCCCCGGCGGTGCAGCGCTTCCGCGAAATGATCGGCCGCGACGAGAAGATGCTGGTCGTCTTCGAGTGGATCCGCACGGCAGCCAAGTCGGACATCTCGGTCCTGATGCTCGGGCCGACCGGCTCCGGCAAGGAGGTCGTTGCGCGGATGATCCACGAGCTCAGTCGACGGGGCTCAGGCCGGTTTCAAGCCGTCAATTGCGCCGCGCTGCCAGACACGCTGTTCGAATCGGAGATGTTCGGACACGAGAAGGGGGCGTTCACCGGCGCGCACGGCCGGAAACCAGGCCGGATCGAGCTGGCAAACAACGGGACGCTCTTTCTCGATGAGATCGGCGACCTCTCGGCCATGGCGCAGGCGAAACTGCTTCGGGTCCTCGAGGACCGGCAGGTCGAACGACTGGGTGGACACGAGAGTGTCGACGTGAACTTCCGGCTGATCTCGGCCACTAACCGGCCGCTCGATCAGTTCGTGCAGGACGGGCGATTTCGCGAGGACCTGTTTTACCGGGTCAATGCCTTCTCGATCCGGCTGCCAACGCTGCGCGAGCGGGCGTCCGACATACCGCTGCTCGCGCACCGGCTGCTCGTCCGATACTGCGACGCAAACGGGCTTGCGGCCGATAGCAAGACCATCGACCAGGGAGCGCTCGATCTGCTGCGCGCATACCACTGGCCGGGTAACATTCGCGAGCTCGAGAGCACCATCGCGCGCGCTGCGCTCTCCGCGCCAGGCGACGTGATCCGTGCCGATGACGTGCAGTTCCTGCATCCCGCCGAGCCGGTCGAAAAGCCGCCCGATCCGCTCTTGTCGTTGCGCGAGGCCGAGCGGGTTCACGTGCAGCGTGTCCTGGAGGAAGTCGCCTGGAACAAGAAGCAGGCGGCCAAGATTCTCGAAATCAGTCGGGGCACGCTCTATCGCAAGATCGGGGAATACGGTTTGCAGCCCCGCCAGTCCGAACCCAAGCTGACCCCAGCCGAACAGTCCAGCACCGGGTAGAAGATGAGGAACTGGTCGCGGTTCACGCCACCCGTCGCGATCGTGCTCCTCGCCAGCCTGATCGTGCTGGCGGGCCCGACGACGCCTTTGTCGGTCGCTGCCGGCCTGCTGGCCGCGGCCCTCGCGGTCGGTGCGTGGAGCGTCGTGCGACGACCCGCCAGCCTCCCAGGTCCCGCCCAGCCGAGTCCTGCCGACGCCAGGGATCGAACCGGCATCGAAGTGCTGGCCCGAGCGATAGACGCCAGAGACGGCCGGACGCCGGACCATGCGACGCGGATGCAGATCTATGCGGCAGGCCTGGCCCGCGCGGCGCGTCTGCCCGCGGCCGACATCGAGGGCATCCGGTTGGCGGCACTGGTCCGTGACATCGGCAAGCTGGCGGTGCCGGTGCATGTGCTGTCGAGGTCCGAAACGCTGACGTCCGAGGAGATGGCGGCGATAAAGACCCACCCCGTGGTGGGTGCCGAGCTCGTGCGCGATCTCGACGACACGTTTCCCCTGTCGGCCGTGGTGAGGAGTCACCACGAGCGGTGGGATGGCGCCGGGTACCCGGACGGTCTGCACGGCACCGACATTCCTCTGGGTGCCCGCATCGTCGGGCTGGTCGAGTACTTCGAGGCGCTAACGACCGCCCGGCCGTATCACAACGCCCTGGAGACCGATTCGGCACGGACGCTGCTGCGGAAGGAAGCAGGCCGAGCCTTCGACCCGGAGCTGGTCGCCTCATTCCTCGAAGTGCTGCCGGTGTTGACCGAGGAGCTGGCAACGCGTGACGTCGATGGCCCAGCCGACACGGGCGAGACTCGGGGCGGCACGACACCGGCGAGCGCCTATGGCCAGATTACCCTGGCGAACCGCGAACTCTCCCGCCTCTACGACATCGCTCGGTCGATGGGCGCTAGTCTCGACCTCATCGACACCATGAGGCTGGTCTGCGGCCGGCTGCAGCCCTTGGTGCCCTTTTCCTGCTGCGCCCTGTTTCTCAANATCGATGACGGGGACACGCTGCGATGTCGGTTCGCCACCGGCACCGGCGAGGCAGCGAAGATGAATCACAGCCTTAGCGATGAGCAGGGGCACGCGGCATGGGTCGCGCAGCATCGCCGTCCGCTCCTGACCGGTTCACCGGACGCTGATCCCAAGGCGGCGGGTCTCACCGCCCCCGGGACGCCCGATCTGCCGTCCGCGCTGGTCTATCCGATGGAGGCCGACGACCGGCTCCTCGGCGCGTTGGCGCTGTATCACACGCAACCAGGGTTCTACACCGCAGAGCACCAGCGGCTCCTGGGTCTCGTCATGGAGCAGCTTGCGGCAGTCGTGGCCAACTCACTGCGGTTCGACCAGGCCCAGGAAGCCTCGATGACCGATGCCCTGACCTCGCTGCCCAACACCCGGTTCCTGATGGTGCACCTGAGACGCGAACTGGCGCGCGCCGAACGACTCCGAGTCCCGTTGGCGCTCATGCTGCTCGATCTGGACGACTTCAAGCTGGTCAACGACCGCTACGGGCACCACGTCGGAGACGTGGCCCTGTGCGATGTGGCCTCCACGCTGCGTGCGGCCATTCGGCCGTATGACACGTGCTCGCGCTACGCCGGTGACGAGTTCATCGTGATTCTGTCGGAATGTAGCGCGGAGGAAGCAAGCCGCAAGCTTGACGAGCTGCAACGGTCGGTGTTCAAACGGGGTTTCCAGTTGGAGCCGGGGACCCGGCGGCCGCTAAGTATCAGCGCCGGTGTGGCCATGTATCCGGCCGACGGGCAGTCGTATGAATCGCTGCTCGCCGCCGCTGACCGCCGGATGTATCAGAACAAAGCCNGACGCAAGCGCCAGGCAGCGAGCGACGGGGAAACGACCTTAGTGGAATCGACGCCGGACCCCGCGGGGCCCCTGGCCGAGTAGACGGTAATCGCGTCGCTCCAGGCCAACAGCTTACGGGTCAGGCCTAAGTGGCCTCGGTCATAAGTACGGGCTGCTAGGGAGCCGTCGGTTCATCCGGATCGATCCAGTCGGCCTGCGGACCGGCGAGCCCGGTCAGGACCAAAGCGGCACCCGTGGCACCCACAACCAGCCCAAGACCATCGGTCAACCCGCTCTCCCACCCATAGTCGCCGACGGCGACCACGATCGCCGGTACCACCAGCGCGAAACCGGCAACTAACGCCGGCGTGCGGCTGAGCACCACACGGAGCAACATCCCGCGCGCGCGCCGGAGCGTCGTGACGCGTGTCAGATTTGGTGACCTCTCATCTCCGTGAAATGAAAACCGCCGTTGACCATCGACACCCCGCCGGTCGCGGCGCGACCGCCTGGAGCGCCGGCTTGGCCACGCCCGCGATCACGCCGTGGGGGCGGGACAGCTCGGTCATCGAGGTGTTCGGGCCTGCGTCGCCGCTCGGTCGAGCCGCGTCTGCTGGAGGGCGCTGCCGTGGCACTACCGGGATCGGCTCTTGCCGCGGCTACGCGACTGCCCCTTCCCGGGTCGGTCCGAACGGTTCTGATTGGGCGACCGGTTGGCCGAACGCTGGCGGGGGGGACGCGCTCCCTTCTTGCCCTGGCCGGACCAGCTGAACTGTCCGTCCTGAGGATCAGCGCGATTGCCGTTGGGCTGCCCCTGGGGTCTCCCGCCGGACCGCCGTTTCCTGACGCCGCGTTCGGACCCGCCCTCGCGACCCGATTCCCGGACCGTGAACACTGGCGCCTGTCGAACAGGTGGCGGTGTGCCCTCGGATCGTTCGAGCGTTGCGCGAATCAGCGGTCGTCGAACCGAATCCTCCGGCAACAAAGGGGCGGACTCCTCTGCCGGAGCGGCAGACGGGTCAAGCGGGGCCGTCGCCTCGGAGGCCTCGGGCTTGGCGTTGAGGGGGCCCTGTAGCGCCGGCCCGGCGCCATCACCGGCGGCGCCCGACAATGCGGCGACCAGTTTGGTCTGCCGCCGTGACGGTACCCGGGCGGCCTTGTATGGATGCTCGGTGTCGCAAGTCGTGCACCGGGTCAGCTTGATATCGTTGCCGACGAGTGCGACCACGGCATGGTTGGTGACGCGACGGTCGCGTGGGCAATAGTCGTCGAGGACGTCACCCAGACGAAGCTGGCGCTGCTCCATGAATCCCTCTCAAGCAATGGGTTGATTCGACACGGCGGGACCGTTCGGCGGTGGTAGGGTGCACATTATGCGAGTGGAGTGGTGTCCCGGCCGGGCCAGGCACAGCAGCGCTCGCGGCACTGAGAGCCGTCGCGCATTTCACACACAAACCCGAGTTACGAAAGCGAAAAGCACCTGTTTCGTCGCTTCAGGAAGAAGGCTCGCGTTGCGCAGCAGGACGGTGATACGTACGGCCAGGCGACGACACACCCTCCGTGAGGGGTCCGCCTGGCGGCTGCGAGTCGCGAGAACTAGTCTACTACGCTTCGCCCTGTCCGTAAACGGTTTGTTGTGAAGAAGATGTTGAATCGATGTTGCCGGCGGCTGTCCGCTCGTGCACCCACCCGCGAATCTCGAGGAGTGCCGCCGCCACCGCGTCGGGCGCCGTCGACTGCGGGGTCCGCCGCGCCGCCACCGATCCACGCGCAGTAATCCGTCCGGCGGCTTCGGCGTCCAATCGTGTGTGATACTGCTGCCAGTCCTCCGGCGACAACGACGCAAAGTCACGATTCTTGGCCAGCAGGTCCCGGACCATGCGCCCCACGACCTCGTGCGCCTCCCGAAAAGGAACACCTGCGGCCACCAGGAGATCCGCAACGTCGGTAGCGAGCGCCAGCCCGGAAGCGGCAGTCTCGCCGCGGGCCGGATCAAGTGTGAGAGACCGCACGACAGCCGTCGTCGCTCGGGTCGATCGCCGCACCGTCGCCTCGGCGTCGAACACCGCCTCCTTGTCCTCCTGCAGATCCTTGTTGTAGCCGCTCGGCAAACCCTTCATCGTCGTCAACCACCCGGTCAGACGGCCGATCACGCGACCGGTCTTGCCGCGCACCAGCTCGAGCGGGTCTGGATTCTTCTTTTGGGGCATCAAGCTGCTGCCGGTGGTGACCGCATCCGCCAGACCAAAGAAGCCGAACTCCTCGCTGGTGAAGATCACGAGATCTTCGGCCAGCCGACTCAGATGCACCATCGTTCCTGCGCAGGCATGGAGAAACGCCGAGACGAAGTCGCGATCCGCTGTCGCGTCGAGGCTGTTCACCACAACCCGGGAAAACCCCAGACGTGCGGCGAGCGCCACCGTGTCGATGGCATAGCTCGCGCCGGCGACCGCGCCGGACCCCAGCGGCATCGCGTCGGCCTCTTCGCTGGCAATGTCCAGACGGCGGTAATCCCGTCGCACCGCGGCGGCGTGCGCAAGAAAGTAGTGCGCCACGAGAATCGGCTGCGCCCGCCTGAGATGTGTGTAGGACGGCATCAATGCCGACCCGGCGGCCTCGGCGCGACCCGTCAGCGCGTCGACCAGCGCCACGAGCTCGCGCTGCAGGACCGCGATGCGCCGTCGCAAATAGAGACGCAAATCGAGTGAGACCTGTTCGTTGCGTGAGCGCCCGGTGTGCAGTCGCTTGCCCGCATCGCCGACGCGCTCGATCAGCTGACGCTCGACGAAGGCGTGGATGTCCTCGTCCGGCCCCTCGACAAAACCGCTGTCGGCGCGAGCGCGGTCCCGGATATCAGTCAGAGCGGCGCAGATCGCGGCCACCTCGTCACTGGCCAACACCCCAGCCGCGGCCAGCGCCTCGGCCCACGCCAGACTACCGGTCACGTCGTCCTCGAACAGGCGCCGGTCAAACCCGAACGAGGCCTGGAACTCGAAGACCTCGTCGTCTGGTGCCATATCGAAGCGGCCGGACCACAGATGGGTCAAAGGAAGCACCTCGAGAAGTCAGGAGTCAGGAGTCAGAAGATCGGGTCGCCGTCGCCTCGGTCGCACCGATCTCCTTCGCGGCGGCCAGCTCGACTGGCAGACCCCAGATCTTGATGAAACCTTCGGCGGCGCCATGGTCGAACTGGTCCCCTTCGTCGTAGGTGGCGAGGGCCTCCTCATAGAGCGCGTGCGGGGACTTGCGCCCCACGACGCGACAATCGCCCTTGAACAGCTTGAGCCGCACACATCCAGTGACCCGCTGTTGCACGTCGGCGACAAGCGCATCGACGGCGCGCCGCGTCGGAGTGAACCACAGCCCGTTGTACACCAGGTCCGCATACACGGAAGACAACCCGCGTTTGAGCCGTTCGAGGTCTTTTGGAATGACGAGCGTCTCGAGCTCGCGATGGGCGGTGTGGAGCACGACGGCTGCGGGGGCCTCGTAGATTTCGCGCGACTTGATGCCGACGAGTCGGTTCTCCACCATGTCTATCCGCCCCACGCCATGGGCGCCAGCGATCGTCTCGAGACTGGCGATCAACTCGACCAGCGGCATCGTGACGCCGTTGACCGCGGTCGGAACTCCCTGCTCGAAGTCCAGCTCGACATAGGCCGGCGCGTTGGGCGCCTCCGCCTGCGATTTGGTCAATGTGTAGACATCTTCGGGTGGCTCCGTCCATGGATCCTCGAGCACACCGCACTCGATCGACTTCCCCCAGAGGTTCGAGTCGGTGCTGTAGGGACTGTCAACCGTCGCGGGCACCGGAATGCCGCGCTCCCGTGCATAGGCAATTTCGGCTGGACGCGACATGCCCCATTCTCGGGCTGGTCCCACCACGCGGATCGCGCGGTTCAGCGCGCGCGCCGACACGTCGATCCGGACCTGGTCGTTCCCCTTGCCCGTACATCCGTGCGCGATAGCGCCGGCCGACTCCATCTCCGCGATTTTCACCAACTGCTGCGCAATGAGCGGTCGACCCAGCGCCGTTGCGAGCGGATACTGGCCCTCGTAAAGCGCACCCGCCTGCAGCGACGGGAGCACATAGTGCTCCGCGAACTCGGCGCGCACGTCGAGTACGTGGCACCGGACCGCACCAACCGCCATCGCTCGTTCACGCACGTCGTCGAGCTCCCGGCCTTGACCCAGGTCCAACGTGACCGCGACGATCTCCGCCTGATACTTCTCGGCTAGCCATGGAATCGCCACCGAGGTGTCGAGACCGCCCGAGTAGGCCAGTACGATGCGTTCCATATCCCTCTTGCTCCCTTCGCTACTCCTTCGCCCACCGCTCGAACCGACGTCCGAGCGTAGCGGCGGTACGCTCGGTGCGCGCCACCACCAGGACGGTATCGTCACCCGCCAAGGTGCCTACGACCTCCGGCCACGCCGCCTGGTCGAGCGCAAAGGCCAGCGGCTGCGCCTGCCCCGGCTCGGTCTTCAGCACCAACAGCTGCTGGACCCGATCTGCCCGGCGCAGATGCTCAACCACCGCCCGCCGCACCCGATCGCCCGTGACGGCCGCCGATGGCGTCTCGGCTTGGGCGGTCTGATATGCGCCGTCCGCCGCTCGCTTGACGAGACCCAGCTCCTTGATGTCTCGTGAGATCGTCGCCTGGGTCGCGGTGATCCCCTGCCTGGCCAACCGCCGTCTCAGCGCATCCTGGCTGCTCACGGCGTGTTGCGACACGAGTTCAAGAATGGCCGACTGTCGATAGGTTTTCATACTTATACAATGACTTGCATTAGTATACACGACCCGTGCAGATGTCAAGCCCTGCCCTAGCCTCCTTCACGACGATGATTTTGATTGACTGTAAGTTCGGCTGGACGTATAAATAACCTTTAGGAAGCATAAATATACATGTCCAAGACCATCTCCGTTGGAATTGCGGGCGCAACCGGATACGCGGGGCAGGAGCTGCTCAGGTTGGCGGCACGGCATCCGGCGGTCCAGGTCACGACCGCAATGGCCTCTGGCAACGCCGACGGCGTCCGCACGTTACCCTCTCTGACGCGCATCTGGGACGGTGAGATCACGCTGCTCTCCGTCGATCGCCTGGCTGCCGACACCGAAGCGGTGTTCATGACCTTGCCGGACCTGGTCGCCGCTGAAGTGGGTCCCGCGCTGGTGGCGCGCGGGCTGCGGGTGTTCGATCTCTCCGGCACGTTTCGGCTGAGGGACCCGGGACAACGCCAGCGCTGGTACCCGGCCACCCCGGATCTCGCGACTCCGGCCGTGTATGGCTTGACCGAGCACTATCGAGCGGCGCTTCCCGACGCGCGGCTGGTCGCCTGCCCAGGGTGCTACCCGACGGCAGCGGTGCTGGCGCTCCGGCCACTGACCGACGCCGGTCTGCTCGAGGGTGACGTCATCGTCGACGCCAAGTCGGGTATCTCTGGCGCCGGCAAGACGCCGTCCGAGCGCACACACTTCTCGGAGTGTCATGGCAGTGTCGCCGCCTACGGCCTCTTCGCACACCGGCATGGCGCCGAGATCGAGCAGGAGCTCGAGCGAACGGTGACGTTTACGCCACATCTCGTCCCACTGGACCGGGGCATCCTCGAAACGATCTACGTGCGCGTACGCCCGGACGTCAACGAGACGATGGTCGCGGCTGCGCTCGAGCTGGCCTACGCGGCTGCGCCGTTCGTCCGGCTCACCGGCGGCGCCCTGCCTGAAATCAAGCATGTCACGCACACTAACTTCTGCGACATCGGGTGGAAGCTCGACGCCGGTTCGCGACGGCTGGTACTCATCGCCTGTCTGGACAACCTCGTCAAGGGGGCGGCCGGTCAGGCACTGCAGAACCTGAACGTCGCATTCGGGCTGGACGAGACGACCGGGCTGACATGACGGGGGCTGCGCGCGGGGTCGTGCTGAAGCTCGGCGGCGAGCTCCTGGAGGACGCGGACGGGCGCCGTGACATCGCCACGGCGATTCGCCGTCTCGCGTCACGGGCCCCGCTCGTCGTTGTGCACGGCGGTGGGCGAGAGGTCGA
>PBRZ01000137.1 GCA_002726085.1 Acidobacteriota bacterium
CACTATCAGCTCATCCATCACGGCATCTGGGATTACGACAATCCCTCTCCGCCCACCCTGATCGACGTAACCCATGATGGACGTCGGATCAAGGCGGTGGCGATGGTGACCAAACAGGGCTATACGTATGTCTTCGACCGGGAGAACGGTACGCCGCTCTGGCCGATTTTCGAGATGCGGGTGCCGCAGTCGGACGTTCCTGGTGAGCAGACCTCGCTGACTCAGCCCATCCCGTCGCGACCGGCGCCGTTCGAGCGACAGGGCTTCACTGTCGACGACCTGATCGACTTCACGCCGGAGATAAAGGCCGAGGCGATGGAGATCGTGTCGAACTACCGGATGGGGCCGCTGTATACACCCCCGTCGCTGATCAACGATCCGGATGGGACGAAGGGCACCCTGGTGCTTCCCGGTTGGGGGGGTGGGTCCAGCTGGCCGGGGGCCGGGGTCGACGTCGAGACGGGCGTACTCTTCGTGCCCTCCTTAACGCTGCCGATTGTCGCCTCGCTGGCGCCGGGTGACCCGGGCGCAGGCAACTTCGACTACATGCGCGTGGGGAACATCTACCCGCCGGGTCCCCGGGGGTTGCCGCTGGTCAAACCCCCATGGGGACAGATCACCGCGATAGACCTGAACACCGGCGATCACCTGTGGCAGAGGCCGCTCGGTGGCGCGCCTCGCGACGTGCGCGAGCACCCGGATCTGCAAGGCCTGGGTCTGGACTTCTCGAGCATGGGCCAGAACGGTCGCCCCGGTGCGCTGGTGACCAGGACCTTGCTCTTCATGGGCGAAGGTGGCGGCGTTCGAGGTGGGGTGGCATCTCTCTTCGGCGCCGGTGGGCCTGCCTTCCGTGCCTACGACAAACGGACCGGCGACGAGCTGGCCGAGATCGTCCTTCCGGCCAACCCGACGGGCAGCCCGATGTCATACATGCTCGATGGCAAGCAGTACATCGCCGTCGCCGCGGCGACATTGGAGACCCCGGCGGAGATCATCGCCCTGGCTTTGCCCTAGCTGAAGAACGACACTTAGAGGTTGTCCTGGTGAGGCGTTCGTCTGGCAAGGCGCGACGAGGGAGCAGCCAGGCGGGCTTTCTTCAGACGGGGCTACGCCCCGAACCCCACGCGGGTGCTTGCGGGGACCCCGAAGCCCCGCATCGCGCCCGCGGGGCGCGCATGTGCGCGCCTCTGGTATGAAGCAACGCCGTCCAGGCGGGCGCGTCGCCGGGAAACCCTAGTAGCCCCGGGCGGTGCCGGCTCCTCGCCGATCGGCGTAGCCCGCCAGGAAGCCTTCCGGCGTCTTCTTGATGCCGGCCGCCATGCCGATGCTGCGCCGCTCGTTCAGCTCGTACCCCATCCGCTCGAGCTCCGCTCTTGTCTCGGCCGAGATCGCAAACGGTTCGTAATCGATTCGATCGGGCAGCCACTGGTGGTGAATACGCGGCGCGTCGATCGCCTGCTGAATGTCCATGCCCCACACGGTGACGTTGAGATAGATCTGCAGCACGGTATTGATGATCGTCGGGCCGCCCGGGCTGCCCATCGTCATGTAGAAGTCGCCGAACCGTCGCACGATGGTCGGGGTCATCGAGGAGAGCGGACGCTTGCCCGGCTGTACCGAGTTTGCTTCGGCGCCCAGCAAGCCGTACTGGTTGGGAATGCCCGGCCGCGCCGAGAAGTTGTCCATCTCGTTGTTCCAGAGGAACCCGGCGCCCGTGGCGACGGCGCCAAGCCCGTAGCCGCTGTTGAGCGTCGTGGTGATGGCGGCAACGTTGCCCCACCGGTCGGCCACTGTGAAATGCGTCGTCTCGTCGGACTCGAGCGGCCCGTGCGACACTCCGGTGCTTGTACCCGCCATGCCGTTCTGGGGCAGCAGCCGTCGGCGCTGCTCCATATAGTCGCGTGACAGCAACCGCGTGACCGGGACGTCGAAAAATGCGGGATCGCCCAGCCAATAGTTCCGGTCGGCGAACGCCAACCGCTGCGCCTCGGTCACCATCGAGATTGCCTGCGCCGAGTGGTAGCCGACCCGCTCGAGCACCGGCATGTTGAGCACCGCCAGCGTCTGGGCGATCGTCATGCCGCCGGAGCTGGGCACCGGGTGCGTGACGAGTTGGTACTCGGCATGCTCGAAGATGAGCGGCTCGCGCCACTCTGCTCCGTAGCGACGAAGGTCCTCGTGGGTAATGAGCCCCCCGTTCGCCTGCATGTCGGCCACGATCAGATCGGCCACACGGCCTGTGTAGAAACCGTCGCGCCCGTCACGGGCGACCGCTTCGAGCGTGGCGGCGAGGTCGGGCTGCTGCAAGAGATCGCCCATGTCGGGACCGTCGCCCTCGAGTCCGAACGCCTCGACCGAGGAGGCGAACTGTCGGAGTCGTTCGTTGCGCTGCAGGCTCCCCGCCAGAGCATAGGAGACCGGAAACCCGTCACGGGCCAGCCTGATGGCCGGCGCCAGCACGTCGGCGCGCGTCAGCGTGCCGTATTGATCGACCAGTTCGAGCATCCCGTCGACACTGCCGGGTACACCGACGCCCTTGTGGGTACGCGTGCTCAGCCCAGCCACCATCTCGCCGTCACCATCGACGAACATGTCCTCGGTGGACGCTGCCGGCGCCTCCTCGCGAAAGTCCAGCGCAAAGGTCTCGCCAACTGCGGTCAAGCCCACCATAAAGCCGCCGCCGCCGATGTTGCCGGCCGCGGGATAGGTGACCGCCAGGGCGAACTGCACGGCGGCCGCCGCATCGAACGCGTTGCCGCCTGCTTTCAGAATCGCAACCCCGACGTCGGTCGCCAACGGCTCCGGCGACGCGACCATGCCGTGTGCAGCGACATTCGGCCGCGACTGGGTCGTGGCGGTGCCGGCTACAATCGCCAGAGTCAGAACCGCGACGTACGAGAGCCTGCGACACATGCTCACCGTCATCATTCGCACCTTTCGAGACAGGACCTGTACCTTCCCAGGTTTAGACATCTTCACCATGCTGCTAGGGCTGACCGTCCGTCGCGGTCGCCTTCTCCAGCGCGCGCTCGCCGCCGAGAATGTTGATCATGCTGTAGTTGCCCTCGTGACAGGCGTATTCGTACATCAACTCTTCTGGCGGTAGCGCCACGAACGGGAACTCGCCCGAGAACTGTCGTGTCCACTGCGTCGGGTCTTCGATGGTGAACTCGTAGTGCACCGTCTCGTCGTCGGCCCGCGTGAACCGCTCAGTCACCGTGATGGTGTCGTCAGTCCCGCCGTTGGCCGCGCGCAGCAGCACCGGGTCGCCGCCGACGGCGGCCGCGTTCGCCTCCGTGCGCCGCAGGTTGCTCGTTTCGACGACCAGTGTGTCGCCTTCCCAATGCCCGCGCGCGTCGCCGTGCCACTGGCGGATGGTCGTCGGCAGGTGGTCGCGCCCGTCGATCGGAATGAAGCGGGTGTCATGAATCATCTCGACGTTGATCACGACATAGCCTGGCGTCTGTAAGATCATGAAGTTGTTGTTGTATGCGCTCGGCAGCATCGGTGGTCCCGCCGACCACACCAGACAGCGATCGTTCAGCTCGAGGTCTTCCCAGGTGTCGAACGGGCCCGCGACCGGAAACGCGGCGTCGTGCGCCGTCTTGCGCTGCGCCCCCTCCGGCGTCCGCGCCGGCATCCGGCCGTCCGGCGGATCGAAGATCAGCGAGGTGCGTCCGGTCGGCCGCGTGCCGCCATCCAGCCAAAAGTTGTTGTAGCCTCCGACGTTGCCGCCAGCCACCGTTCGCTGCGGCGGTGCGTACAGCAGCTCTTCGTTGCGGTCCAGGCGTGCCTGTTCCTGAGACGCCACTTCCTCGGCGGTCAGGAATTCCTTGTCGCCTAGCGCCTCGGGACGCTCGAGCGGCGTGATGGTCTTGTTGGTGTAGGTGCCCTGCAAATCCGGGTCGCCCCACGGCGTGCGCGGCGCGTCTTGTCCGACGGCACCGGTTGGCGCCAGCATCACGAGTGCGAATACGCCCGATATCGTCCGGAAATAGAGGCGAGTCATCCGATCCCTCCCGTCCAGCATTTCGATTGCGTTCCAGTTGCCTGTCATCGGCCAATGCCACTGATCATACGCCTGTCCNGCTCCTGGGGCACCCCGTTCGGTCCGGTGCCGTTGCACCAGACGTCCAGACGGGCGATGATGTGCCACACATTCCCGATGCGGAGGTAGTCTCATGGCTGACACGCGTCCACGTTCGTGGCGGCTCGTCCGGCAGGGCGCGATGTTGCTCGTGCTCGACCTGGCGTTGGTTCTCGCCCTGCTCCCGGCGCCCGCGGTCGCCCAGGCCCCGGTGACCGAGGTCAACGACGGTGCCGCGGTGACCTTCTCGAAGGACGTCGCCCCCATCCTTCAACAGAGCTGCCAGGTCTGCCACCGGCCGGGCTTCATCGGGCCGATGTCGCTGCTGAGTTACGCCGACGCCAGGCGATGGAGCGATCGCATCAGAACCAAGGTGGCCGGTCGCGAGATGCCGCCGTATCAGTACGACACCGACATCGGTATTCAGGCGCTGAAGTACGACTCCCGGCTGTCGGACGCCGACATCGAAACCATCGTGGCCTGGGCCGACGCCGGCTCACCCGAAGGCGACCCCGGCGACCTGCCGCCGCCGGTCGAGTGGCCCGATCCGAGTGAATGGAAGCTGGCCGAGCAGTTCGGACAGCCCGACCTCGTGGTGCCGGCCAGGCCATTCACGGTGCCGGCCGTCGGTTCCGACCTCTGGTGGGAGCCGCTGGTCGAGATCCCGCTCCAGAAGGACCGCTACATCAAGGCGATCGAGGTGAAGCCCTCGGTCGCCGGGCGTCAGGTCGTCCACCACGCGAACACGACCCTGTATCTGCAGGGCGAGGACGGCGAGTTGGTCAGCCAGGGCGGCCGCTTCACCGAGTACGCCGCCGGCAAGCTGGGCGAGATCATCCCCGATGGCGCGGGACGGCTGCTGCCGGCCGACTCGTTCGTGCGCTGGTCGGTCCATTACTACCCGATGGGTGAGGTGGTGGAAGACGAGGTGACCGCGCTCGGCTTCTGGTTCCATCCCGAGGACTACGAGCCAGAGTTCGTGCAGGACCTGGCCAACTACCGGCTGGAGGGCGACCTGGCGATCGAGCCGCACGGGACCGCCATGATCCAGGGNTTCCACTCGTTCGACCACCCGGTGCGCATCGATAGCTTTCAGCCCCATGGGCATTTGCGGATGCGGGCCGCCGCTCTCGAGGTCTACTACCCCGAGACCGGTCGGCGCGAAGTGATGAGCATGATCTCGAACTGGACCACCTGGTGGCAGCACAGTCACCTCTATGAGGAGGATGTGGCGCCGCTCGTGCCCGCCGGCGGCGTCATCATGCTGACCTTCTGGTACGACAACACCGGCGACAATCCCATCAACCCCGACCCCGAGCAGTGGGTCTACCGTGGCAGCCGGACGACCGACGAGATGTCGCACGCCTGGATTGCCGCCACCCACCTCGACCAGGACGGCTACGAGCGACTGCTAGCCGAGCGCGCGGCGCAGGCCGCCGCCGCCGGGGGCGGTGGCCAGTAGCGGTGGGATAGTGCGGGGTTGGACCTTGAGCATATGACACCCATGGTGGCCCGCCGGNCGGGCGTCGCAGTCGCGCTGGTTGCGTTCGGCTGGGCCTCGCTCCCAGCGCAGCAGCGACCGGGCGGCGACCGGCCGCCCTTTCCGTCGGCTCCGTGGGAGCGCGGCGTCGTTGCCGAAGGGCTCCCCGTGTCGCCGTTCTTCGAGGGATGGTACGAGAACCCAGACGGCAGCCACACGCTCTCGTTCGGTTTCTTCAACCGCAATCGCGAAGAGACCCTGCACATTCCGCACGGGCCCGATAACTTCCTCGCTCCGGGCGAGTACGACGGCGCGCAGCCGACCATCTTTGCTCCTGGCCGGGGGACGGGCGTCTTCACCGTCACCGTGCCGGGTGGCTTCGACCAAGACGGTGGCCGCGTCGTCTGGACATTGCGCACTGGCGACCAGCCGGCTCACTCGGTTCCCGGGAAGGTCGGCGTCGAGGCCTATCGCCTGCACCACATCCCGATGGGGATGGGGTCGCTCCCACCGCTGTTGAAGCTGGACCCCGAGGGGCCGGAGCTGTGGGGCCAGATGACGCTCGCCGGCGACGCCCGCGAGACGGCGACCTGGTCGACGGGGACGAACCCGGTGGGTAGCCAGACAAACCCTGTGGTTCTGACCGCGTCGGTCGGCACGCCGCTCGCGCTGACCGTCTGGGTCGCCGACCGCCAGGCCCCCGGCTCAGAACGAGACCCGGTGGGCGGCGGTGCCACATGGTTCACGCACGCAGGACCGGCGGCGGCCTCCCTCAGCGAAGAACGCATTCAGCCGGATGCAGCGGCCGGAGGACTGGCAACTACCACCGTGACGTTCGACCAGCCAGGCGAGTATGTCCTCCGCGTCCGTGCCGACAACTTCAATCCGGTCGACAGCACGCCGCAGGATCAATGCTGTTGGACAAATGGGTTTGTGCGCGTCGGCGTCGAGCCCTGATCCGCAGGCTGTGCACCTCGGGGTCGTCGATCGCGCCACGTTCGGCACCTGGCTTGATGGCGGCGGCCGATGCGGCGGCCCAGACACGCGAAGAGCCCGATAGTCGCCCTTGCCGTACGGCATGCCAGACGTGTAACACCGGCGTCGCCAAGACGAAGGCGCCAGAGTAACTAGCAGGCACGACATGCCAGGGCGGGAGTCCGTATCGAAGAGGCTGAGAATGCCAACCGGAGACGAGCCGCTCTACCAGCGTCCCAAAGCGTACGAGCACGATTACTATCCCTGGCACTTACGCCGCGTTCCTGAATCCATCACCGTCGACGGACATTCGATCGACCATCCTGGAAGGACGTCGGCGATTTTTGTCGTGCATGGAATCGGTGACCAGGCATGGACGGATACCTCGGCATTGCTGCGATCCGGAATGGAGGACGCACTTGCAGCGATCCGAAAGTGGCAGCACAAGCACGGAGAAGAGATTGCTGCCTGGCAAGAGAAGCACGGCCGCCAGGTGGTTCGAATGCGGACCTAGCCGGGACGAATGCCGCCGCCGTTCGTGTCTGACGGGTTTTGGGCGGACTACGCCGATCTGGAATCCACCTTTCCGGAGGAGTGGAGCGAGTTCGTGCCTCGAGAGCGGCGGTTCTTTAGCAAGGTATGGGCGGAGCGCACTCACTCGATAGGGCGGGTGTACTGGTGGTTCGTGAGACAACAGCTGCGACTGCTTCACCCACGTGTGTTCCTGGCGGAAAAGCTGAGGTGGTTTCTCTATCTGCCGCTTCAGGTCATCGTGCCGCTGGTTCTCCTGTTCGCCAGTGTGCGGTTTCCAAGTGTGGTCACAGGCTTCTTGGCCGACGTCAGGCTGTATCTCGACCCGATGGGAATCGTCGAAAGGACGATCGTTCAACGAATCGACTACCGCGTCGGCGGTCGATTCCTGCAAATGCTGGGACTGGACTGGGATTTTCTTCCGCTGCCAGAGGCGGAGCGGCTTCGGGTTGGCCCGAAGACCGTAGTGTTCGACCGCGTGGTGTGGGTGTGCCACAGTCTTGGTACCGTCATCAGCTTCAACGTCTTGTCCGATCTCCTCCACCGCGCCGCCGAGATCGAACAGACCAAGCTCTCGCCGGCACTGTCTGAGGACCTGCGTCAGCGAATCACGTCACAAAAAGAAGGCATAGTGAAGTTCCGCGGCGCCGTGCGTCGATTCATCACGATGGGAAGTCCTCTCGAGAAGGCAGCGTTTCTCTTTCCGACGTCCATCAGAGATTGGCCGACTCAGCCGGGGAGACCGGACACGGCGCCCTTGCGGTGGGTGAACTTCTACCACGTGCTCGATCCAGTGTCCGGCCGGTTGCAGAGCGACAGACTGTGCGGGCAGAGCCCTCCCTCCAACCTTCACATTCGATCCGGATTGATCCCGGGCGCGGCCCACGTGAGGTACTGGAAGGATAAGTGGATGCTCCGATACGTTCTGAGTCGAACCTATGGCAAAGAGGTGTTATTCGACCAGGAGTATGAGCCGCTACCGTTGGCGGTGCGGGGACTCGTTGGATTCGGCGCGTACTGTGTCTGGGCGGTGCTGTTGGGGGGGATGGCCTACTACGCGATTGCCAAGCTTTGGCCGTGGCTGCTCGCAGCGGGGGCGCTTGTCGTCGATGTCCTGAAACTTTGAACCGCCACCGCCGGTTGGTTGTGTGGCGCTCTGCCGACTCCGCTTGCCAGCGCGGGTACGGGCTGTGAATCTTGACAAGGATACTGTCCTTGCTAAAGTAAGGATATGGCCAAGGTCACGAGCAAGCTGCAAGTCACGATTCCCAAGCTCATCGCCGGAGAGTACGGCATCGAGTCTGGAGATGAGATCGAGTTCCAGGCCGCAGGCGAATTCATTCGCGTGCTGCCGCCGCGGCGGCGCCGCGGGGCGCGACTCAGCCGCGACGAGCGGCTTCGTCTGTTCGATCGGGCCACGGCCAGGCAGGAAAAGCGCGAGAAGAGCATGCAACTGCGCGTCGAGTCACCGGGCGAGCGCGACTGGACGCGCGAGGAGCTCTACTCCCGTGGCGAGCCTGATTGATACAAACGTCCTGGTCTATCGCTTCGACCCTCGATTCCCGGAGAAGCAGCGCATTGCTCGAGATCTGCTCCGGGGCCGACTCGTCGATGACGCGGTCGCGATTCCCCATCAGGCCATCCTCGAGTTCGTCGCCGTCGTCACCCGGCCGCGGCGGGACCTCGATGGCGGCCCCCTGCTGAACCCGACGCGAGCCTTCCGCGAGGCGGAAGAGATCATGCGCCAGTTCCCCGTGCTCTACCCCGACGCGGCGGTACTATCCGCCGCGCTGCGCGGTGCGGCCGCCTATCGACTCCCCTGGTTCGACGCGCATCTGTGGGCTTATGCCGAGGTAAATGGCCTTCCCGAGATCCTGTCAGAGGACTTCGCGCACGGCCGGCACTACGGTTCCGTGCGAGCGAGCAACCCCTTCCTACCGACGACCGGCGGCGTGCATGAGCTGCCACCGATGTACGAACCCTGACGGCGTGGCAGCCTGAGCGCCGACCTCAAACGTCGGTGGTCGGAGTGTGCCGTGATGATTCGCCTGGTAACCCAGCAGGCTGAAGAACGACGACGAGCGGTTTCCTGGCGAGGCGTTCGTCATGGTCAGACGGGGCTTCGCCCCGAACCCCACGCGGGCGTTTGTGGGGGCCCAAAGCCCCACGCCGTGCCCGCGGCGCGCGCATTGTCGCGCGCCGCGGGCGTTGCTTTCTCGGTCGCAGCCCGCCTGGCTGCTCCCTCGTCGCGCCTTGCCAGACGGGCGCCTCGACAGGAAGCCTAATCCAGGGCGAAGACGAAGATGTTGTTGCCCGTGCTGGGGCGCAGCTCCGGTGTCAGCATACCGAACGCCGCGGTGGTGATCGTGGTGCCGGTGCTGACCGCCACATACTGCCGTCCATCGACGGCGTAAGTGATTGGGAAGCCGGTGACCGACGACCCGAGATTGATCTCCCACAGCACCTCGCCCGTCTCCTGGTCGAAGGCCCGGAACCGCCCGTTGGTGTCGCCGCCGAAGATGAGCCCGCCCCCGGTCGCGACGAGCGACATGGTGGCCGCCCGCTGCTCGTAGACCCAGGCCGTCTCACCCGTTTCAGCCGAGATCGCTTGCACGGTGCCGACCTGGTCGGTTCCGGGAGCGATCTCGCGCACCCAGTCGATGGCGTAGAGCGCGTCGGCACTGACGGTGTCCGGGGTGGTGGCGCGCATTCGTGAGCAGGTGTTGCGCAGCGGAAAGTACATCGTGTTCGTCAAGGGACTGTAGGCGCCGGCCTCCCAGTCCTTGCCGCCACTGGCGTGCGGGCAGGTCAGGACCTGCTGGCCGGATCCGGTGAAGACGACTTCTGAATTCTCGGTCACTGCTCCGGTGGCGCCATCGATGTCGCTGATCACGTTCTGGGTCACGGTCGGAGTCGCCCAGAGGAACTCGCCCGTGGCACGGTCCAGGGTGTACACAATGCCGGTCTTGCCCGGAATGCCCGTCATCACTCGGCGTGTCTCGCCCGCCTGCAGTCGCGGGTTGATCCAGCTGACCGCGGTTGGATCCGGCCGCACGACCGTGTCGACCAGCAGACGCTCGAACGGGTGGTCGAGATCCCAGTGGTCGTTGAGATGCTGGTAGTACCAGACGATGTCGCCGGTGTCGGCGTCGAGGGCGAGCGTCGAGTTGTGGTAGAGGTGCTTGTTGTCGACTCCGCCCAGCATGAACTTCGGCGCCGGCGAGGTGACCGACGTCCCGATGAACACCAGGTTCAGCTCCGGGTCGTAGCTCGGCACCATCCAGGCGCCCACGTGCTTTCGGTCTTCAAACGGAACCCCTCCCCACGTCTCGTCGCCGGGCTCGCCGGGGGCTGGAATCAGGCGCCGGCGCCACAGCTCTGCTCCGGTTGCCGCGTCGTGCGCCGTGACCACGCAGGCGTTCGGCCCGCCACGCGGTGTGCAGCTCCGCCCGGAGATCACCTTGCCGTTGGCGATGATCGGGCCTGACGTCTGGTTGGCTGGATTAACGTGGTAGTCGAGGATTTCGGTATCCCAGGCCAGGTCGCCACTGGCCGCGTCGAGCGCGAACACGTGGCCGTCGATGCTGGTGTCGATGATGGTGCTGCCGTAGATGGCGAGGTTCCGGTTCGCGTCGATCAGGCTCGGGATGAGATAGTCCGCCAGATCGTCGGGACGGTCGCGACGATGCTCCCAGATGAAGTCACCGGTGGCGGCATCCAAGGCCTGGACGACATCGCGAGGGTTGGGCATGTACAAGACGCCGTCGTGGACCAGCGGCGTGCCCTGCTGGCGACCCGCGGTGAGGGCGCGGGTCCAGACCATGCGGATCTCGCCCACGTTTTCTCGCGTGATCTGGTCCAGCGGGCTGTACCCCCAACTGTCGAGCGTGCGGCGCCACATCAGCCAGTCGGCGGAATCGGGATTCTGCAGCTCCGCGTCGGTCACCGGTGTGACCGTCTCGACCTGCGCCTGGCCGGGGAGCCCAGTCGCGATGGCAAGCGCGAGGCAGGCGAATGTGGCAAGGCAAACTCGGGACATCGCCGACTCGGATACACGCATGATCTCTCCAATCGAGACGGAAGCCGTGGCTGATTATGTCACTGGTGCGACCTGGCCATCGCTCGGGTCTTCACGTCGGAGAGCACGGCGTGGCGGCGACGTGGTGAGCATGTGCTCGATCGTGTCTGCCCCAATCTCGCGGATCGATGTATATTCTGTTCCAGTGACCAAAACGATTAAGACGTTGAGGCGACCGGTCCGTGCGCTCGCCGCGACTATCATGTCCCTGCTGACCGCAGCCGCCTGCGCTCAGCCTGATGGTTCGGCATTTCAGGTGCCTCTCACACCGGATGGCGATCCTGATCTGAATGGCATCTGGCAGGCGATCGGCTCCGCCCACTGGGACATCGAGGGTCACACCGCGCGGATAGGGCCGGTCGTCGAGCTCGGCGCACTCGGAGCGATTCCGGCCGGGATGGGGGTCGTAGAGGGCGGTAATATCCCGTACACGCCGGAGGCGCTGGAGACGCGCAACAGTAATCGCGAGCACTGGGTCGAGCTCGACCCCGCGGTCAAGTGCTATATGCCGGGCATCCCCCGCGCCACCTACATGCCGTTGCCGTTCCAGATCGTCCAGAATCCGGACGCACTGATGTTTGCCTACGAGTTCACCTCGTCGACGCGCGTCGTGCGCATGGATCGACCGGGAACCGAAGCCGATCTGCCGTCGTGGATGGGATATTCGCTCGGCCGATGGGAGGGCGACACGCTTGTCGTCGATGTCACCAGCCAGGTGGCGGACACCTGGTTCGACAGCTCGGGGAACTTCCACAGCGAGGCGCTGGTGGTCGAGGAGCGCTACACGCCGACCGGTCCGAATTCCCTCCTCTACGAAGTCACCCTCGAAGACCCGGAGGTCTTCACCGAGCCCTGGGCGATGTCGATGCCGCTCTATCGCAGGCTGGAGCCGGACGCGCGACTTCTGGAGTTCAAGTGCATTCCGTTCGCCGAAGAGGCGATGTTCGGGGAGTGGTATCGCCGAGACGATCCGCAAGAAGAGGAGCAGCAACCATGACTGCACGCACCAAGAACATGGCGGCGATTCTGGGGGGCGCCTGTGCCGCGGCCCTGCTCGTTATTCCGGCCTCCGGTCAGGCGCCGACGACAAGCTGGGGCGCTCCGGATCTGCGGGGCACCTGGGACTTCAGGTCGATCACGCCCTTCGAGCGTCCCGAGAGCTTCAAAGACCAGGAGTTTCTCACCCCCGACGAAGTGGAGGCGTTCGAGCAGGCCGTACGCCAGTCGCGTGAGGCGGCTGCGGCCCGCACCGATTACACTGAGAACCAGGGTGACGTCGACGTCGGGTACAACTCGTTCTTCATCGACTCCGGGACCGAGATGAGCGGCACCATGCGGACCTCCCTGGTCGTCTATCCTCCAGACGGCCGGCTGCCCGCGATGACCGAGGACGCGCGCGAGCGTGCCCGGCAGCGCTACGCTACCTGGGCCCGGCCGCCTCGCACACCAGCCGATCGCAATTCTGCCGTGCGCTGCATCACCGGCTTCAATTCCGGTCCGCCGATGGCGCCGGGTGCCTACAACAACATCATGGAGGTCTTCCAGACCGAGGACCACGTGGCGATCATGACCGAGATGGTCAACGACCATCGCATCATTCCGCTCGGCGACGGTTCACATCTGGGCGAAGACATGCGGTTGTGGAAGGGTGACTCCATCGGCCACTGGGACGGAGACACCCTCGTGGTGACGACGAAGAACTTCAACGAGCACACGGCGTTCCGCGGCACCACCGAGGACCTGGTGCTCACCGAGCGGTTCACGCGCACGTCGGAAGACGGACTGCTCTACGAGTACACCGTCGACGATCCGGCGACCTACGCCGACCGGTGGTCGACCGCCCTCGAGATGCGGAAGACCGACGACTCGATATTCGAGTACGCCTGTCATGAGGGGAATCTCGCCATGATGCTGATGTTGCGCGGCGCACGCCTCCAGGAGGCGGAGGGCACCGGCGACGATCAGTGGCTGGCGACCTGGTATCGAGGGGCGGCCGCCGCGGTGCAGGACGACGAACCGGACAGGGACGACGACAGATAACGGAGATCGCAACATGCCAAGGACAATCGGTTTCTTCGTAGCCGCCGGACTCCTGGCCACCGGGGGCGTCGTGTCCGGCCACCACGCGTTCTCCGCCGAGTTCGACGCCAACCTGCCGATTCAGGTGAAGGGCAAAGTGACCCGGGTCGCGTGGATCAACCCCCACTCCTGGGTCTACGTCATGGAAGAGAGAGAAGACGGCTCCACGCAGGAGTGGATGATGGAGGCTGGCACGCCCAACACCCTCCTGCGGCGGGGACTCACACGAACGATCCTCACGGTTGGAACCGAGGTCCAGGTGCGCGGCTATCAGAGCAAAGACAAGATCTGCGATCCGGTTTGCCGCGCCAGCGGCCGGGACATCACGTTCGTTGACGGCACGTCGCTCTTCATGGGCTCCTCGGGCACTGGCGCCCCGAGAGACGGCGCCGACCCCACCGAGTCGGGGCGGTAGCACTCAGGCTAGAGATCAATTATGAATGAGAAGTCGTTGTACGAGCGCCTGGGTGGCTTCGATGGAATAACCGCATTTGCCGACGATTTGCTGCCGCGTTTGCAGTCTGATGCGCAACGTGGTCGCTTTTGGCAGAGCCGGGGGGATGACGGCATCAAGCGCGAGAAGCAGCTGCTCATCGACTACTTGTCGGCAAGCGCCGGCGGACCGATGTACTACACCGGTCGAGACATGAAGCTGTCACATGCGGGCATGAAGATCAGCGAAAGTGATTGGTCAGTGTTTCTTGGGCATGCCGGTGACACGATGGCAGTCCTGAACGTGCCCAAGCAGGAATGCGACGACGTCGTGGCGTTCGTGTTGAGCCTGAAGGCGGACATCGTCGAACCATAGGACAGCCCTGGGATACGACCCTCCGGTCGAGGCGCAGGTCCCCCTCGAGGTCTCCACAATTTCCCCACATGCGTCACACGCTGGAGCCACTGGCCGCGTTCGGCGCGCCGGCGCTTCGTTCAGCGTCCCTATCGTCACGGCAGGCGAGTTACTTCGCCCAGGACAAGGGACGCCTACCAGTCGATGACCGAGCCGTCATCCTCGTCGAACCGAGGCAGATAGGGCCTGGGTTCGCCGACCTGGGCCATCAACGCGTCCTCGTCAATCGTGATGCCAAGACCGGGGTCGGTCGGTAGCGGCCGATAGCCGTCCCGCACCGGCGGCAGCGGCTTGGCCAGGAGGTCGTGCTCGCGGTCGCCCCGCTCCTGCACCAGGAAATTCGGCACACACCCGGCCAGCTGCAAGCTGGCCGCGAGCGAGCAGGGACCATTGGGGTTATGCGGCGCGATCGGCGCATAGTAGGCCTCGGCCATGCCAGCGATCAGCCGTAGCTCGGTGATGCCACCGGCATAGGCCACGTCCGGCTGCAGGATCTTCGCGGCGCCCTTCTCGAGCACCTCGCGGAAACCCCACTTGGTGAAGATGCGTTCACCAGTCGCGAGCGGGATGTGCGTGGTCTTGGCCAGCTCCGCCATCACGTCGACGTTGAGCGCCTGGACGACCTCTTCGTAGAACCAGGGATTGTAGGGCTCCAGTGCCTTGATGAGTAGCGCGGCGGTCGCCGGCTGTACGGCACCGTGGAACTCCGCACCGATGTCCGCGTCGTCTCCGTGCTCCTCACGCAGGGCGCCGAAGCGCTCGGCCACCTCGCCGATAAACTTCGTACCTTCGACGTACTTGGTCGGCTGACGGGTGTTACCGCGAAGCACCACCTTCATGGCGTTGACCCCGGTCTCCGGGTTGATGGTGCCGTAGACGCGCGCCCGGTCCCGAACCGGACCTCCGAGCAGCTTGTACACAGGGACGCCGAAGGCCTTGCCCTTGATGTCCCAGAGCGCCTGGTCGATGCCGCTCTGGATGGCGGTCTTGATGGGGCCGCCCCTGTAGAAGGCGCCGCGATGAATCGCCTGCCAGTGATGCACGACGCGCATGGGGTCCTGGCCGATCAGATAGTCCCCGACCTCCAGGGCGCCGGCCGCGCAGGCCTTGGCGTCGTCCTTGAGCATCTCGCCCCAGCCGGTGATGCCGGCATCGGTAGAAATCTTGACGAAGACCCAGGAGTTGGTGAGCACGAAGGACTCGATCTTGGTGACCTTGATCTCGTCGTTTGGACCGATCTGGGCGGCGTCCGTCCGTTCGGCGGTGAACACGGCATCCATCCCGAACAGCGCCCCCGCACCAACCATCGTTTTCAGGCATGCTCGTCGATTCATGTGAGCCATCGGTCGTTCCTCCGTGAAGCGTCCGCGTCAGGCCGTGAGACGGCGCCGTCGGCGCCGGGTCGTGTGTGCCGAGAATGCCCGCCGGCAGGCTGGACGTCAAGAACCGACTGGACGGAGGTTCCCCGTCGCACGCCAGCAATCGTGGCCTCGTGACCATGCAGGAAAAGGATTAGTTGACATAATACTGTCAATATGAACGTATGATGTCATTATGACGCGACGGACAGTTAGCTCGATAGCGCTCGCACACGGCACCGCCTCGACCCGAAGCGGCGAGGCGCTGCGCGCGCTGGTGCTCGAGATTTTTCGCCTCAACGGCGCGCTGCTGCGGCATGGCGCCGCGCTGACAGCGCCGCTCGGGCAGACGCAGGCCCGGTGGCAGGTGATCGGGGCGGTGGCGGAGGCGACCCGCACGGTGCCGCAGATCGCGCGGCGGATGGGGATGTCGCGGCAGAGCGTGCAGCGGGTGGCCGACCTGCTGGTGGTCGACGGCGTGCTGCGGTTCGAGCCGAATCCGGAGCACGCCCGGTCGCCGCTGCTGCAGCTGACCGCCGAGGGTCAGCGGATCGAAGCGCGGCTGAACGACATCGGCCGGACGTGGGCGGCGGCGATCGCCGACGGTCTGCGGCACGCCGAGCTGGAGCGGACGGTCGACACCATGCGGGAGATCATCCGGCGGCTGGACACGTAGGGAGGGACGCGATGACAGCACCCGAGGAGCTTCGGCAGTTCGTCAAGGAGGGGCTCGCCCGCAGCGTGCCCCGTGGCCGCCTGGAAACCGCCATGCAGGAAGCGGGCTGGGCCCGGGCCGACATCAGGGGGGCGTTGACCTGCTACGCCGAACTCGACTTTCCCGTGCCGGTGCCGCGACCGCAGCCGTATCTCTCGGCTCGCGACGCCTTCGTGTATCTCCTGTTGTTCACCTCGCTGTATCTCAGCGCGTTCAGCCTCGGACGGCTGCTCTTCGAGCTGATCAACCAGGCGTTCCCCGATCCAATGGTGACCCGGCCGGAGCAGGTGGTCCGCGAGGTGATCCGATGGTCGGTGTCGCTGCTGATCGTCGCCGGGCCGCTGTTCCTCGTGTTGTCGCGGATGATCGGCCGTGATCTGGTGGCCGATCCGGCGAAGCGGAGCTCGAAGGTCCGCCGCTGGCTGACCTACTTGACGCTGTTCGTCGCCGCCGCGGTCCTGATTGGCGACGTCACGACACTGATCTTCAGCCTGCTCGGCGGTGAGCTAAGCGTCCGGTTCGTGCTGAAGGTGTTGACGGTCGGCGTGCTGGCGGGCGGCGGGTTCTGGTATTACCTGTCGGACCTCCGGGCGGACGAACGGGAGGTCGAGGCGTGACGGGGCGGGTGCGCGGCGTCATCGGCGTGGCGGCGGCGGCCATCGTCTTCGGACTGCTGCAGGCCGGCTCGCCCGGGGCCGCGCGGGACCGGCGGCTGGACGAACGGCGGATC
>PBRZ01000138.1 GCA_002726085.1 Acidobacteriota bacterium
GCCCGTCGGCGATGGTCCAGAGCTCGGCCGAGCCACCCGCTTTGCAACCGCTGGCATATCGGGTGACGGTGGACTCCATGCCTTCCAGGCTGCGGTCCAGGTCGAGCATACCGGCGTCGACGCCGGCGTCGGCGCAGCCGTTGCGCGCCGCCCAGTTCGCGACCGACTGCCTGGCGCTCGGATAGGCGCTGCCCTGAATTTCTCCCCCGTCGTAGGAGATCGCCGTGTCGCCGGTGCCATGAATCTGGAGAACGTGTATCGGATGCGCTGGCGCCGGGCGCTGCCCCATCTCGTCGGCGCCAGCCAAGCTCACGATGGCGGCGATGGCGGCCGAGCGCTCGTAGGCGAGGCGGTGCGCCATGAAGGCCCCGTTCGAGTGGCCCAAGATGAAGACCCGCTTCTCGTCAATCCGATACTTCCCCTTGACGGCTTCGATGAGCCCGGTGATGTAGCCGACATCATCGAGGTCCTTGCCCTCCCAGTTGCAGCACGCGGCCGACGCGTTCCAGAACCGCGGATTGCCATCGGCGGCCGACGGCGTGCCGTCTGGCGCCACCATAATGAACCCGTAGGTATCGGCCAGGGCACTGAGCCCCATGTACTGGTCCTGCCCCGCACCGGTGTTGCTGTAGGTGTGCAGCAGCACGATCAGTGGGGCCGCCACATCGCCGGAATAGCCGGACGGCACGGTGACCGGCAGCGCGCCGCGACCGGCGTCGACGGTCTGAGCGTGAACCGCGGCTGACGTCGTGAGCAGGGCGATGGCGGCAAGGGCGGTCAGTGGCATGCGCATGGTGGCGTTCTCTCCTGTGGGCCAGGCCGGCGGATTCCGGGTCAGCGGGCAGTCACTATACGGGAGGTGGACGGGGGACACAACGCCGACATTTCTCTTGCAACCCCCACGGCGAGCCACTAGGGTGAGTGTTCACTCATTTGCGGACCACCGCCAGGAGAGTTCACATCATGCGTCGAACCCCCTCGTTCCTCGGCGCGGCGCTCGTCGGCCTTGTCGTCGGTGTCTCGGCCGTTACGGCCGAGGCCCAAACCTCCGGGATCAGCCTCGGCAGCATGGCGCTCAACGTTGCCGACATNATCAACAGCACCGACGCTCGAGCCCTGGCCGAGCGGACAGTGGCCGCCAGGGCCAAGATGCTGAAGGACGTTGGGCAACCGGGCGGGCCCGTACTTCTGTTCCTGTCCGATCCGGACGGCTACGAGTTCGAGCTGGGTCAGCTGGCACCGGGTGGCGAGTGAGATGACGGGTCAAGTCCGCGAGGCCGCGCTGGCGGCGGTAATGGTAACGGTCGTCGGTGTCGGAGGCGCGCTCGCGCAGTCGACGGGCCCGTGGCAGGAGTACGGCACCGAGAACGGCGAGTGGCGCAGCTACGCCGGCAACACCGCCGGCCAGAAGTATTCCCCGCTCGCCCAGATCGACGCCGGCAATTTCAGCCAGCTCGAGATCGCCTGGGAATGGACGTCGGCAGACCGGTTCCTGAGCCGCGCGACTCCGGACGGTGGCGAGTGGTACGCACCGCTGGATGCCATCGTCGAATCGCTGGTCGTCGACACCCCGAATCTCTACCGGGAGGGCCAGTCCCCGAACCCGTCCAGGTTCCAGGCGACGCCGCTAATGATCGACGGCGTGCTCTACTTCAACACGCCGCTCTCGCAGGGCGTCGCCGTCGACGCCACGACCGGTGAGACCCTCTGGGTCTTCAACCCGAAGACCTACGAGGAGGGCACCCCGTCGATGTCCGGCCCCTGGACCCAGCGTGGTGTCGCCTACTGGACCGACGGCGAGGGGGACGAGCGGATCTTGTGGGGCACCGGTGCCGGCTACCTCGTCTGTGTCCAGGCGCAGTCCGGGAGGCCATGCGCCGATTTCGGGCCGGACGGCAGCGGGATGGTGGACGCGATGGTGGGTGTACCACGGGCGGTCCGGGAGGACCGCGACTATCTCAACGCGTTTCTCTACTCAATTAACTCGCCGCCGATCATCGTGCGCGACCGGGTCATTCACGGCTCGCACGTCGCCGACGTGCGTGTCACCAAGGAAGCGGTGCCAGGGTGGGTGCGGGCCTGGAACGTGCGGACCGGCGAGCACGAGTGGGACTTCCACACGGTGCCCAACAGCGCCGACGAGTTTGGATCCGATACGTGGCTGAACGAGTCGTGGCGGTACTCGGGCAACGGCAACGTCTGGTCGATGCTGGCGGGGGACAACGAGCTGGGCTACGTCTATCTGCCGACCGGCACCGTCACAAACGACTACTACGGAGCGGACCGCCTGGGCGACAACCTGTTCTCGGAGTCGATCATCGCCGTCGACATCGAGACCGGGCAGCGGGTCTGGCACTTCCAGGCAGTGCACCACGGTTTATGGGACTGGGACTTCCCGACCCATCCGAACCTGGTCGACATCACCGTCGACGGGCGGGATATCAAGGCGCTGGCGCAGGTGAGCAAGCAGGGCTTCACCTATGTGTTCGACCGCGTCACCGGCGACCCGGTCTGGCCGATCGAAGAACGCCCGGTCCCGCAGGAGACCAACCTGCCGGGCGAGGTGCCATCACTGACCCAGCCGTTTCCCACCAAACCCCCACCGTTCGAGTATCAGGGCGTAAGCATCGACGACCTGGTCGATTTCACGCCCGAGATCCGGGCGATGGCGGTGGAGGCGGTACGGGACTTCACCCTGGGTCCGATCTTCACGCCACCGCTGCGGACGGTCGAAGGGGTGACCCAGGGCACCATCCAGCGTCCGGCGATCGATGGCGGCGCGAACTGGGGCGGCGCGGGAGTGGACCCGGAGACCGGCATCCTCTACGTGCCCTCGCAGAACCGATCCTCGGTGCTGCACTTCTACACGCCGGACCCATCCACCGGCGCCACGATGACGATCACCCAGGCGGCGTTCGGCAGCGGCAACCAGCCGGCACTGCCGCAGGGTCTCCCGCTGTTCAAGCCGCCCTACTCGCGGATGACCGCAGTTGACCTGAACGCCGGCGAGAACGCCTGGATGCAGCCCAACGGCGACGGTAACCGCCTTCGCAACCACCCGATGCTCCGCGACCTCGACCTGCCACCTCTGGGCGGCGACGGCCGGGGCGGCCCCCTGATCACGAAGACGCTGCTGGTGAGCGCGCTGACCGCCGGCGGCGGCGACGACGGGCCGCGTCTGGTGGCACGCGACAAGGCCACGGGGGAGATCGTCGGCTCGGTCGACCTACCGGCCGGAGCGATCGGCACGCCGATGACTTACATGGTCGACGGGCGCCAGCGCATTGCGTTGACCGTTGGCGGGGGCCCGCGCCTGTTAGCCTTCGCCTTGCCGGGCCGGTAACGAGCGCTTCTGTAGCGCAGGGCTTCAGCCCTGCGATGGCAAGGCTAAAGCATTGCCCCACAGAATCAGCCTTGCCCGACGCTAGGATTGGAGACACCGCATGAGACGACTGTGCTTGCTGCCGCTCACCGCACTTGCCTTGGGCCTGGTGCTCTGGACCGCCGGCCTCGAAGCTGTTCAGGACCCGATTCCTCCGATCGAGGTGCATCGGATCACCGACACGCTGCACATGCTGGGCTCCGGCATGGAGACAGGCGGCAACATCGCGGTACTCGTCGCCGAGAGCGGCGTGGTGCTGGTGGACACCAAGAACGAGGGGTATGGCCCGACCATCCTCGACCTCGTGCGCCAGATTACCTACAAGCCGGTGACGATGATCATCAACACGCACGTCCACTACGACCACAGCGGCGCCAACACCGAGTTCCCCGACACCGTCCAGTTCGTGGCGCACGAGAATATCCGACGCCACTGGGCCCGCACCGACTGCCAGCCGACGCCGACCAACTGTGACGATTTCCAGGGCGAGAACCGGAAGTATCTGCCGAAGACCACCTTCAACGACCG
The DNA here is from genome assembly GCA_002726085.1 of Acidobacteriota bacterium. GTDB lineage: Bacteria > Acidobacteriota > Vicinamibacteria > Vicinamibacterales > UBA8438 > NP936. The sequence goes on from PBRZ01000138.1 coordinate 3,911, forward strand.
ACTCAGCCTGTTCACCGGCACCCCGGACCAGATCGACCTCTACTACTTCGGCCGCGGGCACACCGACGGCGACACCTTCGTGGTGTTCAAGGAAGCGCGGACCATGCACGTGGGCGACATGTTCCTGGGCAAGACGCTCCCGTTCATCGACGCGGAGAACGGCAACGGCGGAAGCGCCATCGAATTCGGCCGCACGCTGACGAAGGTGATCGACAACGTGCGCGACGTCGACACCATCATCAACGGACACTGGAACACGCTGCTCACCTGGAGCGATCTGGTCGACTATCGCGGCTTCTACATGGACCTGTACGACCAGACACGGCGGAGCCTCGACATCGGCCTCAGCCCGGAGGAGGCGATCGCCGCCTACGAGAAGCCAGCGCGCTACAGTGAGTTCGCGGCGAACAAGGGTGCCGGCGCCTTCACCGTGAACTCCATCGTGAACTACATCTATCAGGGAATTTAACGAAGCTCGCAGGCGGATGGCCCCGGTCACGATCGAGAACCGGTTCATCGCCCCACAGACCGAACCCGGCCCGGGGGTCGAGCTCGACCAAGCGGTGGTCAACAGGCAGCCTTCCAACTGAGTGGGCCCCACCGTACCCAGTCGACAGCTACGTCATCAACCTTGGCACGGCTCAATCACCGGCGGTCAAGAGCGGCGTCCATGCGCCGATCGTGTTCCAGGATCCAGACCGCTATACGCGCGACGGACTCAAGAGGTCGGAGAAAGGGCTGCTCGGCACGATGAGCCAGGCGGAGAATGCGGCCAACGCGTCCCTCGCATTTCTCCGGAGCACATCGAAGGCCGCCACGGCCAGTTCCGACCTCATCAGAACGACGTGCCAGGAATACCAAACCGCCGTGAACTACGGTGGGGGTGGCAATCTGTCGGGTGACTTGCGCAACATTGCCGCGCTCATCGCCGGTGGCTTCCAGACCAAGATCTACTACACCAGCATCGGCGGCTGGGATAACCACTCGGACCAGGCTGCGAATCGCCAGATGCCCGTGGCGATCCTGGACGACGGTATCGGTGGGTTCCTCGAAGACCTGCAACGCATTGGCCGCGCTGATGACGTTGCCATCATGGCCTTCTCGGAGTTCGGGCGCCGCGTTGAACAAAACGCGAGTGGCGGCACCGATCACGGCGTTGCCGGGCCGATGTTCATCATTGGCGAGCAGGTGACAGGCGGGTTCTACGGGGAGCATCCGAGCCTGACCGACCTCGACAACGGCAACCTCAAGGTGACGTCCGATTTCCGACGCGTCTATGCGACCATGATCAAGGAGTGGCTAGGGTTCGACGATACCAGAACGATCCTGAAGGGCGACTTCGACACGTTTGAGACGTTTGCCTGATCGAGCTGCCAGCCGCGCGCCGAAACGGATGTTCCAGTCCCTAGCTTGCACGGTCCAGCACCGTCCAGTACCGTAAGTAGGCACTTACTCAAGAAATCCGGACATTCCAATAACAACAGTAACAATTGAGAATGGCACGTCGACCCATTCCGCGGGATCAAGATACGGCGCCAGCCGGGTCAGACGATGCCCGAACCAGCACCCCGGCGCAGCCCGACGGGAAGCGGATGAAGGGCGAGCAGCGAAAGGCTCAGATCATCGACGCCGCCATCGCCCTGTTCGGCCGCCATGGGTTCAAAGGCACAACCACGAAAGCGCTCGCCGAGGCCGCCGGTGTCAGCGAAGCGACCATCTTCAAGCACTTTCCAACGAAGGAAGCCCTGTATGCCGCCGCCTTCGAGCGGAGGACGGGCGTCGGGACCGCGCACCTCGTTGACACGCTGCAGGGCTACGCGGACCGGCAGGATGACGAAGGACTCCTCCGCGCGCTTGTCCAAGCGATCCTCATCGGCTACGAGCAAGACCGCGACCTCCACCGCATGCTGATGTACGTCTGGCTCGAGCAAGGTCCAACCGAGAACAGGCGGATGTGGGCCCAGATGCGGCACTCGCCGCTGTTCGACTTCATTGAACGCTATGTCAGACAACGGCAAGCAGAGGGTGCGTTTTGCTCCAACGCCCCCGAGGTCGTCGCTGCCGCGGTGCTGGCCCTGCCCGTGCACTATGCCATTCGCACAAAGCTGTACGGCATCGACCCGGAGCACGCCGATGAGGAGATCGTCGAGACGTTCGCCCGGCTCCTGCTCGACGGCGCGAGGGGCGGCACGTCGGTGGAGCGTTGAATCCGAATCATGATGTCGGTGACCCGCCTCCTGCCGACAGCCCCGGCCTGTTCGATGGCGATGGCCGCTGCCACCGAGACCGCCGAAGACGGGTCAGAATCGGCGAAGCGTGAGAATTGGCTCCTTGCTCGGTTTCTACTGCGCCTAGCCCAGCGCGACGTCGAGCGTCATCATGATGACGAACCCGACAAGCGTCATCATTGTTGCGAGATCCCCATGGCCTCCCCGCTGCGACTCGGGGATCAGCTCCTCGACAACGACGAACACCATGGCGCCGGCCGCGAAGGCCAGCGCGAAGGGCAGCAAGCTCTCGACGGCGACGACGGCGGCCGCACCGGCGACTGCAGCAACCGGTTCGATAGCGGCCGAGAGCTGACCGTAGTGGAAGCTCTTCCACGCCGTCACGCCCTCCCGCCGAAGCGGCATCGCCACGGCGACGCCTTCGGGAAAATTCTGGAGGCCGATACCGATCGCCAATGTCACTGCAGCCGCAAGCGTGGCCCCGCTTGCGACACCAGTCGGGGCGGCGGCTGCGCCAAAGGCCACGCCGACGGCGAGACCCTCTGGCAGGTTGTGCAGTGTAATGGCCAGCACCAGAAGCGTCGTTCGCCGCCAGGTCGTGGGAATGCCCTCCACCTCGGTGTCCGCCAACCGAGGGTGCAGGTGNGGAAGGAGCTGGTCGACGGCCCGGAGACAGAGACCGCCCGCCAGGAACCCCACGGCGGCGGGTACCCATCCGCGATAGCCGAGCCGCTCGGACAGCTCGATTGCTGGCAACAGAAGCGACCAGAAGCTGGCCGCGATCATGACGCCGGCGGCAAAGCCGAGCATGGCATCGAGCAACGCTGCGGAGACCCGGCGAGTCAGAAACACCAGGGCTGCGCCGAGAGCCGTGACCCCCCATGTGAAGACGCCAGCGAGCAGCGCCTGAACCACGGGGTCGAGTTGTCGAAAAAGGTCGATCACGAACATCCCCAAGCGCGAGGCGGGTCAGTGAGCGCTGACAGCGCAAGCCTCGAGCCGCCCTGCCACCATCAATCATCAATGCTCGCGGGGAGTGTCTGGCGCCGTTCGCACACCTATCCACGCGTAGCGATCGTCTTCGACCACCGAGTGTCCACACTCGAACTCCAGCAGTAATGCAGCTTCAAAGTAGCACCGGACCGCCACACCCNGCATGACGAAAATCATACGGGGCGGGTTCGGGTTGCCACTACACTCAGCCCAGCGATTTCAGGCGGTGAACGGGCCTTTTGGCCCAGAGAGGGAATCATGCGGAAACGCGTCGTCGTCCTGGTTCTAGTGAGCTTGGTTGCCCTCGCCGTCGTCGCGTCTGAATCTCGTCGCCTCATGGCGCAGCAGGGCCGTCCTCAGCCCCATCCTTCGACGCAGGAACCGTCGGTCTTGGTCACCCCGACCACGCTGGAACATTGGGAAACCGAGCTGTCGAACTGGGGCCGGTGGGGCTCGGACGACCAGCGTGGCACCCTGAATCTCATCACCCCGGAAAAGACCCGTGCGGCCACCCGGTTGGTCGAAGACGGCGTGACGGTGACACTGGCGCATTTCGTGAACGAGGAGGAGGCGATCGACAGCCAGACGTTCGCCCCCACCAAGCACTGGATGACGGCGGTCGACCCGACCACCGGCNGCGTCCAATTCGCGCTCGACGCGATGANCTNTTCGCTGCACGACGGCCANCTCGCNCACATGGANGCCCTGTGNCANTACGCCACCGAGCGGNACGGNNAACAGGTNATCTTCAACGGCTATCCGCAGAATCTCGATGCGGAGGGGTGCAAGGACCTCGCCATCGACCGGATGGGCCCCGGGTATGTGACGCGCGCGATCCTGGTCGACATGCCGCTGCTCCGCGGCGTGGACTGGCTCGAGCCGAGCACGCCGATCTACGTGTCGGACCTCGAGGAGTGGGAACGGTTCGCAGGGATCACGGTCAGCAGCGGTGATGTGCTCCTCGTGCGCGCGGGGCGCTGGGCCAAGCGCGAGCAGGAGGGCCCGTGGAGCTACGGGCAGACCGGGGCCGGTCTGCATGCCTCGGTGTTGCCCTGGCTGAAAGAGCGGGGCGTGGCAGTGCTCGTCGGCGACGCCGTGAACGACGTGCAGCCGTCCGGCGTGCAGGGCTTCAACCGCCCGCTGCACACCATGACGCAGGTCTTCCTCGGGCTGCCGCTGGTCGACAACGGGTATCTCGAGGATGTGGCCAGAGAGGCGGCGGCACGGAAGCGATGGGAGTTCATGATCTCCTGGCAGATCACGAATGTGCCGGGTGGCACCGCGAGTCCGTTCAACGCCATCGCGACGTTTTAGTGAAGCTCCACCAGATTGGTCATGGACCGCACGAACCGGTGAATTGAGTTCGAAGGAGACGTGATGGCGAGACAAACTGAGACAAACTCGAACGTTTCACGCCGGCGCTTTCTGGGCGGCACCGTGGCCGGTGTGGCAGCCGGCGCCTGGGGCGGGGCGCTGGCTGGCACGGCCCAGGCGCAGACAGCGGTCCAGGAGATCCGGACCGACGTCGTCATCTGTGGCAGCGGCATCGGTGGCCTGACCGCGGCGGTGCGCGCGCAGCAAGCGGGCGCCAGCGTGATCGTGCTCGAAAAAGCCTACGAGCCGGGTGGCACCACTGTTCACTCGGAAGGCGTCGTCTGGACCTCGGAGAGCTATGAACAGATACGCGAAACCGC
>PBRZ01000139.1 GCA_002726085.1 Acidobacteriota bacterium
CGCATACTCCGCACCCAGCCGATCCGCCTGCAACTCGGCATCGCGCCCATAGCGGAGAAAGAGCACGCCCAGACCGCCCTCGGCCAGTCCACCGGCGGCACGGGCGACTGGCGAAAAGATGCTGCCGACGAGCAGCCCGAGCTGCGCGCCGCTCGCGCGGGTGTAGGCCTGTACGGTGTGGCGTGCGGTGACGTGACCGATCTCGTGCCCGATGACCCCCGCCAGATCCGCCTCATCACCGAGGTAGGCCATGATGCCGCGTGTGAGGTAGATGAACCCACCGGGAACTGCAAACGCGTTGACCGCCGACGAGTCGACGATGGCGAAGCTCCACGGCAGCTCAGGACGATGCGACCGCGCGGCCATCTCGAGCCCGATCTCCTCGACATACTGCTGCAGGGCGTCATCCTCGTAGAGCCCCATCTGGCGACGGATCTCGACGTCGGATTCGCGCCCCATGGCGATCTCCTGTGCCTCGCTCATCATCACGAACTCGCGATCGCCCGTGACCGGGTTTCTCGAGCAACCGGCGAGAACCAGCAGCAACGCCAGCAAGGAGAACGGATGGTGAGGACGCACTGAACTCATGGGCGTCTGACGGGTTGCTAAGCAACGTCGGACGTGACGGCGGTCAGCTGGTCGATCTCGCGGGTGATCTGAGCGACGGCGTCATCGCCGACCGGCTCCAGCGGCTGGCGCGGTGGTCCCCCGACATAACCGATCGCCTGGAGCGCGGCCTTCAGACCGGGAATCCCATGAATCGAGGTCACGAGCTTGGCGAGCGGCGTCACGTGCCGCTGCAGCTCACGCGCTTCGTCATAGCGACCGGCCAGCACCAGCTCGTATATCCGTACGCACGCGTCGGGGATAACGCAGGCCAGCGCCATGACACCGCCCTGAGCGCCAAGCATCAGACTGGTGAAGAACGTCGGCGCCGAACCGACAAGCACGCTGAAATCGTCCCGGGCCAGCCCCACCAGATCCCCGACATAGCTCAAATCCGGGCCCGACTCCTTGAGTCCGACGATGTTCTCGTGGCTCGCCAACGCCGCAACGGCCTCCACCGGCAGCGTCACGCCGGTCAGAGCGGAAAAATTATAGAGGAGCACCGGCACCGGTGACGCCTCGGCCACGACCGAATAGTGTCGAATGAATGCCGCCGTCGTCAGCTGGCCCTTGAAGTAAGAGGGCGTCCGCACCAGGACCGCGTCGGCGCCCGCATCGGCCGCCCGTCGAGACGCCAAGGCGGCGCTCCGCGTGGACTGCCGCCCGGTCCCCGCGATCAGCACGCGGTCCGGTGGGATGCGCTCGCGAGCCGCGGCGATCAACCGATCCGCCTCGTCATCCTCGACCAACGGCGCCTCGCCGTTGGTCCCGAGCACCACGAGACCGCGCAAACTGGTGCCCATCCACCGGTCGACGTTTTCCCCCCAGGCGGCCAGGTCGAGCTCGCCGTCATCGGCGAAGGGTGTTGGAACCGGCGCGAAGACGCCACTGAACGTCGTCATTTTGGCCACAGTAGCGACGACGACCGAACGTTGTCAAATGGGCCCGTACAAGGAAGGGCCCGGTTGCGCCGACCGAAGTCGTCCGCCACCGGGCTGGGGAGGGGTTGTAAGCAGGTTCGTGGCCGTTGATGCAGTCGATTGGCGACCGACTGCCCTGGGCCTGTGGCAATTAGAAGCGTTCCGCGCCGTCCCGACGGCTCCGGCTCAGGTTGAGGCCTGCGTCCGGGGCCGTCGGGGCGAACGCTGCCACCTGTATTTGCAATTCGCCGGCCAAATATGAAACAGATTGATCGCTCAACAGCTAACCCCTTTTGACACAGCTTGTTGAAACACATACGGCGCGTCGACAGGCATGCTGTCATGGCATGACCGCGCCCAGGAATGGCACCAATTCCGACACCAATGTCGAAATGGAGAGCGAATGGACACGGCCGTGGTCCACGGGGAACGCGAGACCGGAGATCGGCCTCAGTTCAACATGTCCATCAACAGGCTGTACTTGACTGTCAGGCTACGGCCGGCACCGTTCAGCATGACGTCGCCGATGCCCTGGGTGTCGTTGTAGACGACGAAGAGACCGGTGTTGGCATCCGACAACCAGCCGAATCTGAGGTTGGACGACCAGAGATCGGCGCGGTCGTTGTACTGGACGAGCGCCTGCACGAACATGCGCGGCGTGAACGAATAGTTCACACGGGCGCGACCGAGGTTGGTCACGAAGCTGGCGCCCGGCAGCTCGATGTCGTTCCGGTCCCAGGACAGCTGTGCGTTGAACGCCTCGCCGGCGCGCATCGACAACTGGGGCCGGAGCTGCACCCGGTCGCCTCCGAAGAATCCACCAACGAGAGTACGGAACTCCAGGCTGACGGGAGCCCCCTGATTTGTCCTGACGACCAGCTGGGCCTCCGTGTGGTCATAGGTGCCTGGCGGCACGACCACCCCGGGAAAGATCTCGAACGGCGCGATCACGCCTTCGCTGGTAATGTTCATCCCGGTGTGCACTTCATGCCCGGACCGCCACTCGAGGTGGTTGTCGATGTGGGTGAACTGGGTTTCCTTCAGACCGCCCTCGAAACTCCAGAAGGTGAAATGTGTGACGTGCGGTCTGACCTCGTGCAACCCCATGAGATCGTCCGGACGCAATGTCAGAAGCACCCGGCCGTTCGCCCGGCGGTAGGCGCGTCGCTGGTAGAATCCGACCTCCGGATTGAACTGTGGCGCCACTTCCGTATAGCTGAGCCCGAGTTGCATCGTCTCCGAGTTGTAGTTGCTGGAGAGATCGTAGGCGTGCGTCTGGCCCTGCATCCCAGGTGTGTCGGTCTGGCCCACGAACCCTGAAATCGTGCCGCGCTGGCCGATGCCCCACCGGCCATCCACCGCATAGCTGCGGTTGTAGTCGTCATCGAGGGCCAGTGAGCCCGTGCCCTGGCGATTGACGAACATCACCCCAATGTTCGACCGACCGGCGAAATCCTGACGTACCCGCGCGACGCTGAAGTTGTTCGCCGGAGCGACGCCGGCGATCGACTCGGTCTGCATGTTCAGCAGACCGATGTTCGTGTTGTTGCCGACCTTGCCCGACAGCCGGCCGCCACCCAGTATCGGCACCTGCTGGCCGTCCGGGCCGATCCCGATCCGGCGGCTGAAGAACATCTCGACCTGTCCCGGCAACCCGGCCGAGAAGATCCCGGCGTTCTCGAGGAAGAACGGTCGCTTCTCCGGGAAGAACAGGTTGAACCGATCCAGGTTGACCTGCTCCTCGTCTACCTCGACCTGGGCAAAATCGGTGTTGTAGGTGGCATCGAGCGTCAGGCCGGGGGTGATGCTGTACTTGAGGTCCGCCCCGACATCGCCAAGATAGGTCGCGTCGCCGCGGCTGGACGCCGAGTCGATCCCCTGCCCCAGCACATAGGGTGTCACTTTCAGGTTGCGCGGACTGCTCACGTCGAGCCCGGTCAACTGACCGGCGAGCGACAAGCGATACAGATTGAATTGGCGAGGCAGCGGCGACCAATAGGCGGTCTCGTTGCGTCGGCGAATATTCCGCTGAAAGTTGAGACCCCAGACCTGGACATCTCCGGCGTTGAATCGCAGCGTGCGAAACGGTATCGCGAACTCGGCGGACCAGCCGACGTCGGTTACCCGAGTGTCGACCTGCCAGGCACCGTCCCAGTTCTGGTTGAACCCGCCGCCGGAACCACCTTGCTGTCCGGAGCCGGGACGACCGCCACCACCGCCACCGCCGAACCGGCCGCTGCCCTGCCCCTCGTTGGTCACCTGCCCATCGAATTCCAGGCCCGACGGGCTCGTACCGAACACGAAGCCGTTCTGTCTATCCAGGAAGGTGTCGAGGATGATCTGGAAGCTGTCGGTCTCGTCGAGCGACGAGTCGCGCCGGCTGTCGGCGACGACGATCGTGGCGGGGTCGCGGTCGTAGAGGATGGCACCGAAGTACAGCGTGTCGTCGGTGTAGACCACCCGGATCTCGGTGCGCTCCGAGGCTCGCTCCCCTTCGTCTGGAGTCGACTGCACGAACCCGCCGATCGGGCCGACCGTGGCCCAGACCGGATCGGTCAGTATCTGCCCATCGATCGCCGGCCCATCCTCGACCCGCGTCGCTCGAGCCAGTGGAAACCCCTCCGCCGTCGTGTCCCGGGCGAGCTCGGGCACCGGTGCCAGCTGCGCGATGACGCTTGGCGGCGCCAACAACGACAGTACCACGCCCAGCATCCCGACCCGACCACGGCTCAACCCACGCCTCGTCACCCTCGACCTGTCCCGAGCCGCATCACTCCGCCCCACCCGACTCGGCCGTCAGCGGGTGCACGAGGAAACGATGTTCCTCGACCACCTGCCCGCCAACCAGATGTTCCTGGATGATCCGCTCGAGCACCGGCGCGTCGCACTCCCGATACCAGGCGCCCTCCGGGTACACCACCGCGATTGGCCCGCCCTCGCACACCCGGAGACAGTTGACCTTGGTCCGCAGCACCCCGCCCTGCTCGGACAAGCCGAGCTCCCGGAGGCGCCGTTTCAGATAGTCCCAGGCCGCCAGCCCGCGCTCCCGATTACAGCATTTCGGCTTCGTCTGGTCACAGCACAGCAGGAGATGGCGCCGTGCCGTGGTCACCCCGACCGCCGCCGCGACAGATTGCTGGCTCGCAACGGATCCGTTGCCGGGGTTGTCATCGGTCATCTGCGTGGGAAGACGTCGACTAGAAAACCTCGAGCAGCGCACGTAGGATAGCACGAACGTTTCGCCGACCGAGCGCCCTCACCACCAGCCCTGCTGTCACATCATGAGCCGACGCACAGACTTGCTGAGCCGCACCATGAGCGTGTTTCTCGCGACCGTGGAACGGGGCGGAAACGCCCTCCCACACCCGGGCACGCTGTTTGCCATCCTTGCCGGCGTCATCGTCGTGATCTCGGCAATTGCCGCGCGAACCGGGCTCGAAGTCACCCATCCCGGCACCGGCGAGCTGATTCAGCCGGTCAGTCTGGCGACGGTCGAGGGGCTGCACCGCATCCTGACCCAGATGGTGACCAACTTCACCAGCTTCGCGCCGCTGGGCACCGTGCTGGTCGCGATGCTGGGCATCGGTGTCATGGAGAGTAGCGGGCTGATCGGCGCGGCATTGCGGCTGCTGGTGCTCTCGGCACCCAAGCGCCTGCTCACGTTCGTCATCGTTCTCGCCGGCGTGCTCTCGAACACTGCCAGCGAAATCGGCTACGTGCTGCTCGTCCCACTGGGAGGCATCATCTTCTTGGGCGCCGGGCGTCACCCGATCGCCGGGCTCGCGGCCGCCTTCGCCGGGGTGTCGGGGGGCTACAGCGCCAACCTGCTGCTGGGCACCGTGGACCCGCTGCTGGCCGGGCTGTCGGAGGAGGCGGCCCGGATCATCGACGACGGGTACCGCGTGAACCCGGCGGCCAACTACTACTTCATGGTGGTGTCGACGTTCATCATCGCGGCGGCCGGGACGTGGGTCACCGAACGTATCGTCATCCCGCGGCTGGGGGCCTATCACGGCGACGACGACCCCGCCGCCACGCAGCCCGATGTCCTGCAGGGGCTCTCACCGGTCGAGAAACGCGGTCTGGGCTATGCGATGCTCGCGCTCCTGGCGTTCGCCGCGGTCCTGCTCTGGGGCACGGTCCCGGCAAACGGGTTTCTCCGCAACCCGGACACGGGGGGNCTGCTACGGTCGCCGTTCCTGTCCGGCATCGTTGCGTTCATCTTCCTGGGTGGCACGTTCGTCGGCGTGGCCTACGGGGCGGCCACCGGTGCGTTCCGCAGCGACGCCGACGTGATGAACGGCATGGGCAAGACGATTGGCGCGCTCGGGACCTATCTCGTGCTCGTGTTCTTCGCGGCCCAGTTCGTCGCCTACTTCAACTGGACCAACCTGGGGCTGATCATGGCGGTCAAGGGAGCCGAAGCGCTACGAAGCTCCGGGCTCGGCGGCATCCCGCTGATGCTCAGTTTCGTGGTGCTGTCCTCGTTCATCAACCTGTTCATGGGGAGCGCCTCGGCCAAGTGGGCGATCATGGCGCCGGTGTTCGTGCCGATGTTCATGCTGCTCGGCTACACGCCAGAGCTGACACAGACCGCCTACCGGGTCGGCGACAGTACGACGAACATCATCGCGCCGATGATGTCCTACTTCGCGCTGATCGTCGCCTTCTTCGAGCGCTATGACAAACGCTCCGGCATCGGCACGGTCGTCGCCACCATGCTTCCCTACACCGTCGTGTTCATCGCGTGCTGGTCGATACTGCTGATGGTCTGGATGTGGCTCGGGCTGCCGGTGGGACCGGGGGCGGGGCTGGAATACCAGCAGTAGTGAACGGCGCTCAGGCACAGGAACGCGGTCGGCTCGTCTTTCGGAAAGAGATCCCGTCCGGAACGACGACGTACTATGGACCGCCGACCTGGACCGCCGCTCTGAGACTGCCCCTCGCCAATTTAAGCGGCGCGTTCCTTATCTAAAGACGATATCGAGCAAACGCCCTCTCTTGACGGCAACACAATCTCTGACGGCCTCGCCGACCGTATCGAAGGGATCAACTTCTCGTCCGAAGAAGTTGGAAACTAGATTTGGAGGGTCCGGAGGGTCGACCTCCACCGCGCAAAGCACTACACCAATCGGCCGTTCGGCAACGGCAAGTGCTGGCGCGAAGGCGCTCAGCACGAGCAGCGCCGCGGCGACGACGGTAAGGGACTTAAGTAGACGTGTCATGAGGGCCTCACTGAGTAAGAGGCGACACAGAGCAGCACGATGGAGCAGGATTGTCGTCTGGAACCAGGTCGAGGGACGCGTCGGACGATAAACGGCATTCCACCCTGAACGTGGCGCCTGAAGCCCGTAGCCCGAAGCCTGTAGCCCAATCAGACGCAGTGGACCCTCGGCTGCGCCTCACTCCTCAGGCCACGAGAGGTCCGCTCGCAAGCCGACGAGGTTCTCCGTCGTATGCACGTCGGCATAGAGCTCGCCGTCGCGAAGAGCGCTCAGCTCGGCTGCCGTCAGCGTCAGCGCCCCTGAGACCCAGGGCCGCCAACGGCCGCCGAGCAGTCTGACGACCGGCCCCGCGGCTCCATCGGTCGAGCGATGCAGGTGGGTAAACAGCACCTCGGTATTCGACATGCCGTAGAGGGAGAGCGTGTAGGTCAGGTCCCCGGTGCTCCGCTCCAGTACGAATCGGCCCCGCAAGCCGGCGCCATCGACATCATCCGCCTCGACATTTACGACAACCGGCGCGGGCGGATCGACGAGACTCGGGGTGCTGTCTGGCGCACGGCGATGCCGGGTCGCCTGCTCGTAGGCGTAGGCCAGGCGGATCAGGTCGTCTTCAGCGAACTGCCGGCCGATCATCTCGAGCCCAACCGGCATACCGTCGGCTGCGTAGCCCGCCGGCACGGTGATGGCGGGAAGCCCGGAAATCGCGCTCAGCGAACAGTTGCTGCCGGGCTGCCCCTGGCCGATCGGTCTGGCGGTCTGGCGGATGGTCGGATAGATCAGTGCGGTCAGGTCGTGCTCGTCGAGCAACGCCGTGACCGCCTCGCGCAGCGTGTCCCGCTTGGCGAGCCGCTCGCGATAGTCGTCGGTATCGAGACTCTCGACCTCGAGCGACGCACGGATCCCCCGGTCGACGACCTGATGATAGAGCCCCAGCTCGACGAGCTCGGCGAGCGAGCGGACCGGCGCACCCGGCGTCTTCACCAGATACGCATCGAAGTCGAACTTGAACTCCAACCCGATCAGCGATGCGCCCTCGAGCAGCGCCCCGAAATCGGTCTCGGCAATCTCGACTACCTCGGCACCCTCGGCGGTCATCTTCTCGACCGCCGCCTCGATGACGGTCCGAACCGGCCGCTCGGCGCCGGTGTCACCCAGCAGCTCCTCGAGCAGCGCGACCCGAGCGCCCAGGAGCCCGCGCGAATCGAGCGCGTCGGTGTAGGTAGCCGGTATGCGCCCCTCACTGCGTCGCGTGGTCTCATCGGCCGGGTCGACCCCGACCGTGGCATCGAGCGTGATCGCCAGATCGCGAACCGACCGTGCGAGGGGTCCGCCGATGTCCTGGGTGGTGGAGAGCGGGATAATACCGTCGCCGCTGGCCAGCCCGCGTGTGCCACGGAGCCCGACCAGCGCATGATGCGCCGACGGAATCCTGATCGAGCCGCAGGTGTCGCTGCCCATGCCGACGGCGGCAAAGCTCGCCGCGACCGCGGCCCCCGTGCCGCCACTCGACCCGCCCGGGTTCCGCGTGATGTCGTACGGATTGCGTGTCTGTCCGGCGATTGAGCTCACCGTGGTGATGCCGCGCGCCAGCTCGTGCATGTTCGTTTTGCCGAGGATGATGGCACCCGCTTCCCGAAGCCGGCTCACCTGGAACGCATCATCCGGCGGTACCGATGTCGCCAGACCGATGGTCCCGGCGCTGGTCGGCATGTCGACGGTGTCGTAATTGTCTTTGACCACGATCGGAATGCCATGCAGCGGCCCCCGCACTCGCCCGGCGCTCCGTTCGGCATCGAGCGCGTCGGCGTCTCGGAACGCATTCGGATTGATGACAACCATCGCGTTCAGTGCGGGGCCTTGCTGGTCGAAGGTCTCGATACGAGCCAGGAACGCGGCGACCAGCTCGCGCGAGGTCACCTCGCCGGAATCGAGCGCCGTCGCGAGGTCGGAAATGGACTGCTCGGCCACACCGAAACCGGTCCCACCCCCAACATCAGACTCAGAGGATGTCCCGCACCCTCCCGCG
>PBRZ01000140.1 GCA_002726085.1 Acidobacteriota bacterium
GAGGCAGCCGTTGTCGGCTACCCGCACGAGATCAAGGGCAACGCGATCTATGCGTTCGTCACCCTCAAGACCGGCGAGACGGCTACAGAAGAGATGAAGGGCGAGATCGTCAAAGCTGTCAGGAGCGACATCGGTCCGCATGCCACGCCCGAGAAGATCCAGTTCACCGACGGTGTGCCAAAGACACGGTCCGGCAAGATCATGCGCCGGATCCTTCGCAAGATCGCCGAGGGCGACGTCCACGATCTGGGCGACATCTCGACGCTGGCCGATCCGGGCGTCGTCGACTCGCTGGTGAGCGGGCGGGTGTGAGCGCGCGGGTTCCGGCTCGCGCGAGGCATCACGGCGAAAGCCGGGCTGGGAGGAAGGGGTGCTGGTGATCACCTCGCGACAGTGGTATCGCATCGGACGCCCATGGGACATGCCGTTGCCGGTTGGGCTTCGCACAGCCTATCCGCTGACCGAGATGAGGGAGGGGGAGGTGCTGCGGAAAGAAGTCGAGTACGAGCTGCCCGCGCTGTCGAATGTGCCGTGACCGGCCATTCAGGCTTGGTTGATCAGGGTATCCAGTTCCTCTCCCACCGCTTCGGCGGCCTCGTCCCAGTAGTGCATGTGGGCGCCCGCTCCCAGGCAGCGCTCCCGGCGCATGCGGTCAGGGTCCTCCCGGACGCCGGCTTCAAACGGCACCCCGCCCGTTCGATCCGGCCACAGGGCCCGACCAACGTAGTCGCCGGTGTAGTAGGCGTTGACCCATTTGCGCACCCCGAGCCTCGAGGGCTTCGGGAACGCGTCGCACGGGATAGCGTGATCGGCGGCTGGTTCTTTGTCGCTCGGTGAGGCTTCTTTCACCTCACCTGCCCACTCGACGGGCTCTCCGTGCACCCACCAGAAGAGGTGAGGAAATGTCCGCGAGTAGAGCTGCCTGAGTGGACTCCCCATCGTGAAGAAATACAGGTCCGGTTGTGGCGGCGTCGACTCGCTGGCCCGGGGAAGGTGTGGATTGGGCTTGATCCGATTTCGTGGACGCTTTCCGAAAGGCGGATACGATGTCCACGATGGCAGCACAGACAGGCACGCGCCGAGCACGGCGCCGGTTCACGGATGAGTTCAAGACGGGGGCGGTTCGGCTGGTGCTCGACGAGGGGAAGACGGTCGGGCGCGTCGCGCGGGAGCTCGATCTGACCGAGTCGGCGCTGCGGACCTGGGTGGAGCGGGCCCGCGCGGACCGGACGCAAGGCCGGACAGGGCTCACGACCGAGGAACGCGAGGAGCTGCGCCGGCTGCGGAAGGAAGTCCGCACGCTCCGCACCGAGCGGGAGATCCTAAAAAATGCTGCGGCCTTCTTCGCGAAGGAGAACGTGTAAGGTTCGCGTTCATCCAGGCGAGGAAGGCCGACTTCAACGTCAGAGCGATGTGTCGGACCCTCGAGGTGTCGCCGAGCGGCTTCTACGCCTGGTGCCGCCGGCCCGTCTCGGCCCACGCGCCGCGGGACCAGCAGCTCCGCGTGTTGATCCGCGCGTCGCATGAAGCGAGTCGCTGCCGCTATGGCAGCCCCCGGGTGCACGAAGACCTGATCGAACAGGGGGTGCCCGTGAGTCGCAAACGGGTCGTGCGCCTGATGCAAGCCGAAGGGCTGAAGGCTCGCGCGCGCGCGGTTCAAGGGCACGACGATGAGCGACCATGACCAGCCCGTGGCGGCGAACCTCCTCGATCGCCAGTTCACGGCCGACGCCCCGAATCAGCGCTGGGTCGGCGACACGACCGAGTTCGTCATCGGGGGCAACGCCAAACTCTATCTGGCGGCGATCCTGGACCTCTTCTCGCGCTTCGTCGTGGGATGGGCGGTCAGCGCGGTCAACGACCGCCATCTGACCATCAAAGCGCTCCAGATGGCTCTGAAGCGTCGCTGTCCTCGGCCGGGGTTGCTCCATCATTCGGATCGGGGCTGCACGTACGCCAGTGAGGACTACCAGACCATCCTCAAGGCGCAGAGCATCACGTGCAGCATGAGTCGCACCGGGGATTGCTATGACAACGCCGTCATGGAGAGCTTCTTCTCGACGGTGAAACACGAGCTCGGCGAGCACTTCGAGAGCTGCGGCGACGCCAAGATGGAGCTGTTCGACTTCATCGAGGTGTTCTACAACCAGCGGCGCCGACACTCGACCCTCGGACAGATCAGCCCGGCGGTGTTCGAACACCGGGCACGGGCTATGGACGCTGCCGTCCCTGTGGACGCCAAGAACGCGTCCACCAGTGACTTGGAAAACCGCACAGACCGCGGTTTCCCACAGCGACCACAGCCATCATCGCNCTCTACCCATCACGAAAGGCGATACCATCACCCGGCGTAGTCAACCTGTCCACNGAAACGGATCAGGCCCATAGGCGTCCAGACGATGCTCGAGCCCAACCCACTTGAGCACCTGCTCCGCCTTGCGACGTTGCACGCTCGGAGCCGCACCCATCACACGTGGTACGAATGCGGTGTTCTCACGTACCGTCATCCGCTCGATGAGCTTGAAGTCCTGGAAGACAAACCCGATATGGCGTCGATATGCTTGTGTCTCACTCGCGCCCATCAACGACAGGTCCTCACCGTCCACGGTCAGACGCCCTTCTGATGGGCGCTTCAGACACAACAACAGCTCGAGCAGCGTCGACTTGCCAGCACCGCTCGGTCCGGTCAGGAAGACGAATTCGCCTTTGTCGATGACCAGAGACAGGTCACGCAGTGCGTAGACGCCACGACCGTAGGACTTGGAAAGGTGCTGAGCCTCTATCACGCTAGACATCTCCTAATGGTGAGATCGTCACGTCTGAAACAAGTCTTTCGACGTCCACCGCAGATGTCTAGCCCCCACGTAGCGGGGCTGTGAGAGAAGCTGCTGCTAGCTGGGCTGCGCTCCGTTTCGCTCGTCGGTTTGAGGCGCAGCTTCGACGGCAGCCCGTGGTGGGAGCGCAGCCACTTACAACAGGAGGGGGACCCGCCCGTTCGCCACCAATCCCGCGGGAAAGGCGACCAACTACACNTATTTTCGAGTATAGCATGACGTGCTCTGGCGCTCCTTCGCCCCTGCACACTACAGGCGCAACTCGTTGAGGGTAAGCTGCGCGTCCGTCGGTGCCGACAGGCGGAGCCGCTAGTCCGCCAAAGTGCGCCGCAATAACTCATTCGCCAGCTTCGGGTTCGCCCGGCCCCGAGTTGCCCGCATCACCTGACCGACCAGAAATCCGAGCGAGCCCTCGTTACCCTCGAGATACCGTGCGACGGCGTCCGTGTGTTCGGCGATGACGCGCGCAACGACCTCGTTCAGCTCGCCTTCATCCCCGATTTGAGCAAGGGCTTCTGTCTGCACGATGTCGTCGGGCTCACGGCCCGAGCCGTACATGTGATCGAACACGCTCTTGGCCGCGCTCCCGTTGATGACCCCAGTATCGACGAGGCGAATCAAGCGGCCGAGCGCGTCGGGGGAGACGCCTACCGCTTCGATGCCGGCATCCTCGACTTTGAGCCGTCGCGTCACTTCCCCCATGACCCAGTTGCAGGCCGCCTTCGGATTACCTGCGGACGCGGCCGTCGCCTCGAAGAACCGGGCCAGTTCCGCCGTGTCGGCTAATTGGGCCGCGTCGGTCGCCGACAGCCCGTAGTCGCGCATGAAGCGTTGCTTGCGAGCATCAGGCAATTCCGGGAGCCCGGCGCGCACGTCGGCGATCCACTCATCGGACACCTCCAGTGGCGGCAGGTCGGGCTCCGGAAAATACCGGTAGTCATGCGCCTCTTCTTTGCTCCGCATGGACGCCGTGCGGCCAGCCGCTTCGTCCCACAATCTAGTCTCCTGGACCACCTCGGCGCCCGCATTGAGCTGTTCAGATTGTCGGACCAGCTCGTGCTCGATTGCCCGCTGGAGAAAACGGAACGAGTTGAGGTTCTTGACCTCGACCTTGACGCCCAGCGCGGAGGTCCCAACAGGGCGGATCGAGACATTGGCATCGCAGCGCAGGCTCCCCTCTTCCATGTTGCCGTCGTTGACACCGATCGCCAGCAGGATGGCGCGCAACCGTACAAAGAAATCGGCGGCTTCCCGCGGGGAGCGGAGATCGGGGTGGGTGACGATCTCGATCAGCGGCACCCCGCTGCGATTGAAATCTAGATAGGTATGCCGATCGCCGTCGCCGGTGCCGACATGCAGCGACTTCCCTGCATCTTCCTCGAGGTGAACGCGGAGAATGCGGGTCGCGTGCGGCCCGTCGTCCGCCTCGTAGACCAGTTCGCCATCGGTGGCGAGGGGGCGCTCATATTGTGAGATCTGGTATCCCTTCGGCAGATCCGGATAGAAGTAGTTCTTGCGCGCGAAGATCGAGCGGTGCTGAATCGTGCAGCCCAGCGCCAGACCGGCCCGCATCGCCAGCTCGACGGCGCGACGATTCAACACCGGCAGCGCGCCCGGAAGCCCGAGACACACCGGGCAAACGTGCGCGTTCGGAGCGCCACCAAACCGCGCACCACAGCCGCAGAAGGCCTTCGTGGCGGTTAGGAGTTGGGCGTGGATTTCAAGGCCGATGACAGGTTCAAACCCCGCCGCGCTCACGTTCGATTCAGCCACCGGGACACTACACCGACGCGCCCGCTCGGGGCCCAGCCGCCAGCACCTCCGGCGTCGTCGTCCCGGCGAACGCCTCGAAGTTCCGAGTGAACATCGCCGCCAACTTCCCGGCCTGCGCGTCGTAGTCGGCGGGGTCCGCCCACGTCTGCCGGGGACGCAGCACCTCGGCGGGCACCCCGGGACAGGTGACCGGCACCTCGACGTTGAAGACCGGGTCGCTCTCGTACTCCACGTCGTCCAGCTCCCCTCCCAGCGCCGCCGCAATCAACGCACGCGTGTGCGCGATCGGCATACGGTGACCAACACCGAACGGGCCACCGGTCCACCCGGTGTTGACGAGCCATGCCGTTGTGCCGTGCGCGGCGATTCGCTCGCCCAGCAGCGACGCGTACGTGGTTGGCGGCCAGACCATGAACGGCGCGCCGAAGCAGGTGCTGAAGGTGGCCGTCGGTTCGGTCACGCCACGCTCCGTGCCGGCGACCTTGGCCGTATACCCGGACAAGAAGTGATACATCGCGCCGGCCGACGTCAGCCGGGAGATCGGCGGCAGCACCCCGAAGGCGTCTGCGGTCAGCATGATGAGATGCGGCGGATGATCTCCCTGGCCGGAGGCCACGAAGGTGTCGATCGCCGACAGCGGATATGCACCGCGGGTGTTCTCCGTTACCGAGTCGTCGTCGAGATCGAGCCGACGGGTAATCGGGTCCACCGTCACATTCTCGAGCACCGTACCGAACCGACGGGTCGTCGCGTAGATCTGAGGCTCGGCGTCGGCCGACAACCGAATCATCTTTGCGTAGCAGCCCCCCTCGAAGTTGAAGACGCCGCGGTCGCTCCAGCCATGCTCGTCATCGCCAATCAATCGCCGGTCCGGGTCGCTCGACAGCGTGGTTTTCCCGGTGCCGGACAGACCAAAGAACACGGCGGTGTCGCCTCCGGGTCCGACGTTTGCCGAACAATGCATCGGCATCACGTTGCGCAGCGGCAACAAGTAGTTCATCACGCTGAAGACCGACTTCTTGATCTCCCCCGCATAGCTGGTCCCGCCAATCAGAACCAGTCGCTTGGAGAAATCCAGCAGGATGAACGCCTCCGAGTCGGTTCCGTGCACATCGGGATCAGCCTCACACGATGCGACGTTGATGACCGTCAACTCGGGTCGATGATCGCCCAACTTCGCCCGGTCGGTCTCGGTGATGAACATGTGACGCGCGAACAGGCTGTGCCACGCGCACTCGGTGACCACGCGAATCGGGAGCCGGTAGGCCGAGTCTGCGCCAGCGTAGCAGTCCTGAACGAACAGATCCTTGCCCCGCAGGTGCTCAATCACGACCCGGTGGACCGCCTCGAATCGGTCAGAGGTGATGGGGCGATTCACATCTCCCCAGTTGATGTTCGCCGAGCTCGAGGCTTCATCGACTACAAACCGATCGCGTGGCGACCGCCCGGTGCGAGACCCGGTGCGACAGACAATCGGCCCATCGACAGCGACGGTCCCCTCGCGGCGGGCGACCGCCTCCTCAAAGAGCGCGGCAGTCGACAGGTTCCAATACACCGACCCCGCGTTGGCGATTCCAAGCGCCTCTAAACGATCGTCTACAGTCAAGTCTCATCCACCTTACCCGCCCGGTCTTCCCGGCCGCACATCCGCCCACACGGTGTGGCGGGATCGTACGATCCGGTCCCGGCCGCGTCAAATCGACCCGTCGGTCTCATGCACCCGACGGCCGCACCGACCGATAGATACCGCGTGAGGAAGAACCGAACGTCCGCGTGCTCTCAGACACGAACGAGCCGTTCGACCAGAACGTTGCTCCTGCTGGCGCTCGCTGCCGGAACGGCTCGCTGCGCCACCGCGCCGCTTCCGACGCCACACGCCCCGTTTCCGGAGGCGTCGGCCGACGTGACTCTGCAAGTCGAGGTCGCCGTCGATGGCGAGCAACGGATCCTGACGCTACCGCTCGAGCAATACGTCGCCGGCTCGGTCCCGGCCGAAATGCCGCTCAACGAGCCGGACACCGCAGTTGCCGACCGCCTGGCGCGGCTCCAGGCGATCCTAGCGCGCACCTACGCGCTGGCCAACCGAGGCCGTCACGCGCATGAAGGGTTCGACTTGTGCTCGACCACGCACTGCCAGGTCTACATACCGCAGGAGCGTCAGCCGGTTGCCGTGGCCCGACTCGTTGCCGCCGCCGTCGAGCAGACTCACGGGCAGATCATCACCGATGGCCACGGTCCGATTCAGGCCCTGTTTCATGCCGATTGCGGTGGTCACACCAGCTCGGCCACCGACGTCTGGGGCGGACCCGCCCCCGAGTATCTCGTCGGTGTTCGGGATAGCTTCTGCGTGACGGTCCCGAACACCGACTGGCACCTGACCCTCAACCGAGACCATTTGCGTCGAATCCTCAATACCAGTCAGGACACGGCCATCGGGCAACGGCTCGATCAGATCGCCGTCGTCAGCCGTGACCGCTCGGGCCGGGCAATCAGTATCTCCGTGGTTGGCGATGAGAGACGGGTAATTCAAGGAGAGCGCCTGCGGGCCGTGATTGGCGAACAACTTGGTCCACGGGCCTTTCGCAGCACACGCTTCAGAGTGGAACAGCAGGCCGACCGCATCCTGTTCTCGGGCCAGGGATTCGGGCATGGAGTCGGATTGTGTCAGACCGGCGCGATCGTCCAAGCACGACACGGCGAGCCGGTGCGTGCCATCCTCGCCCACTACTATCCCGGAACCTGGCTCGAGCCCCGTCCGGGCGCGACCACGCGGTTGTCCACAGCGAACAGCCGACTCCGTCGCGTGGTCGCCCGTCGTTAGTCGCCAGCCACGCGACGACCACTCAGCTCTGCAGCACTTCTTGGATCTTTCCAAGCAGCGCATCCTGCGTGAACGGCTTCAGCAGAAAGGCCCGACCGGTGGCGCGGAGCCCGCTACGCACCGCCGTCGAGTCCTTGAAAAATCCGGACACGAAGAGCACGTTGGTCTCCGGACGCGCGCTCCCGATCTGCTCGCCCAGCTCAAACCCGTTCATCCGCGGCATGACGATGTCGGTCAGCAGGAGGTCGATCACGCCCCGATGCTGCTTCGCCACGGTCAACGCCTCGTTGCCATTTCGGGCGATCAGCAATTCATATCCTGCCCCCTCCAGCATGCGCCGGATCAGCGAGCGGATGGCCGGTTCGTCCTCGACCAGGAGAATCGTTGGAGATTGCGGGTGCGGCCGGATTCCGTCGGTCACGCGTTCATTTCACTCCGCGGGCACACCCGACGACAATCGGGACAACCCAACGGGCCCTCATCGGTATTATAATGGTGGGAGATCACGACGGTAAATGAATTAGGCTGTGACACGTATGACACAGAGAGGGCATGCGGCGGCGCCTGAGGATGGCCAACGAGTTGGCGTGGAAACCGAGCTCGCCGGCGAGGTCAAGCGTCTCCTGGCCGAGGGCCAGCGTGAACAGGCAGCCGAGCGGTTCGGCGGAATCATCGATCGGCAGCAGCGTCGGGCGTCGCGGATCGCCTACCACTACCTGCGTGATCCGGCGGAGGTGGACGAGGTCGTCCAGGATGCGTTTCTCAGAGCCTTCGTGCACCTGCCGTCTTTCCGTGAGGATCTGTTTTTCGAGCTATGGTTTACACGCATCCTCGTCAACGCCTGTCTCGACCGCCTGAAGGCGAGGGCTCGGCGTGCGCGCTGGCTGGTCCCGTCCGACGCTCGGGAGGGCCTGCTCGCCGAAGGGCCACCGAGTGGGGAACCGTCGCCAGAGGCTATGCTGCTGACCAAGGAACGCCGGCGACGTCTCGAGGCTGCCATCGAGCGGCTGCCTGCCCGGCAACGCACGGCAGTCATTTTGAGCCACCTCGAAGGACGTTCGGCGCGGGAGGTCAGTGTCATCATGGGGCTGAACGAGTCGACGGTCCGGGTACACCTGTTTCGGGCAGTGCGAAAGTTGCGGGGCCTACTCGACCGAGACACCTGGACGGCGCCGGAACGGATTGCATCCGGACGCACGTCACGTCGTGGAGCGTGACCCGCGCACCTGAAAAATTGGTGGAATAAGTCATGGCTGGGCCGGTCTGGTACCTGAAACGGACATGGTGGCGAATCCCGAGGCCCCACCTCTCGGAAGACCGCCTGCTGGCGCTGGCGCTGGGCACCACCGACGAGTCGGCGCGAACGGCCACCGCGGCACTCACCCATCTCCAGACCTGCGGACGGTGTGATGAACGATTGAGCGTTCTGACGACGCTACTCGAGGCGATGCCAGAGCAAGCCGCCGCTGCATTCGACGAAGTCATTACACCGCAACGACTCCAAACCCAGCGTGTGCGGATCAAGCATCGACTGGCGCACCTCGTGGGAAATATTGAGCCGGCTCGGGTCCTCGCGTTCCCTTTCTCCGGTCGACCGCTTAGACGTCTCTTCGTCCGGCCGGGTCGCTGGCTCGCTGGCGCGGCGGCCGCCGGCTTGCTGCTCGGCATCACCGCCGGTCAGCTCATCCACTATCACCCGGTCGCGACCCAAGCCGCCATGATCGAGGAACCGCCGGACGCTTCCTCCCGGTCCGCGATTGGTCTCGGCAGAAGGGCCGGCACCCTCGACATGACCGGCACGGTCGAACTACCCCCCCCCGACGGCACCACTCTGGCTCAGACGTCTGGACAGCCCCCAGGGACACCACCGACACTGACGTTGGACGAATTTGAACGCGTCGTTGGGGAAGAAGAGTTCCTTGGCAGCCTCGACCTTGCACTGACCAGCTTCCAGGTGTCAGAGCTCGAATCGATCGATGCGTTGACGCCACGGGTCCGCGAGCTCACCATCAACATCCGGTGACAACCGCTCCGACCACACACGGCGACATCCTGACCGCACCGGCACCGGTGTTTCGCAAGGGGCTGGCCCTGAAGCAGGAGGTTGCCGGAGAGCTGGCCGCCGATTACCACAGCGCCCTCATCGACAGAATCAGAGCCGCCGATTACCAATGGCAGGTGGGGCGATTGCGCCTCCGGCTCGCTCGCGAGTCCGGATTCTGTTACGGAGTCGATCGGGCGGTGGATTATGCCTACCAGACGCGGCGACGGTTTCCGAATCGCCCGATCTACCTGACCGGTGAGATCATCCACAACCCACAGGTCAACCACCGACTGCGTGCAGCCGGTATCCAATTCCTGAGTGACCCGGAATGTGACACGGACAGCTTGGACCCGAACGATGTGGTGATCCTGCCGGCGTTCGGCGTCACCATCGCCATGCTGACTCAATTCCAGCGCCAGGGCTGTACCCTCGTGGACACGACCTGTGGGTCGGTGCTCAACGTCTGGAAAAATGTGCTCCAGTTCGCGCGTGATGGCTTCACCGCCATCATCCACGGCAAGGTCCGACATGAGGAAACGCAGGCCACTGCCTCTCAGGTTGTGCAGTCCCGGGGAGGACGCTCCCTGGTCGTGCTCGACCGTGCCGAGGCGCAGATCGTCTGCAACTTCATCCACGACGGCCACGACGAAGTGGCGTTCTTGGCACGATTCGGCCGTGCGGTGTCACCGGGATTCATCCCGCACCGCGACCTGCAGCGTGTCGGTCTCGCCAACCAGACTACGATGCTGATGTCCGAGTCGCTGGCGATCGGAGAAATGCTCCGTCTGGCCATGCTCGACCGCTACGGGCACAAGGACCTGGACGCGCACTATCGCGCATTCGACACGATCTGCACCGCCACCCAGGACCGGCAGGACGCGGTCGCGCTATTGCTCGACCGCCAGGACCTGGATTTGATGATCGTCGTCGGCGGCTACAACAGCAGCAACACGCGAAACCTGGCGCGTCTGGCTGGCCGGAGACTTCCCACCTTTCACATCGCCGACGCCGCCAGTCTGGTGTCCAACCACGAGCTCAGGCACCGACCGGTGGACGTGGGACAGCCAGCCCTGCCAGCCGCTGGGATATCAGAAACCTGCACGACGGACTGGCTGCCAGCCGACCGGATCGTCACGATCGGTTTGACCGCGGGCGCGTCGACGCCGGATTCGGTCGTCGGCCAGGTGGTCGAGCGACTCGAGTCACTCACCGTGGAGGCCGACTGATCTGCCAAGGTGGGAGCCTGCTCCCCTGAGCGAAACAAGCCCCCGGGCGGGTAAACATTTCTCTATTATTTGAAGTATTGCGAGAATATGGCGCCGAGTTCCCATGTTACAGGAGGGACGCCGATGCAATTGCGGGCCATCGCACTGTTGAGCGTCGTCGTCGTCGTTGGGGTAATGGCCACAGCGGCCGTGGAGGCGGGCGAACAGGGACGCCGACCGCACCGGTGGTGGCAGTCGGACGAAGTGACAGGGCTACTCGGGCTGACCGATGAGCAGTCGGTCATGCTCGACAGGATCTATCGCAGGACCCTGCCAAAACTGCGTGAATCCATGCGCCGGCTGAACGCCGAGGAGCGAACGCTGTCTCGGCTCGTCGCTGACATGGAAATCGAGGAGATTGACGTTACACGTCAGATCGATCGGGTGGAGGCGGCGCGCAGCGAGACCAGCAAGACCCGAATCCTGATGGTGTTCCGTATGCACCGAATCTTGACCGATACACAGCGTGACGCCCTCGATGAGTGGATGAAACCGGAACCGGATGAGAACGGGTCGGACCGATCCCAGAGAAGGCGCCGCTGACAGGGGCCCATCCACACCGACCAAGTGGCGGCCAGTCGAGAGTGTGGCTCGCCCGTGGGGAAGATCGGGGCACGGGGCTCAGTCTAAGTACATATCGGCAGGATGCGGCCGGAACGCCTCAGCGGCCAGCATCGCGGCGGCACCCTGAGCGAAGACACGCCTGCCACGTCTGTGAAGGAGCAGTAGCGTCATGCGGATTCTGAGACATCGTTTTCTGATCGGTCTTCCGGCCTTCGTGCTGGCTGCGGCCACGGCCGGTGCTCAAACCACCGATAGCGGCATCACCGATCTCCTCGCCCAGGCCACGGCCAGACTGAACGCCATTCAGACTCCGGGCACCGGTCCCAATGCCGACCTGACCCTGGAAGATGCGATTGCGCGCGCGCTCGAGCGGAACCTCGACATCGCGGTGGAACGCTTGAACCCACAAGTCATCGACCTGTCGCTGGCCCAGCAGCTGTCCGTGTATCGACCCACCCTGAGCTCGACCTTCGGCAACAACTCGCGCACAAACCCGTCGTCGACGCAGCTCGACGGTGGCGAGGCGGTGGTCAGCGACACGTCTACTTTCAACGGCGGAATCGACCAGGCAATCCAGTGGGGCGGTGGCAGCTACCAGGTCAACTTCAACAACAACCGAACGGCGACGAACAACCTTTTTTCGAGCTTCAACCCGAGTTACCGGTCGACGTTCCAGGCCTCCTATACGCAGCCACTCCTCCGCGGCTTCAGCATCGATTCGAACCGGCAGCAAATCCAGGTCACACGGATCAACCGGGACATCGCCGACATCGACCTGCGGCAGACGATGACCAACACGGTGTCCTCTGTCCGAAATGCCTACTGGGACCTGGTCTACGCGAACCAGACGCTGGCAGTGCAGCAACAGGCGCTCGAGCTGGCCGAGAGCCTCGTGCGTGACAACCAGGCGCGGGTGGAAATCGGCACGCTGGCCCCGCTCGAGATCGTGCAGGCCCAGTCGGAAGCAGCAGCACGCCGCCAGACACTTGCGCAGGCGCAGCAAAACCTCGCAACCACCGAGCTCGTCTTGAAGCAGCTCATCGTCGGCGGCACCGACGACGAGTTCTGGACCGCGACCCTGAATCCGGTC
>PBRZ01000170.1 GCA_002726085.1 Acidobacteriota bacterium
CCGATGAACAGCCACGTGCCCAGTTACCACGGATACCGTTTTCCGCCCGAAATCATTAGTCACGCGGTGTGGCTCTACCATCGATTCGGCCTGAGCTCCCGAGATGTTGAAGATCTGCTTGCCCAACGCGGCATCACAGTGACCTACGAGACGATTCGGCAGTAGTGTCGGACCTTCGGGCCGGCATATGCGCGCACGCTGCGGCGACGCAGGGTCAGGATGGGCGACACGTGGTACCTAGACGAGCTGTTCCTGAAGATCCAAGGGCGGCAACAGCATCTGTGGCGTGCCGTGGACGAGGACGGCGACGTCATCGACATCCTCGTGCAGTCGCGGCGCGACCGCCGGGCGGCCGCCCGTTTCTTCCGCAAATTCTTGACAGGGCAAGGCCGCGAGCCGCGCCGGCTCGTCACGGACAAGTTGCGCAGCTATTCAGCGGCGCACCAAACTGTGATGCCAGCCGTCGTCCACATCACAGACCAGTACGCGAACAATCGTGCAGAAGTCTCTCACCAACCGACCCGGCAACGCGAGCGCCAGATGCGCCGGTTCAAATCGGCCGCGCACGCGCAGCGGTTTCTTTCGGTGCACGGACCCGTGCAGAATCTCTTTCGTGTCGGCCGCCACCTCCTGCGGGCCGTCCATCATCGGCTCTCGCGAACACAGGCCTTCGGTGTCTGGCGTGAGGTGACGTGTGTCTGAAGCGGAAGATGAGTCATCCCGTCATCGGAAGCGGAGCCTAACTGTTCAACGTCAAGTTGACAATGCCGTCTACTGATGTATCAGATCGAGGTCAAAGCGGCACTGATGGCGCATTGCTTTCCACCGGCTCGTGGATGGCGGGTCATTGTCGACATCGATGCAATGGAGCGCGCTACTGGTGGTCAGCACCCAGTTGGAAGGCAGGAGCGCGCAGCAGCCGCAGAGCAACAGATGGTCGGTCTTGGCGTCACGGGCGGGCGACACCCCGAGTATGGTCGGGCCGACGTTGTCGCCGAACATCCACATTCGGGCACCGTTGTCGTAGAGGTCGAAGGCGAGTCGTCGAAACAGCGTGAACAGGCGATATACTCGGCGCTCGGCCAGACCGCGTTCTCGATGTGGGACCTCTCTGGGCATACACGGTCCGCGATTGCAGTCCCAGACACTGAGGACTGGCGCCGCCAGCTTCGCAAGGTGCCTCGAACTGTCACCGAGAGGCTCCATTTGCAGTTACTGGCCGTCTCAACTAACAGGAGGTGAACACTATGTCCGACATCAACCTCAAAATGCTTGTCACATGTCTAGTCTCTGTCCTTATGACCGCCTGCGGCAATGAAACCAGTACGCCCACAACGGATAACGAACCGGCCGGCGCCAGCAGTGCCCCGGCGTCCAACTTGGTAGGCGATGTTGTCCAGACCCAATGGGGCGACGTGCGCGGCGATACGGTAACTGAAGTTGGCCGAACGGCCCGCATTTTCCGAGGTGTTCCCTATGCAGCGCCGCCGGTAGGCAAGTTGCGTTGGCAACCGCCACAGCCCGCGACTCCTTGGGAAGGCGTGCGCGATGCGACTGAGTGGCCCAACCGCTGCCCGCAAGGGGAAAATGTCATGGGCAGGGGCAGCCCCATCAGTGAAGATTGTCTATATCTGAATGTCGTAACGGCCGCTGAGACGACGAGTGACCAGCGTCCGGTGATGGTGTTCTTCCACGGCGGTGGATTGAGAATTGGCCACGGCAATTCCATCACCTATACCCACCCGATGCTGCCCAGCAAGGGCATCGTATTGGTTACCGTGAACAGCCGACTGGGTCCGATCGGCTATTTGGCGCATCCGGCACTTTCCGCTGAATCCGAACACGGCGTTTCCGGCAACTACGGTACTCTGGATCTGAGCGCCTCGCTGGAATGGGTGCAGGCGAATATCAAAGCGTTCGGCGGTGATCCGAACAATGTCACCATCTTTGGTGAATCCGGCGGTGGCACCAAGACCATTTCCCAAATGGCCACACCACTCGCCAAAGGCCTGTTCCATAGGGCCATTGTTGAAAGCGGTTCCGGCCTGGTCTCGCCAGAACGCGTCACCATGCTGAAGGATGCGGAAGCCGTTGGTGGCGAATTAGTTGCGGCACTTGGGATTGCTGATGACGACGACGTACTCGCGGCCATGCGCGCGAAAAGCTGGGAGGAGTTGATCGCCGCCGCGTCCAACAGCGAAGTGGGTTTCAGCGCTAACGTCGTCGTTGACGGTTACATCATCGTCGATTCGGTCAATACCTTGTTCAAGGAAGGTCGCCAGGCCGATGTTCCTCTCATTGTCGGCGCCAATGCCGGTGAGCGCAGTCTGCAGACCAGCGTCCCAATGATGGCCAACCTGCACAGCGGATCAGTGTCGTCGCCCACTTACGTGTACAACTTTTCGCATTTGCCAAAAGGCTGGCGGGAAGAGCCAGGCTGTGTAGCCTTCCATGGTCTTGAACTAACCTACATATTCGGCGCCGTTCCACTTGGCCTCACCTCTCCGACCACGTTGTTCTTGGCCCGAGGCGGCGGCTGCAGCCAGAGCGTCCCCGAAACCGATGAACTGGACATGAGTGCCGCTGATTACGCGTCAACTCTGTGGGCACAGTTTGCTGGAACTGGCGACCCCAGTGTTGAAGGCTTGATTGAGTGGCCAACCTACACCGAAGAAAACAATCGCTACCTCGACATAGGAGGAACCCCGGTAGCCAAGACCGGCATCCAGGATGCCTATGTGGCGCCGCCTGGCGGTTGATCTAGCTGTACCGGCGCTGCCGAGCCGTGCTATCTGCATGGACATTTAGCACATTCGTGCGCGAGTTCTCGTCCCCCGTTCGCATGTCGTGTCACGCTGGTGGGCGCGTTGTCAGGGGGTGAGTGGTCTTGGCCGCTCAGCGGATGATGGACGGCATGACGAGCCCGGCGCGCCGTCAACGCTGCTTGCGCCGGTCGCTGTTGATCGTGAGCATGGGCGAAACCACAGGTCTCGCGGCGCCGTTGCACTTGGGCGATGAACGCGATCGACGAAGTGGCGTGCTGCAGGCCCGGGTGCGACAATCTTGGAAAGCCGGGCTGCGACATCGTGGGCCACGGCTGGTTTGTGACGAAATCGGGCCGACGGCGGCGCTACCGCTGCAATGTCTGCGGGGGAACGCTCAGCACGAATACGGGGACAGCGTACCGCGGTCTGCGCTGCACTCGAAGAGAATTCGACCAGGTAGCGGGCCTGCGAGTCGAGGGCGTGAGCATTTCCGCGACCGCCCGGGTCACAGGCCATTCCCGCAACACCATCGCGCTATGGCCCGAGCGGGCCGCGGCAGCAGCAGAGCGCTTCAACCACCGGATGTCACGAGATTTCGACATCATGGAGCTTCAGGCTGATGAGCTCTGCACGTTCATCGGCAACAAGAGCAAGACCCTCTGGTTGTTTGCGACCATCGAGGTGTGTTCTCGCCTGTGGGCCGGGTGCCTGCTCGTCCGAGGATTCCGAGACGCTGAACACCTCGTTCGTCGAGCGCCTCAACCTCACGATTCGGCAAGGGTCGGCGTACTTGCGCCGGCGCTCGCCCTGCCACGCCCGTGGCGCAGACCAACTCCACGGGCACGTCGAGCTCCTGCGTTGCTTCTACAATTTCATCCGGCCGCACCGAGCGTAGCGGTTCGGGCGCGAGACCAGGACGCCAGCGATGCAGGCCGGGCTGGTGCCCAAGCGATTGGCCTTGAGCGACATCTTCACAGCGTGCGGTTTCACGCTGCGTGCTGTTGTCGCGCTGGTTGAAACGGGCGCAGCCGGGTTGCTGACGCTCTCGTGGCCGCACGAACAACGAGCGGCTGCCTGATCGACAGCGAGCGGCGCAAGCACCGGTCTTCACCAACCGCTGTTCTGATCTACCGGGCCAGGGGATCAGGCCGTAGTTGGAAATGAACCATCTTGCTCTTGGTTCCAAAACCACCCTCGGTGTGCCACACGTAGTTGGTCCCGTAGTTGGCCCACAGCCCTCGGCCCCTCCAGCCGGCGTCTGGGTCGTCGATTCGGCCGTCGAGGCCGCGGGAAAAGAACGCCATCGGATACGGTACCCGCAGGGTGACCCACTCGCCGGTGTCTGGCATCAGCGCATGCAGCGCATCGGACCCCGACCCGTTCACGATCGGGATGTTGTCCCCCAGGCCGAGCGTATTAAACTGGTCGACCCAGCTGAAATAGTGAAAGTCCGCGCTGCCGGGATCCGTCACACCCGTCATCTGTGGGCCAGGCGTCGCATACAGCGTCCAGCCTTCCGGACAGTGCTGCCCAGTCGCCTCCGGTCCGTTCGTGATGGCGCACTTGCTGCGGTCGAAGCTCGCCATATGGCCGCTGCCAGAGAGCGCCGTCCAGATGATGCCGTTCCGGTCCACGTCGATCCCGCGCGGTGCATGGCCCGTCTTGGCCGGGTCGACGTTGGGATTCTCGATCGATGGCGGCTCGTAGACCTCGACCTTGCAGGTCTCAGGCGGGTTGTCGCCCAGCTCGAGCCGGACGAGCTTGCCTGGGAACGGCCCGGTCTGGCTCGCCCAGATCGAATCGTCGGTCGGGTTTGGGATGATGCCGTACCCGCCAGCGCGCACCCGCGTGTCGCGGCTCGGGTCAACTGGCTCGCCTGGCTCGTTCCAGGGTTTGGTCGCCTGGCCGTCGCCGTTGCTGTCCATCACGCCGGGGCACCAGCCCTGTGAAAACTGCTCGTCACCCGTCTCGTCATATACACGTGTCTTGATCCAGCCGATCACGTCGCCGCCACCGCTGAAGTACAGCGTCTCGTCCTCGTCTTCGGCGAACTGCAGGTGGTGTGTCCCGAAGCAGGTAGAGATCAGGACAAACCTCTCGCGTGCCGGGTCGTAGTAAGACGCCTGCCGCCCGGTCCGCGCCAACGGGTAGTTCTTGGCAGACGGGTGGTCCGACCCTTCCTGGCACCAGTCCGGGTTGTTCCGGTCCCGGACAGCTGAGGTCATCCAGACCCGCCCCTGACTGTCCAGCATCGGATTGTGTGGATCGGCCCGCTGAGTCGGTTCGACCCCCCACGGCAGTTCGTCCCCCCAGTAGTACGAGGGCTGGAGCTGCCGCTGCGGGAAACGCGTCGGCATCGTTGACGGGTCGGGCCGCACCGGGATCGTGAGCTCCGTGGCGGAGTTGGCGACCGGGTCGACGACGACGAGCGTGCCGTGCCCCGCTGAGACCCCGTAGGTGGGCCCGTTCGCGTTGACGGTCGGGTTCCGCTTGTCGGTCACCGCCTCGTCATGGATGAACGCGTCGTCGGTGCCCCAGTCCCACAGCGTCAACACGACGTTTCGCTCCACTCCGTGCGGCCGGGGCGGGCTCGGCGGCAGCTCGCCGGCCGCGATCCGGTCGGTCCAGTCGCTGAACATCTCTAGCGCGCGCTGGCGCCCGAATCTCGTCATTCTGCTGTTCATCGAGTCGCCACGCTGACCGGTCTGCACGCGGTGATCCCAGGCCGCGACGGTAGAGTCGAAGTCGTCGCGCTGCTGGACGACCCGGGTGTGGGTGTTGCCTAGCTGGTGGCAGAGCTGGCACCCCTGTTTCATCCCGTCGATCCAGGCCGCCTGACTCGTCATGCTTGTGGAGATCCCGTTTCCGTCCGGCCCCGTGCCCGGGAAGTCACTCTTGGGCGGCGGCTCGATGAGTGAGTACCAGTAGTTGCCCGGGTAGAATTCGGCAGCGGCCGCCGGGGTTGGCGCGACGACCCCGCGGAGCCTGACCTCTTCTTGCCCGGGCGAGAGCTGGACCTTCTCCGAATCGACCAACCCATAACCACGCACCCACACGTCATAGGTGGCCTGCGGCAGGTCGGGCATGAGGAAACGACCGGAGTCGTCGGTCACCACGATCTTGACGAACTTCGTCTGGAGCTCATCCGTCTCAGCGATGACCCAGACGCCGGCCTCCGGGCCGGCCGCACTCTCGACGGTCCCGCCAAGTACCCCGCTGGTCCCCTGAGCCTGCCGGGCACCCACGCCTGAGAGCGACCAACCAACCAGGATGACCATACCCGCTGCGACAACCATGCGCGGACCAAACCTCGCTCGTGGGCGAACACTCCCGCTCATCACACCCTCCCTCGGCAGCTCCGGGGAGCCGCTCAAACTGACATGTTCACTGAGTTCAGGACCCTGCACAACACCGACAAGCCTCTGCGCGAGGCCAGGTTTCTGACGATAGATGCCATATCGGACCGGTGACGCTTTTGGGCGGTCTCTGATATCGGCTATCACCTAGATCCCGGTCCGACTCACGGCTCGTGCGTTGACTCCCACTCGGACGCTCGTCGCCGAGCCTCTGCGACGTCTTCGCCCGTCATGCGCGCCGTAAGAGTGTCTCGCTGTTCCGCGTATACGTCGTAATCCTCACCGAAGGCGTGCGAAATGGCCCGGATGAACAATGTGAGCGCTTCAACATCATTCTTCTCCACCCCGTCGCCGTCGGCGTACATCAACGCAAGAGTGTATTCCGCGACCGCATCGCCCTGCTCAGCCCGCACACGTAACTCCTGCGCACGTACCTCGCCAGACGTCTGCGCGTGAAGATTTGTGACGGGATAAAGCGCACTGATGCCGACAAGAACGGCGGCAACGGCGATGACGCGCGGGTGATGAACCCTCATGCCTGCCCCCCGAAAGCGACGTCGACAACCGCAGGACCGTATTCTGGTGACATTCTACCATCGCGTACCTCGGGTCCGGAACGCGTCGGCAGTCCGTGCTGGCGGCGTTCGAGCAGCAGCTCCCGGAGAGGATGAGCCGCTTCTGCCTCTGCCTTAGGACCTTCGTACGAGGCAGCACGCCGCCGAGTTCCAGAAACGGATCGACGCCGGTCAAGCGCGCCAGCCGGCCGGGGTCGGACGTGAACGCCTCGGGCAGCACCTTGAGCGCCACGTCTCGATCGAGCGTGGTGTCGCGAGCCTGATACACCTCACCCATGCCGCCCTCGCCGATCTTGGCGGTGACCGCGTAAGCGCCTAGGTGTTGGGTGCAAGTACGTTGTTCATCACGCAGCACTCGGGAGCCGGGACCACGGTGCGTGATAGTCCAAGCTGGC
>PBRZ01000141.1 GCA_002726085.1 Acidobacteriota bacterium
ACCGCATGGACGACACCTGGTATCTGGACGAGCTGTTCGTGACGATCCAAGGGCGGCGGCAGTATCTGTGGCGTTCGGCGAATGGGAGGCGGTGACTTGTGCTTGCTGAGTGAGCGAGACAGCGCGTCATCACGGGGAAGAAGCGTGCGCCGTGCGCCAAGTTGACAGAACCTTCTGGAGGCTTCTTGTATCTACAACTCAGCTACACTTCGGGTCATGCACCCAACTCGCTCGTCCACGTTCGCTGCCCTCGTCGTCCTGACCATCACCACTACCGCCTGGGCCCAGCAAGGCGCTCGGAACGGCGAGTGGCGCTCGCATGGCGGAGACGACGGCCACATCCAGTACGCAGCCCTGGACCAGGTCAACGAAGACAATCTCGCGAACCTCGAGATCGTCTGGCGCTGGGCCTCGGTCGACGCGGCGTTGCGTGAGCGACACGACGAGCTGCAGGATCGGTCGGCGCGCATCTTCTTCCACGAGGTCACACCGCTCAAGGTTGGCGACACCCTGTATGCGAGCACATCCCTCGGGCAAATCGCGGCGATCGACCCAGGGACCGGCGAGACACGTTGGTCGGTCGACCCGGAGGTCTGGCGGGCAGGCCGGCCGGCGAACCTGGGGTTCCTGAGCAAAGGGCTCGCCTACTGGACCGACGGCGACGCCGAGCGGCTGTTCTACGCCGGCGGCGCCGATGCGACGCTTGTCTCGGTCGACCCGGCCAGGCGCGCGCTGGACCAAGACTTTGGCGACGGCGGCACGGTCGACCTGACCCGGGACCTCGGCCCCCACGTGGCGCGGGACACGTACACGCTGACGTCGGCACCGCTGGTTGCCGGCGACGTCGTCATCGTCGGCTCCTCCATCCGGGACACCCCACGCAACCGGGAGGTACCGCCCGGGCACGTCCGAGCCTACGACGTCCGTTCCGGGGAGCTTCGGTGGACCTTCAACACGATTCCCAACGAGGCGGACTACGGGAGCCAGACCTGGGAAGCGGAATCGTGGCGGGACGCCGGCGCCGTCAACGTCTGGACGCTGATGTCTGTGGACCCGGAGCTGGGCTACGTCTATTTGCCGGTCGGCAGCGAGGCGCACAACTGGTATGGCGGCCACCGCCAGGGTGACAACCTGTTCGCGCAGAGCCTGGTCTGTGTCGACGCCGTCACCGGCGAGCGGGTCTGGCACTTCCAACTGGTACACCACCCGGTCTGGGACTGGGACCCGCCGGCCGCGCCGACGCTGATCGACATCGAGGTGGACGGCCGCCAGATCAAAGCGGTCGCCCAGGTGACGAAGCAGGGCTTCCTGTTCGTCCTCGACCGCGTGACGGGCCAGCCCGTCTGGCCGATCGAGGAGCGACCGGTCCCGCAATCGACCGTCCCCGGCGAGGTGACCTCGGCGACCCAGCCGTTCCCGACCCGGCCCGCACCGTTCGAGTGGCAGGGCATCTTGGAGGACATGCTGATCGACTTCACGCCGGAGCTGCGCGCCGAGGCGTTGCGGATCATGCGTAATCAGGACGGAGGTCCGCTGTATTCACCGCCGTCGGAACAGGGCACCATCGTCAACCCCGGATGGGTCGGTGGCGGCAGTTGGGCCGGGGCGTCCTTCGACCCGGACACGCAGGTGCTCTACGTGCCGTCGTTCACCGACTGGAACTTGGTGCGTCTGAGCCGGCCGGAGGCCGATGACGCCGCGGCCGGCACGCCGTTCGACTATGTGTGGAATGGCGATGCCACGCCGCGCGTCCAGGGCCTTCCGCTGTTCAAGCCGCCGTATGGCCGTATCACGGCGATCGACATGGGCACCGGTGAGCACATCTGGCAGATCGCCAACGGCGACGGGCCGCGACAGGCTGACCCGATCAAGCACCTCGAGCTGCCCCGGCTAGGCACGAATGTCCTGAACTTCCCGATCTCGACCAAAACGCTGCTCTTCACCGCCACGGGCCGCGACGCCTGGAACCCGCCGCTGCTCAACGTGTATGACAAGCAAAGCGGCGAGCTGTTGCGGGCCATCGAGCTGCCATCGACGGTCCGGGCGCTCCCGATGACATACCTGCACGAGGGCACGCAGTACATCGCGGTCGCTATCGGATCCGGCCGGGACCCGGACGAGATCGTCGCGCTGGCGGTGCGGTGAGGGCGACGGCGGCTTACGGCTGCACGACGGCGATCCCCTCGTACTCGAACAGCGCCGTCTCAGAGTAGAGCGACTGGATTCCGAGCAGCGTCGACGCGGGCGGATTCTCGGTCGGGAACGCGTTCGCCTCGCGGGCGCCGGCGATGCCGGTGTTGCCCGGCGTATAGCCAGGCAGGTAGTAGATCACCTTGACCAGGTCGGCCGGCGTGGCCCCGGCCGCCTCGAGCCGTCGTCGCATGCCGGCGAGCGCCTGCTGGGCCTGAGACTCCCGCGCCTCACCGGGGCGTCCCACCTGCCCCGACACGTAGATCGTCTTGGCGCCGTCCCCCTGCACCGTCACCACCTGCGTGAAGCTGCCGGCCGGGTCCAGGAACTCCTTGGTCAGACGCTCACCGCGACCGCCCTCCTCCACCACCGCCACGGCGTCGACCTCGATCTCGATCGCGTCGCTGACCAGCCGGTCGATGCCGACCAGGGTGCTCGATGGCGGGTTCTCGCCGAACACCGAGGACCGACCCTGGCTGAACGGGCGCATGTCGTCGTCCGGCTGGAAGTCGACGATGTAGGTGTTGATCTTGACGATGTCGTCGATGGTGGCGCCGGCGTCGGACAGCCGCTCGGACACCCGGTCGAACACCACCCGAGTCTGCTCCGTCAGGTCGTCGCCGCGCCCGGTCTGGCCGGCGATCCAGATGGTCTTGACCGCGCCGTGCCGCGCCACGACCGCCTGGCTGAACCCGCGCGACGGTCCGATGCGGGTCAGCTCGAAGTCCGTGCCCGGAGCCGCCACCACCGCGGTCGCCTCGATCTCCACCCGGAGGTCCTCACGCGCCAGCGCGTTGACCCCGAGCATGGTGCTCACCGGCCAGGCGTCTTCCGGGAAGGCCGCCAGCCGCGCCGCGCTGATCACCCCGTAGTCAGCCGGCTCGAAGTCCGCCACGTAGATCCGGATCTTCACAACATCGCGCATCGAGGCGCCCGCCGCCGCCAGCTGCTCAGTCACACCGGCGAACGCAGACTCGGCATGCGCCTGCAGGTCTGGACCGCTCCCGACCTGACCGGAAACGTAGATCGTCGTCACCCCGCGGTCCTCGGCGGTGACCACCTGGGTGTACCCGCCGGCAGGGTTGATGAACTGCTTCTCGATCTGCGCCTCGGCGGGCATCGCTCCGACCGCGACGCCCGACAATGCGACGACGACCCACACGCATGTTCGAATCCGCATATGCACTCCTCGGCTTGCTCCCGCCTTCTGCCTTCTGACGTCGATAAGCGCTGCTCACGGTAAAGCCAACGCGACGAGCTCGGGTGGGGCGCCGCGAGCGCCGCGCACCGCCACCGCGATGTACTGGCGGCCGCCAACCTCGTAGGTCATCGGGGCGCCGATGGCGCGTCCCGGCAGCGAGATCTCGGCCACTGCCGCGCCGGTCGCCTTGTCTCGTGCGGCCAGCACCCAGTCGCCGCCGGCCCCGGGCGTCTGCTGAGCGCTGACGAGCAGCGTTTGGGTCAGCAGCAGGAAATCGCGGCCGCCGCCCAGCGCCGGCAGATCGAGCTCACGCAGCCGGGCATGGTCCCGGATGGCCGGAGACCCGAGGCCATTGGCCCGTTGCCACGCGATCTCACCGCGATTGAGGTCGAGGGCCGTGATCCGTCCATAGGGCCCCTTGAACAGCGGGAGCCCGTCCGGGCCGCCGGGCGGCCGCATCCGTCCGCGGGAGTAGCGCAGGTTGGAGCGATCCGGATCCAGCTCGACCAGCGCCGGGATGATCGGCTGGGTCGTCGAGGGGACATAGAGCAGACCGGTGTCCGGGTCGAACGCGGCCCCGTTCCAGTTGGCGCCGCCCGTGTAGCCGGGAAGCTCGATGGTCCCCCGGGTGTCGTTCGGCCCGGTGCCGATAAGCGATGGCGGTGTGAAGATCTGGCCGTACACGTAGTCGTCGAGGATCTCGACCGCCTCGGCACGCAGGGTGGGCGTGAAGTCGATCAGATCGTCCTCGGTCACGCCTTGCCGGTCGAAGGGTGGCGGCTTGGTCGAGAACGGCTGGGTCGGCGAAGTCCACTCCCCCGGCACGCCGGAGGCCTCGACCGCGCGCTCTTCGATTGGCCACACCGGCTCGCCGGTCACCCGGTCGAAGACGAAGGTGAACGCGTGCTTGGTGACCTGCGCCACCGCCTTGATCGGCCTCCCGTCGACCGTGATGTCGACCAGGTTCGGCGCCGCCGGCGGGTCGTAGTCCCAGAGATCGTGATGGACCATCTGGAAATGCCACACCCGCCGCCCGGTGGCGCAGTCGACGGCGACCAGGCTGTCGGCGAACAGGTTGGTTCCCGGACGATGCCCACCGTAGTGGTCGTTGGTGGCGTTACCGACCGGGAGGTAGGCATAGCCCAGCTCCGGGTCGGCGCTCATCAGCGTCCAGACGTTGGCGTTGCCGGTGTAGCCCGCCGAGCCCGCCTCCCAGGTGTCGTGGCCGAATTCGCCCGCCTGGGGAACGGTGTGGAACGTCCACCGCAGCTCGCCGGTCCGCGCGTCGAAGCCCCGGACATGGCCCGGCGGCGACTCCTTGAACCGCGGCTGGTCGGAGACCGCCGAGCCGACAATGACGACGTCGTTGCAGACGACGGGCGGCGAGGTCACCGAGTAGTTGATCGGGGGCGGGTCGCGCCGGGCGCGCGGGATGCCGCGCGTCAGGTCGACGCTGCCACCGTCGCCGAACTCCAGAATCGGGTCGCCCGTCCGGGCGTCGACGGCGTGAAGCCGAGCATCCCCGGTGGCCCAGACGATCCGCTCCCGCTCTCCGTCGCTCCAGTAGGCCAGCCCGCGGCTGCTGAAACCGAGCACCATGACCGGGATGCCGGCAGCGTAGCTCTCCGGGTCGTACACCCAGCGGGTCTCCCCGGTCGCCGCGTCGATGGCGGCCACCTGCGACAGCGGCGTGCTGACATAGAGCGTGTCGCCGACCATCAACGGAGTGCCCTTGAGCCCGTTGATGCTGACATTCGCCGTGTCGTTGGCGACCTGCAGCGCCGGATAACGCGCGCGGAGCGCATCGAGATCGAACCGCCCGTCGACCGACACCCACCGCCAGGCCACGGCCAGCTCGCCGACGTTCTCCGGCGTGATCTGCGTCAGCGGCGAGTACTTGGTGCTCCCGGCGTCCCCGGCGTAGCTCTGCCACTCGCCGCCGTCGGCGCCCTGTTGGCCCGCCGCAACCGCCGGGGCGATGGCGAGGGCCATCAGCGTCGCGAGACCCGCCTGCATCACCCGGCGTGCGACCATCATCACAATCTCCAGCTACCGGGCCACCTGCTCCGGCAGCGTCAACGCGATCAACTGTTCGGTGACCTCGCCGCCGCCGATCGCGAGCACGATGTACTGCGTACCCGACGCCAGGTAGGTGATCGGTGCCGCGGACGACCGCGCCGGCAACTCCATCTCGAACAGCTCGTACCCGGTGTCCTTGTCGAAAGCGCGGAAGGTCTTCGACTCGATGCCCTGACCGATGAACAGCAGTGTCTTCGTCAGCAGCGGTCCACCGCTCTTCTCGTAGTTGCCGAGGGGCAACAGGTCGAGGCCCCGGAGCGCCTCGTGGTCACGCGGGCCGTCACCCAGCGGCACGCCCCAGAGCCGGGTGCCGGCGTTCATGTCCAGGGCGACCAGTTGCGAGTAGGGCGGCTTGAAGAGCGGCAGTCCCTGGGGGCCCGGCAGGTTGCTCACTCGCGGCCGGATGGCCAGATCGGAGCGCGCGGGGTCGCCCGGCTCCATCACCACGAACGAGAAGTGCGCCCAGCTCGACACGTAGAGCCGCGCGGTCTCCGGGTCGAACGCGGCGCCCCACCAGTTGGCGCCCCCGCTCCAGCCGGGTCGGACGATGTTGCCCCCGAGCGCCGGCGGCGTGTAGAGCGGCCCGGCAGTGTGCCGTGCGTAGATCGCCAGCGCCTCGGCCCGCAGCTCCTCGGTGAAGTCGATCAGATCGTCCTCCACCGCACCATTGGTCAGGTAGACCGGGGGCTTCGTTGGATACGGCTGAGTGGGCGCGGTGCGCTCCCCCGCCACCGTCGACTGCGGCACCGGACGCTCTTCGATCGGCCAGACCGGCTCGCCGGTCGCCCGGTCGAAGACGAACGTGAAGCCCTGCTTGGTGATCTGCGCGACCGCCTTGATCTCCCGTCCGTCGACGGTGATGTCGATCAGGTTGGGCGCTGCCGGCAGGTCGTAATCCCACACGGTGTGATGCACGAACTGAAAGTGCCAGACCCGTTCGCCGGTCTCGGCATCGAGACAGACCAGCGAATTGGCGAACAGGTTGTCGCCGGGGCGGTGGCCACCGTAGTAGTCGGTGACCGGTGACCCGACCGGCAAGTAGATGTAGCCCAGCTCCGGGTCGGCGCTCATGTTCGACCAGACATTGGCGCCACCAGTGTGCTTCCACGACCCGCCGCCCCAGGTCTCGTGGCCGAACTCGCCGGGCTGAGGAATCGTGTGGAAGATCCACTTCATCTCGCCGGTGCGCGCGTCATATCCCCTGACGTGGCCCGGCGGCGCCTCCTGCCGGCCGGTCCCCTCGGTCATCGCCGAGCCGACGACTACGGTGGTGCCGGCCACCACTGGGGGGGAGCTGACGGCATACTGGCTCGCGTCGATCGTCCGGCCCAGTCCCCGCTTCAGGTCGACGCGACCGTTGCGACCGAAGTTGGCATCAGGCTCGCCGGTCTTCGCGTCGACCGAGACGAGGTAGGTCCGCCCACCGGCATAGAACAGCCGCGCCTCCTCGCCATCGGTCCAGTAGGCCAACCCCCGCGTGAGAAACCCGTGCACCGCCGGGCGGCCCTCCAGATACAGCCCGGCGTCGTAGCTCCAGAGCGTCTCGCCCGTCGTCGGCTCGATCGCGGCGATCTGCCCCAGATTCGTTGTGGTGTAGAGCACGCCGTCGACCAGCAGCGGCGTGACCTCGTGGGCATAGGTCCGGAACATGCGCCCGTCCCGGATGACGGGGTTCTCGGCGCGCAACGTCTCGTCGACCGACGTCCAGGTCCAGGCGATCCGGAGCTGGTCGACGTTGCCCCCGTTGATCTGGTCGAGAGGCGAGTACTTGGTGTGTCCGGGGTCGCCGCCGTAGAAGCGCCACTCTTCGGGGCGCGAGCCGGTCTGAGCGCGTGCCGCGGCCGGAAGTACACTCACCACGACCGCCATCGAGAACGCTGCAACGGTTATCCGGCGTGGGGATGCGGTCAACACGGGTCTCCCCTAGGTATGGTTCGTACGGGTGTCCGCGAGTGTACCACCTGTCCCTGCCGAAAACTCGTACCTCTTGTAGTCGCCGCACTTAGGCGCCATCGCTCGTACGGTCCGCTCGAGCCCAATCGCGCCGGTCGTCGCCGATTGGCATAGTTGGCGAGTTCCTCGCTGAACCCAGGCGGCCGATTGACAGGCGCATTCTGAGCCGACGTCCGGAAAGCCAGACCACGCCGGCGAGCCTCCGCTGTTGCGGCAGATGCTCTCCGGCGATCACCGGCAAGTCGGCCACCGACCGACAAGTCCCGTAACTGAAGGCAAGTGAGCGGCGTAACCGGCATCCCGCGTCGGAAAAGCACTTAACCGGAATCTTCCGCGTCAGGCCGCTTAGACAGCTGTGCCTGCTATCGGAAGGGGAGCTCGCACACTATCGGACATCCGGCCGTGGATCGGCGAGGAACCCGTCGCGGTTCGGCATCTTCACGTTGGGAAGGCTCTTCGCGTCTATCAGGTGATTCTCGTCGATGATGCCATTCAGATTGAGCACATAAGCAACCGCGGCGTACACCTCTGACGGCTCGAGCAGGCCCGGACGATCGAACGGCATCGCCCGGTTGACGTAATCCCACAACGTCGTCGCGTATGGCCAGAAGCTGCCGACCGTCTTGAGGGGTCGAGGTGTGGCCAGCGTACCCTGCCCGCCGACCAGCCTCGCCCCAATGTCTCCCTCGCCAGCGGGTCCATGACATCGTGCGCACTGCGCGGCAAAGAGCTCGCGCCCCGCCCCGACCGTCCCCGACCCTTCCGGAAGACCGGTGCCATCGGGTGCGATGGCCGAACCCAGCTCTCGCGTTTCCTCCGGCGTCGGCGGCCGCCCCACGGGGAATCGAGACGACTGCGCCGACAGCGTGGCAAACACCGCCGCCACGGCGACGACGATCACACCAGCGGTCCGTCCACTAGGCTTCAGCATTCGTCACGCTCCCGTCGGCCCGGACGTGCCAGACCTTGATGCCGTTGTAGTGGTAGATCGAGTTCATCCCGCGGACCGCGATCAGCGCCTGGCGCGTCGGCTGCACGTAGCCGGTGGAGTCGACGGCGCGCGACGCAATGCGCGCGTCCTGCCCGTCGAACCGCCACGGCAGGCGGAACCGGGTGAGAGCCTGCGGCAGCCGAGGCTCCTGCAGCTCCGCGTCGACCCAGGTTCGTCCGCCGTCGGTCGTCACCTCCACTCGTTCGATCCGCCCGAGTCCAGACCAGGCCAGCCCGGTCAGCTCGCACAGGCCTGGCGCCGGCAGCGTCTGTCCGCCGGATGGAAACGTGATGACCGACTTCGCCTCCATCGCATACGTGAAAATCCTCGTCGTGCCGTCCGCCATGAGGTCCGAGTACTTGGACGTCTCGTCGCGCGCCATGTACGGCTGGTCGGTGACTTTCAGACTGCGCAGCCATTTCACGCTGGTGTTGCCTTCCCACCCGGGATTGAGCAACCGCAGCGGGTACCCCTGCGCGGGGCGCATGGCCTCGCCGTTCTGGCCGTACGCGAGGAGCGAGTCCTCCATTGCCTTCGCCAGCGGAATGCTGCGCATCATCCGGCACGCATCGCCGCCTTCGGCAATCACCCACGACGCGTCCGACCGGACGCCGACCTCGGCGAGCAGCAGCGACAGTGGGACACCAGTCCACTCGCTGCCGCTGAGGAGACCGTGGCTTCGCTGGACGTCTGCCCCGCCCCCGGCCCTCCACTCGCCGCCACTGTTGCCACCGCATTCGAGCGCCAGGATGCGCGTCACTGACGGTAGGCGCCGCAGGTCGTCCATCGACAGAGAGAGCGGACGATCCACCATTCCGTGGATGATCACGCGATGCGTCGCGGGATCGATCGGCGGAATGCCCGCGTGATGCCGCT
Organism: Acidobacteriota bacterium; assembly: GCA_002726085.1. Taxonomy (GTDB): domain Bacteria; phylum Acidobacteriota; class Vicinamibacteria; order Vicinamibacterales; family UBA8438; genus NP936. The sequence continues at coordinate 9,291 of PBRZ01000141.1, forward strand.
CGTAGTGGAGCGCCGACGGGGTGAGGATGCCGACCGAGTCCTGGATGGGCGTGAAGCTCGCGCCGGTTTCCGACGTCTGCGACTGCCGCCGCCAGCGAACGGCCGTCTCAAAAGGCGACCGTTCGCCGTATGGACCCACAGGCTCACCAAGTGATCGTGGCGTCGCCGCGAGGGTGAGCGCCTCCCGGCCGGCCACCAGGCTTCCACCCACCGCCGCCCCCATCTGTAGGAGCTGTCGCCGGTTCGGCCCAATCCTGACGTGTTTCATGGTTGGCCTCCTGCTGCGCATTTCACTCATAAACTCAAATTGAGATCTTCGGCTCTGACCGGCTCACCGGCGCGCTGCTCGACCGGCTGACCCATCACGTCCACATCCTCGAGCTGAACGGCGACAGCTATCGCCCCGCACACAGCAAACACGCCCGCCAAGACGCTGCCGCCCAGGCGTCCTGACCGCTCCCCCGGCGACGCTGCTGGCTGCGCAGGGCACACTCAGCACATACACGGGGACAGCATACCGCGGTCTTCGCTGCAGTCGAAGGGAGTTCGACCGGGTCGCAAACCTGCGCGTTGAGGGCGTGAGCATGTCTGCGACCGCCCGGGTCACGGGCCATTCCCGCAACACCATCGCGCGATGGCTCGAGCGAGCCTCGACAACGGCTAAGCGCTTCAACCCGCGGATGTTGCGTGATGTCGACATCCGGCGTTGTTGCACGGCCAGACACCGACAATAGCGCTCCCAGTTAGATATCCGCTCAACAATTGATAGCGAACGACTCTGGCCTGCCAAGCTCGGTCATCTGATTCAAGACGTTGCACGCGAGGCACGTCTCGACCTGTCGACCGTAGTCACTGCGGGCTCGGAGGCCGTCCCCGATGACCCGCTTGTACCGGAAGAACGCAGTAGGAGCGCGACTGCAGCGATGACCAAACTAGAAAAGAAGCCCACTTGCGCAACGAGCAGCTTCCTGCGTGGGGGAGATAATTGCCGCCACTCGATCGTGAAGCGGAAGAGGAACCAGGCGATCGGGATGACGATGACCCAAGCGACGGCGGATTCTCTGCCTCGGAGCGCCTTGACGAAGGTTCCGAAGTATCTCTAGGCGCGCAGACGAGCCAGTCAAGGTTGATACCTCTAGTACTACTTTGTCAGATCTGCAGTTTTACCGACCGCAGCGCCTCGATGCGCTTGAGATAGTGTGGCTTCTGGGCAAATAGGAGCGCGGTGAAGATTTCTTGGACGATGGCGCGCGCCTGCGGAAAGGTCAGCCCGGCGAGCGGCCGTCGGGGGTGGAAGAAGCTACATCTCGGTGTCGACCGATCCGGCGTGACCCGTGCCCAGGCGATCACCGAGTCGACCGTCGATGATGCCACAGCAGGCAGCTATCTCGTCGAGCACGTAGACGGAGAGGTCGCCAGCGTGACCGCGGATGCCGCCTATGACACTATCGCGCTCTACACCGCGGCCGGTGCGCGAGGCGCGACCGTCGTGGTCCCGCCGGCCAGGACGGCGTCCGTGTCTCGACGTGGGCCACGGTCCAGTGTCCGCGATCGGACGATCAAGCGAGTGAGAGACCTCGGACGTCGACGATGGAAGAACGAGTCGGGTTACCATCAGCAGGCTCGCGTGGAGAACGCCTTCTTCCGGTACAAATCGATCATCGGAGACAGTGTGCGAACCCGGACGCCAGGCGGGCGGCTGACCGAGGCGCTGCTCGCGTGCAACGTCTTGAATCGGATGACCGAGCTCGGTCGGCCCGTGTCCTACAGCATCGGTCAGTGGGATGCGCCCGGGTTGGATTGCTTCGCGTCAGCGTCGAGCCTTGCACCAACGCCCCTCGCGACCGTGGTGTCTCAGAATGATCTCGAGACGGTGAGCGTTGGTTCTGCAGTCGCTCTCTCGCAGGTCCGTCGATCCACCGCTAGGCAGCGCGCTAGCTGTCTTTGCTAAGTACGTTGTTCATCCGGAGCACTCTGAACAGAATGGAGTTGCGACACACGCATTTCAGACAGAGGAGGCCCCGG
>PBRZ01000142.1 GCA_002726085.1 Acidobacteriota bacterium
GACAGAGGAGGCCCCGGATGAAGATTCATCGTAACGCTAAGACCACCCCGGCCGCACGGGCGGCGCTGGTGCACCGCGCGCTCGAGGACGGCTGGACCAACGCCGCCACCGCGGCGGCGCTGGGAAACACGGCGCCGGCACTGGCGCCCGGCATGTCCCCCGCTCGTGGCGCGCTGACGCGGCGCGTCGAGCGGCTGCTGGAACAGACGGGACCCCCGGCAGAGCGTCGACTGTCACGTGTCGTGCTATACACGGCGGTCGGCGCGCTTGCGTGCGTGGTCGCGCTGTTCGGCGTGCTGCCTCCGCTGGTCTCCACCGCGCCACGGGGTGCCCCGGTCACCGCGGCCCACCAACCGGCGAACGACGCCGCACCCACGGTACTGCCCGAAAGTTCGATGTATCGGCCGGACGCGATACCTCCACACCCAGCCCGCCTCGGCCCGGCGAACCGGGTCGAGCGACCGGCGAACACGATCCGCGCACGCGACACCTCGGCGACCGTTGCAGCCAACGCGGGGGTCAGGCTCGCCGTCCACCCTGCGCCGGCACTAGCACGGCTCCCTGTGATCGAGGCACCGGCCGTCCCGCGCGCACTGGGCGGCCACGCCCTCGACATCACCATGGTGCCGTTGATCGCTAGCGCCGCCCCGACCGGGTGGCGCCCCGCTGCCCCGCCTCTGCTGTCGAGGGCGGTGGCGCCGTCCTGGACGACCGCCATCCTCGAGGCGCCGGGCCCACCGGATGAACCGAGCCCGTGGCGAAGAATTGCCGACGGCGGCGCGGCCATCGGCACCAATGCGGCTCAAGCCGGCAAGGCCATCGGAAGCAGAACGGTCGAGGCCGGCAAGACCACGGCCGGTGCATTCACCCGCTTCGGGTCTGCCATCGGACGGGCGTTCACCGGCGGACCGTAGTCGGCGCGACCAACATAACCGGCGGCTCCGGCGATGCCGGAGCCTCTCCGACAACCAACCGTCATATCACTCACGCCGAGAGGAGTGTGCCTGATGAAAGTGCATCTCGTGAACCCCAGCAACCTGTCGTTCGGTATCGCCGTCATCACCCCCCGGTGGATGTTCGTCCTGGCCGCCGCGACGCCGGCGCAATGGGGCGACCCGGTGCTGAGCGACGAAACACTCGAACCGCTCGACCCGACCTGCATCGAGCGCGGCGATGTCGTCGGCATCTCGATTCAGACCGGGAACGCCAGACGCGGCTACGAGATCGGCCGACTCTCCCGGGAACGCGGCGCCTGGGTGATCTTCGGCGGCATCCACGCAACGCTCTATCCGGATGAGGCGACCAGACTTGGCGGCGCACACGCCGTGGTGCGAGGTGACGGCGATATCGCCTGGGCCGAGGTGCTCGACGACTGCGCCGACAGCGTGCCTCGGCCCCTCTACGAAGGCGGCCGCCTCGAGGCGGCCAAGCTGCGACCGGCCCGGTGGGACCTGATCGACCGCAAGCGATACGCCTGGGCCTCGGTACAGACCGTGCGCGGCTGCCCGAAGCACTGTTCCTTCTGCTCGGTGTGGCGCACAGACGGCCAGGAGCCGCGACAGCGCGCAGCCGATGTCGTGGTCGAAGAGATCGTCGGGCTGCGCCGGCTCGGCTTCCGCTTCATCGCGCTGGCCGACGACAACTTCTATCCGGTCACGCTCGACGATCTGGCCCAGGCCGCCCGGCGTCAGGATCCGGCCCGGCTGCACCAGCTCGAGGCGATACGCGCGGAACGGTTCGCGCTGATGGCGCGACTCGCCGAGCTGCCGGACGACCTGGTCTTCTTCACGCAGATCACGATGGAGGCGGCCGAAGACACCGCGTTCCTCGATGCGATGCGAATGGCGCACATCGAGGGCGCGCTGATTGGCGTCGAAGCGGTCACCCGTGAAGGCCTGAAGGACGTCTACAAGGACTTCAACGTTGCCGGCGACGCGCTGGTGGCACGGTTGCGACAGTTCCGCGCGCACGGCGTGCATGTGCTTGGCTCGTTCATCTTCGGGCTCCCGAGCGACCAGGCGGACACGTTCGACCTCACCGTGGCCCTCGCCAAACGGAGCCACCTCGACTTCGCGCAGTTCGTGACGCTCACACCGATGCCGGGCACGCTCGATTTCGAGACCTGGGAACGCGACCTCCCCGACGACTCCCAAACGGTGGATGGTGTCCCGCTGTCTCGCTACTGGCTCCTTCCCAAGGCCGACCGGCCCAGGGTGTTCACCGCCCACCCGTCGATGGGCGCCGATGAGATTCGCCGGCGCACGCAACACGTGTGGGACCAGTTCTACGATCTGAAGACCGTCTGGCGGCGCTCGACCGTGGTGTCAGGGCTCCGGTACCGGTTGACCTTCGTGCTGATGTCCAAGCTCTACCGGCAGATGTACGCCGGCACCGGGCTGGCGGCCGACAGCGCGCGGGAATCGCGCGCGATCGCCTGGGCTAGGGTGCTGGCCCGACCAGTGCAGCGACTCTTCGCCGCCGCCCCGATGCCCGAGCTCCAGACACCGAGAACCATCCTCTCCCCTCGGCCAGCCGCACGAACGAAGACAGCGTCAGCCCCGCCGGCCGCTTCACTGCCAGCGGCTGACGTGCCGTAGGATTTCCGACGTCCCCCCACTTTCAGTAGCGGTTCGGTTTAGAGCCCGACGGTGACTGTACTCCGTTCTGCGACGAGACGCTTGGCATAGCCCAGGGTCTTGCGGGGACGTGAGTTGAGGCGATTTCGGGCGCTGCTTCGGCCGATGGAATCAGCGCCGATCTGTCGATGTTGCGAAATGCTGAGGAAAACGGCACGAACGCCGAATCGCCGAGGTCAGGCGAAGAGAAGGCGGACCGGTCACGTTTTTCGCTTGGTCTTTGCCCACGCCTTTCCCCGATTCGAAGAATGTGCAAATTCTGTAGGAAATGACGCGCCCGGCAGGATTCGAACCTGCGACCCTCAGTTTAGAAGGCCCGCTGTCGGATCGGTTATACCAAGACGGTTATATTTGAGTCGCCATTTGCCTCGCCGATCAAATCAATTCAGGCGAAAACATGGCGATTGTGCCACGTGCTGGACTCTTACCTGATAACCGATTTGCCTGGGACGACTCCGCCGTTCAACTTGACAGCACACGTTCCGCTCATGCGGCCTCGTTGACCTCTGCCTTGATCGTGTCGCCAATAGTCCGTTCCGCCACCCCGAGGTCGAAGCTGGTCTGGAGGTTCAACCAGAACTGTGCCGAATTTCCAAAATATCGCGCTAGCCGCAAGGCAGTCTCTGGGCTGATGGCGCGCTTTCCGTTGAGAATCATGGTAATGCGCCCTGAGGGAACACGCAGGGACAGCGCGAGCTTGTTGGCCGACAAGGAACGGGCCTTCAGTTCACGCTTCAGGATACGGCCAGGATGCACGGGAATCATGTCGGTTCACCCCTTGTGATAGTCGATAATCTCGACGTCGAATGCGTCGCCATCCTTGAATCGGAAACACAGGCGCCACGGACCGTTGATTGTCATGGCCCACTGGCCTCGGCGGTCACCCTTCAACTTATGCAATCCGACGCTCTTGAGGGGACTGATGTCCCGAAGCGACGTTGCGGCATGCAGCGTCGCCACCGAGTCTTGCGCGGCATCAGCATCAAGACCCCGAAACTTCGAAGTCTTGCCGTTCTCGACGAAGCGACGTGTCGAGTCGTTCGCCCAAGAACGAATCATACGCTAAACATACTACTCTTTGCGTATTCTTCACAATCCGTAAGGTGCCAGAAATGGGCCGGGCACTCATGCGGGCATTGTCACGTTGAGGCGGCGTTGGTGCGCAAGTCCTGCTCCTCCGGCGGGGCGACGTGACGTTCTGGTTCTCCGCAGACGCGATCGACGCATGGAGACCCGCGCCGTCCGGGCGACGAGGCGCGCAGCGCAAGTTCTCGGACCACGCGATCCAGACCGGGTTGACACTTCGGCTCGTGTTCGGACTGCCGCTTCGGCAAGCGGAGGGCTTCCTGCGCTCGGTCCTCTCCCTGATGCGTGTCGATCTCGACGCCCCGGACCATACGACTCTCTCTCGACGGAGTCAGGACCTGGCGGTCCAGTTCCACCGCGTCCCGGCTACCGGACCGATCCATCTCATCGTCGACGCCACGGGGCTCTCGATCGTTGGCGAAGGCGAGTGGGCAGCCGTGAAACATGGAGGACGCGGCCGGTGGAAGAAGGAGTCCCGCTACCATCGGCAGGCGCGCGTAGAGAACGCCTTCTTCCGGTACAAGTCCATCATCGGCGACCGGCTTCGAAGTCGACACTCCAAGGCTCAGGACGCTGAAGCGCTGTTCGCGTGCAACATCTTGAACCGCATGACCGAGCTTGGTCGGCCGGCCTCGTTCGCGATCGGGCCGTGAGATCGTTGGGTCGGGGCGGACTTCGCTGCTCTGGGGTCTATGCACCAACGCCGTACGCCGGCCAGTTTTCGACGTGGTATTTCGTTTTGTACTTGGGATGCACTCTCGACTTCACGTCGAGATCATGCCCCTTCGGCCGTCACGACGGCCAGGGCCGCAACGAAGACTCGTTTCCGCGCACCAACGCTGCTCGCCGTCGGCGTGGCAACTGGCCGCCTGATCAGCAGCGAACGGCGCAAGCACCGGTCAGAGGCCGAAGCCCAGCCTGTTACCGCGCATCATGATGGGAGAGCGCCGTTCCATCACAAACTCGGACCTGATCTGATCGATGGCCGACGTCCGGGTTTGCCTCATGGTCATCCTGAACTCGTCGAGGAGGAGGTCAATCACCTTGTCGACACCACGATCGCCGAATGCGCCAAGGCCCCACACGTAGGGGCGCCCGATCCCCACCGCGTCCGCACCGAGGGCAAGCGCCTTGAAGATGTCTGTGCCCCGGCGGACGCCGCTGTCGATGAAAACCGGCACCCGGCCCCTGACGCCGGCCACCACCTCCGGCAGCGAGTCGATCGTGGAGCGGAGGCTGTTCTCGGCGCGGCCACCGTGGTTGGACACAAAGACGCCATCGGCGCCATGCTCAACCGCCAGCTCCGCTTCCTCACGCGTGACGATACCCTTGACGATGACCTTCATCGTCGTCGCGTCCTTGAGCCGCTTGACGTAGTCCCACGTGTACGGCACACGGGGTCCGGCAGGACCTCCCACATCACGACGCATCGGTCTGGCATAGCCCGGCTCGTGTTGGTGGCAATTCTGACAAAACGGCTGGTCGTACCGATCGATCCCCAGAGAGCGTCTCGCGAGCTCCCGATTGCTTCCGCCCAGCAAGTCGATGGTCCACACCACCGCGGGGCAGCCCGCCGCCGACACCCTGTCGAGGACCCTCTTGTTGACGTTCCAGTCCGGCACCGCGTAGAGCTGAAACCAGTGCGGCTCGCCGTTCGCCTCGGCGATCTCTTCGTAGGCCTGCGAGCTCGCGTGCGACTGCATCACCAGCGTTCCTCTGGCGCCGGCCGCCCGGGCGCACCCAACTTCGCCTTCCGTGTGAAAGGCCTGGAGGGCCGCGACCGGACAGAGAAACAGCGGCGAGTCCCATCGACGGCCGAACAACTCGACCGACGTGTCCAGACCGCTCACATCCCCACTGAGCCGCCTCGGCCGAATCATGAGTCTCTGGAAGCCCTCTCTGTTCGCCTTTCTCGTTTCGAAGTCGTCGACACCCAGGTGAAGGTAGGCCCAGTGCTCGGGCAGGTTGCCCGAATGGGTGGTCGCCTCCATGTCCCACACGTTGATCGCTTCGTCGGGTGACTCGATAACTTGACCCGTGAGTTGCCCTTCCAAGAAACGGTTGCGGTCCTGTTCGGCTGCGCCGGTCTCCTGCGCTGCATTGCGACCGGCGCCGGCAGAGGGCGCGAAAACCATCTCCGTTCCGCAGTCGGGACACGGCACCCCTGCAGGCCTTGGTCCGGCCGCCGCACGGTGTCGCGCCTCCCGCGCAACCGCCTGCGGCCAGTTCGGCGGCAGGGCCGGATAGGCCATGGCCAGCAGCGGGCTTCCAGCCAGCAGCTTGAAAAAGCTTCGACGGCTTGCACGACCAACTGACGCGCCGCTGTTCCCTTGTCTTTCAGCCATACTTCACTCTCCTCAAACGCGAGCCACGTGGTGCGGGATCGCCGGCCCGGAGGCTCACGAAGCAACTCGGCATCCGCCGTTCGGCAGCCATCGACACTGCCGCAGGGTTCGATCGGACAGAGTGTAGACAACTGGCAGCAAGATGTCGCCCCCCGGGTCTGAGCGCGGGCGCTGTGACAGGCGTTGGTGCATGACTCGATGCTGACCCGCTGCGCCCCTGCCCTTGGTCATCCGTTCACCGTCCGATGCTGTACGACGCTGGTCTGCCAAGCTTGGTCATCCGATTGAGGACGTTGCACGCGAGCAACGCCTCAGCCTCCTGCCCGCCTGGAGTCCGGGCTCGAAGCGCCTCGCCAATGATCGACTTATAGCGGAAGAAGGCGTTCTCCCCCTGGGCCTGCCGCTGGTAGCCCGCCTCCTTCTTCCATCGGCGCCGTCCGATCGCCTTCACCGCCGCCCATACACCCTCACCCACAATTGAGAGTCCCGTACTGTCGACGACAAGATGGATGGGCCCGTGGGCCGCGATGCGGGGGCACCAGACCTCCAGGCGCTGACTGCGCCGCGAGAGCGTGGTGTGATCGGGGGCCCTCGAGATTGAGACCCATCAACGCCAGCACCGACCGCACGAAGCCCTCCGCTTGGCGCAGGGGCAACCGGAAAACCAGCCGGAGCGTCAACGCCGTCTCGATCGCCAGATCCGAGAACTTCTGCTGGCCGCCCGGTTGACCGCTGGGCGACGGTCGCCACACGTCAGTGGCGTCGGCGGAGATCCACAACGTCACGTCGCCTCGCTGGACGAGGGCTGGCTCGTACTCCGGCCAGTTTCCGACGCGATATTTCGTTTTGTATTTGGGATATACCCTCGACTTCATGTTGAGATCGTGCGCTGGCGGCGGTCGAGATGGCCAGGGAACCGACAACTCCCTCCCGTTCCCAGGCGTGGGCGCCGTGCACCAACGCCCTGCTGACCGAGCGCGGACGCTCCGCGCCCAGGGAGAGAAACGCGCTCTGGTCGGCAACTTGACAACGCCCCGCGACGAGAAGAACGATGGACAGACAGCATGGCAGGAATCTGGGCGTCACCGAAGCCTGTCTGTTCCACGCCAACTTGACAACGCCCTAAGCCGCGCGGAGAGTATCCTTGCTTAGCTCGTCCGAGCCAGGAACGCCACCGCCCCCACGACCGAGGCAAAGAAGAGGCGCCGGGGGATGTCGGCGCCCCAAAGAAGGCCGTGTCGAAGCGGATGAAGGCGTCCTGGGCGAAACGGAACAATAGAGGTAAACGGCGAAGAAGACCGGGACGTAGGCGCGAATCCCGATACTGGGTCAGGAGCACGATGATGAGCTGCCGCATTGTAGCGTTGGCGTTGTTCGTGTCGGGGTTGTCCGAGCTGGTGACGGCACAGGTCGCGGATGTCCGGCCGGTCACTGATGCTATGTTGTCGGCCCCAGCTCCGGGCGAGTGGTTGAACTGGCGGCGGACGCCCGATGGATGGGGGTACAGCCCGCTGGACCAGATCACCCGGGGGAACGTTGGACAACTACGGCTGGTCTGGGCATGGGCTATGGAGGCGGGCTCGCAGCAGACCACGCCGCTCGTCCACGATGGCGTGATGTATCTTGCCAGTCCGGGCAACGTCGTGCATGCGCTCGACGCCGCCACCGGAGAGCTCCTTTGGGAGCATCGTCGCGAGTTCCCCGATGGGGTGGTCGGTCAGGGACGGACAAACCGGAATATCTCGATCTACGGTGACAAAGTCTTTCTGAATACGGCGGACGCCCACCTCGTGGCGCTCGACGCGCGCTCGGGAGAGGTAGCGTGGGATGTCGAGGTCGCAGAGTGGGGCAAGGGGTTCCGCTACAGCAGCGGCTCATTCGTCGCTCGCGGGAAAGTCATTTCCGGGATGAGCGGTTGCTCCCGCTACTACGACGACGGCTGTTTCATCACGGCACACGATGCCCAGACCGGACGCGAACTGTGGCGCACCTCGACGATTGCTCGCCCAGGAGAGCCGGGTGGCGACACGTGGGGCGACCTCCCGATGATGTTCCGCAGCGGCGGCGACACTTGGATCGCTGGGAGCTACGATCCCGAGCTCAATCTCATCTACTGGGGCGTCGCGCAGGCGAAGCCCTGGACGCGAGAGAGCCGTGGGACGGATGGTGACGCGTTGTACACGAGCTCCACGCTCGCGCTCGATCCAAACACGGGTGAGATCAGGTGGTACTTTCAGCACCTACCGGCCGAGACGCAGGACATGGACGAAGTGTTCGAACGGATCCTGGTCGACGTCGACGGGCGGAAATCTGTCTTCACCATGGGCAAGCTCGGCATCTTGTGGCATCTGGACCGGGAGACCGGGCAGTTCATCAGGGCGACGGACCTGGGTTATCAGGACATTCTGGATGTCGATCCGGCGACAGGGAAGACGACTTACCGCCCCGGTAAGATCCCGCAGGTCAACGTCGAGATCGAATTCTGCCCGAGCTTTTCCGGCATCAAGAGCTGGCGAGCCATGGCCTACAGTCCAGAGACCGAGGCCTTCTACATTCCTGTCGAGCTTACCTGCCAGAAGACCATCTTCACGGAGGTCGAGCTTCGTGAGGGCGGAGGCGGCGCTGGCCTCGGGAGGCGAGAGAACATCCATCACCCCGCTAGCGACGGCAATCTCGGTGAGTTTGTCGCGATGCATCGAACCGGCGAAATCCTGTGGAAGCACCGGCAGCGCACCCCGTTCAACTCGGCCGCGCTGACGACCGGCGGCGGGCTGGTGTTCGTCGGTGACTGGGATCGCTTCGCCAACGCCTACGACGTCGCGACCGGCGACCTGCTGTGGCAAACTCGGCTGCCGACGTCGGTGCAGGGGTTCCCGATCAGTTACGGGGTCGATGGCAAGCAGTATGTGGCGATCCCGGTAGGCGTCGGTGCGTTGAGCTGGTCGACAATTCCGCTCAGCCTGACGCCGGAGAAGCATCGTCCCAACAGCAGCGGCAACGCAGTATTTGTGTTCGCCCTGCCGTAGGAAGGCTGTGTCAAGTTACCGACGATGGTGCACACCTCGCCCGGTACGGCGCCCGACTACGGCGCTGTCCTCCGCGATCTATACAAACGGCATTGTCAGGTTGAGGTCGCTGATGGGCGTTGGTGCATAAACGCCAAAGGCGCGACGACCACCCGACTCGGAGATTTCAGCGTGGGATCGGGTACGAGGCCGGTCGACCGAGCGCAGTCATCCGATTCAGGGCTTTGCACGCGATCAACGTTTCGGTCTCTTGCGCCTCCGAGTGCCGGGCACAAAGCCGGGGGCCGATGATCGACTTGTACTGACCCGCCCCCTGCGGCCGTTCCACTTGTTAAGAGAGAGCGAAGTTCATATGTAGCCCGACGCCTGGTGCTGGCGTGACGGCCTCCGGC
>PBRZ01000143.1 GCA_002726085.1 Acidobacteriota bacterium
CCTAGCGGAGGCGGCGTTGCTTCCTCGGTCACAGCCGGCCTGGCTGCTCCCTCGTCGCGCCTGGCCAGGCAAACGCCTCGCCAGGAAAACCGACCTGGTCCGAGACTCGACGGCGCCAGCCGCCGCCCGGCTCATTCACGGCCGGGCTATGGCCAGGTCTCGCCGAAGCCCTAGCGGAGGCGGCGTTGCTTCCTCGGTCACAGCCGGCCTGGCTGCTCCCTCGTCGCGCCTGGCCAGGCAAACGCCTCGCCAGGAAAACCACAGGCGGCACGGGACGGCGTTACTTCCTCGGTCAGCGGGGCGCGGAGTGGGGCTTTCAGGGCCCCGCGAGCGTCCGCGTGGGGTTCGGGGCGCAGCCCCGTCTTAGTAAAGCCGCGCCTTGCCAGCCGGGCGCCGCGCTCCGGAAACCGCCCCCCTGTTCTTGGTTGACCACCTACTCGGGTACCTGGCCAGGCGAATGCCTCGCCAGGAAAACCACAGGTTGCGCGGTGAAGCGCTATTCGTCGGTCTTCTTCCCGGCCTCGTCGCTCTCGGCTGCGACCTTCTCGCCTTCGGCCGCCTCGCCAGCCTCGGCCGCAGCTTCCTCCTCTTCGGCCTCCGGCTCCTCTTCGACCTTCGGCGCCACGACATGAACGATCAGCGTGTCGATATCGGTCACTGGTTTCCAGGCCACACCCTCGATCACATCCCGCACGCGGACACCCTGTCCGATCATCAGGCTCGAGACATCGACCTCGACGTGCTCGGGAATCTCGGTGGGCAAGCACTCGACCGCAAACTCGCGCTGTTCAAAGGCGATCAGCCCGCCCTGCATCTTGACGCCCTCGGCTTCGCCCTTGAGCACGAACGGCACGGTGACCGTGATGACCCTGTCCATCGCCACCCGGAAGAAGTCCACGTGCAGCAACTCGCGCGTGACCGGGTGTAACTGAAAATCCTTGATCAGCACTTGATTGGGTTTTCCCGAATCAATGGTCAGTCCTATCAGCGTGTTGACCCCCGAATCGGAGTGCAAGATTTGCGACACTGTTGCTGGATCGACGCTGACCGCGACGGCGTCGCGCCCAGCCTTTCCCCCACTGTCGCCATACACGACGCCCGGAAGACGCCCGTTCCGACGGAGCCGTCTGGCGAGGTTCTTCCCACGTTCCGACCTGGTTTCGCTCTGCAATGCAGTAGTCATGACAAGACCTGTGGTGCCTTATATCTCTACACGAACAGCGATGAGACGGATGTCTCGTCGTGAATGCTCCGGACCGCCTTCCCCAACAGTGAGGCAACGGACAGGACCTCGACCTTGTCCGAGGCGACGAACTCTGACTTGGGTGGAATGGTGTTGGTCACGACCAGCTTCTCGAGCGCCGACTCCTCGATTCGCTGCAGCGCCGGACCGGACAGCACGCCGTGCACGGCGCACGCTAGCACACGCGCGGCCCCGTTGTCGCGCAACGCCGCCGCACTCCGGTTCAGCGTGCCCGCGGTGTCGACGATGTCGTCCTGGATGATGCAGATCCGGTCCTGCACCTCGCCCACAACGTTCATCACCTCGGCGGCGCCGTCCTCAGACCGCCGCTTGTCGATGATCGCGAGATCGGCACCGAGCCGCCTGGCGTACGCCCGCGCCCGCTCGACGCCGCCGGCGTCCGGGGACACAATCGTAAGACCACGCTCACGGTAGCGGGAGAGATACTCGATGAACACCGGTGCCGCAAACAGATGGTCGACCGGGATGTCGAAGAACGCCTGGATCTGCGCCTTGTGCAGGTCCATCGTCAGAACCCGGTTGGCCCCGGCTGCACTCAACAGATTCGCGACGAGCTTGGCTGAGATCGGGACCCGCGGCTTGTCCTTCCGGTCCTGGCGAGCATAGCCGTAGTAGGGCATCACCGCAGTGATCCGGGCAGCTGACGACCGTCGGAACGCGTCGATCATCAGGCAGAGCTCGACGAGATTGGCGTCGACCGGCGTACACGTCGGCTGCAGTATGAAGACGTCGGTGCCACGGATGTTCTCGTCGATCTGAAACGACACCTCTGTGTCGGAGAACCGTTTGAGCTTCGACCGTCCCAACGACACACCCAGATGGTTGGCGATCTCTTGCGCCAACTCGGGGTGCGCGCTGCCAGAGAAAAACTTGAGTTGCCCGTTTTGCATCGCCATTCGGTCAAAACCCGGCCATCCGTCAGTTAACCGCCCACCGAAACCGGCAGCGCCTCCGACGCGTGCGGTTGGCTGGGGCGGAAGGATTCGAACCTTCGAATACGGGAGCCAAAGTCCCGCGCCTTACCACTTGGCCACGCCCCATCTAGCAAAGCTACGTCTGGCACCGGGTGGCCATGGCGCGTCTCTTGGCGATCCGCGCAGTCCTGTACTTTATCCCGACGACCCCGATTCGGGCAAGAATTCGGCACGGCCAGAACAGGCATCCAGTGCGCGTCAGACCCCGAACTGCCGCGCGAGCCTGGCCCGGTCCAGGGTCTCGGTCACCAGCACGGACCAGCCCTCGCGCCGGACGCCACCGGCCGCTTCGACGGCACGCGCCCGTCGCGCGAACAGTCCGAAGACGCCCGACCCACTCCCGGTCATGGCGGCGGTCAGCGCCCCGGCAGCGGACAGCATCCGCGTGGCTGCGCGGACCTCGGGTCGACGCCGGGCAACCGGCCGCTCCAGGTCGTTGGTCAGGGCGTCGAACTCGAGGGTGGAGCCGGAAACCGGCGGGAATCGTTTCTTCCCACCGTCACTCGGCCGCCCGCGGCGACCCGACGCCGCCCGGTCACCGTCCATCCAGCCGTACGCCGCAGCGGTCGACACTCTCCGAGTCGGCACGGCAATGACGACCCAGTGGCGGGGCAGCTCGGCAAGCGGATACACCTCGTCGCCGCGGCCCACCCCGAGCGCCGTGCCACCGACGAGAAAGAAGGGCCCGTCCGCGCCGACGTCGGCGGCAATCTCCTGCAGACGCGATGGCCCGGGCGATTCACCCCAAAGTCGGCACAGCCCCAGGAGCACCGCCACCGCATCGGCAGTCCCGCCTCCCAGACCCGCCGCGATCGGTATCCGCTTGACGATCGTGATGGAGACTCCGCTGGGGTCGCCACGCCGGCCCAGCGCGCCCCACAGCCCGTGCGCGGCCCGCCAGACCAGGTTGGCCTCGCCCTCCGGCACGCCGGTTGCCGCACACCGCACCCGGCACGGCCCCTCGACCGCACGCAGCGTCACGGTGTCATGCACCGCGATCGACTGCAGGATCGTCGTCAGATCGTGGAAGCCATCCGCGCGTCTGGCGCCGACACGCAGGTCCAGGTTGATCTTGGCGTGCGCCCGGACCTTCAGGAGACCGGCGGCACCGGTGTTCGACGAGGAAGTCATCCTGATGTTGGGGTGCGGCGTCACCTCGACGATGACGGCTCCGGTGGCGCTTCCAGCGGGGAGACGCGCCGCAGATCATCCAGCGTCATCGGCATGACGTCGTCCGGTATGTCGTCGTCACTAAGCACGAACGCTTCGTCTGGGATATCCACATTGATGTCCGGTTCGAAGAGCGTGGCCGTCAGATCGGTCAGCGGTTCCCTCGACCCCGCCACCAGCTCGTCCGATAGCACGCGCACCCGGCGTGGGATGTGGCGCCGGAACTCGCCGTACTCGATTTGCAACCGGTCCCGAGTTCCCGCAACCAAATGATGCTCGCCGCCGATCCGCCGCAGATAGGCGACCGCTCCGCCCTGCAGATCGACGGCAACCAGATCGCCGTAGCTGCGTCCAGCGGTCGGCCGCGGCTCCGGCACGAGACACCCGGTCAACACCGCCCGGAGGTCCTCCGGAGCGAGCGCCACGCCGGTCAGGCTTTCGAGCATGTCGGCGGCGGGCACGTCCGTCAGCACGCGCGCCTCCCGCGTGAGCCACAACGTCGCCTCACCGGGTCGCGCCACAAAGACGAAACCGGGCGGACCAAACGGTGCCAGCCATACGAGGCGCAAGGAAGCGGGAGCGGCCAGACCGGCCAGGACCCGACCACTGATGTTCATCCCGCCACCACGTCCCCGAAGGCGGATCAGCGTATCGAGTGTCCGGACGTTCCGGCACTCCGACACCGCCGTTTCGAACGCCGGTCCGTAGTCGGGAAACGGAGTCCCAGGCCCGCTCGGTAGCGACAGGCTGGGGAATGTGGACGCGCAACCGGAAAGAACCGCAAGAAGGATACAGCGTGAGACAAGGCGAACCGAACGCATCAGCGAGACAGTCGGTCTCTTGCGTCGCGAAGCTTGTCCTCGATCAGCGACAGTTCGACCCCATCCTGATCACCCGCCAACGCGCGCTCCCAGGCGGAGGTCGCCTCGGCGTATCGTTCGAGCCGGAACAGCAGATCGCCCAGATGGTCCTGAACGACCGAATTGCGCCGCAGCTGCTCGCCGGCCTGTCGTAGCGGCGGCTCGGCCAGCTCCAACCGGTTCTGTTTGAGGTAGGCCCAGCCAAGACTGTCGAGATAGGACCCGTTGTGTGGGTCCAGTTCCAAGGCCCGTTGGATCAGGTCGACGGATTCGTCGAGACGCTCTCCGCGCTCGGCCAACATATACCCAAGGTAATTGAGCGTGGCGGCGTCTTCCGGGTCCCGCTCGAGCGCGCGCCGAAACGCCCCCTCCGCCTCGGTGAAACGCTGCCCCCGCTCGAACACGGCTCCGAGCTGGAAGACCACAGCCGTGTTGTCGGGGAATCTGGCCTCGGCCGCCTCCAGCACACGCACCGCATCGTCGACCTGATCGTGCTGGCTGTACATGTTGGCCAACGCAAAATGAGCGACCGGCTGCTCCTCGTGCTGGGACAGCGCACGCTCGAGCACGGCCAGTGCGTCGGCCACGTCTCCGCGCGCCGACAGGGTCTGCGCCTCGAGCCGCTGGAACGCCAGATTGCCAGGGCTCTCGCGCTGGGCCCGACGGACCACGTCCACCGCCTCGTCCAGACGCCCGGAGTCGATATACACCTGTGCAAGCTGTGCCTGGAGCCCAAGATGGGATGGCGTCAGGTCGAGTGCCCGGGTCAGCGTGTCGATCGCTGCGTCGTGGTCGCCCAGTTGCTCATGCGCGACGCTCAGCCGCTGAAGCAGACTGACGATCTGGCTGGCCGCCACGTCGCGCTCGATCGCGCCACGGACCGCCGGCTCCAGGGCATCCACCATCGCCTGATATTCGCCCTGCGCACCGAGCACGCGAGATAGCATGTAGGCACCGCGCAGGCCGTCCGGCTCCAATGCGATGACCCGCCGCGCAGCCGCCCCAGCCTCGTCGTAGTTGTTGAGCTGCAACTCCAGCTCAGACAGCAGATACCACCCGCTGGTATCGTCCGACCGGACGCGAACGAGCTCCCGCACAACCTCGAGCGCCCGAGCAGGTTCTCCGGCGTTCAACAACGCGTTGGCGAGCTGTCGCCGGTAACGCGCCCGCTGTGGGCTCCAGGTCACCGCGCGCTCGTAGGCGGCCGCCGCCTCGTCCCACGCGCCCTGAGCCTCGTAGGCCTGGGCCAGCAGCACATGCGCGTCGGCAAATTGTGGCTCGGCTTCGAGCAGCTCGTTGAGCAGGTCGATCGCCTTCGCCGTCTCCCCCGTGGCGACGTACAGACGCCCGAGCGAGAGATATAGCCCCGGGTCCGGTGTCAGGGGATCGCGCGCACGCTCCAGGTGATCGACCGCTCGGTCGACATCCTCCTGCCCGGCGTCACCCCTCGTGCCAGCGCGGGCCGAATAGACGAGCCCCAGGATCCGATGGGCCTCTTCGTTGTCCGGGTCGCGATCGAGCGCGGCGCGACCGGCCTCGATCGCTTCGTCGGCTCGGTTCCGGCGAGCGTAAAGCGCTGCCAACTCCGCCCAGATGTCGGCCGCGGCCGGGTCGAGCTCGGCCGCGCGCAGGAAAGCGGCAACTGCGCCCTCGATATCACCCGCGCCCTCGAGCGACCGCCCCAACACGAAAGCGTGATATGCCGCCGCCCGGTCGTCGATGTTCGGCTGCCCGGAGACCGTAGACTGGGCATGGGCCGGCGTAACCGATGCCAGCGCGCAAACAATTGACAGGATACAAAGAAAAGTCCGCATTACGGCCTGATTGTTCCACAGGACGCCAGAACCATCAACCCGTGAGACAGCCGACAGCGCTCACCGCCGGACCAGTCTGGTATAGTCGGGTGTCCAGTGTGGGAGGGTCGCCGTATGGGCATCGACGCCGAACTGCTCGAGATACTCGCCTGTCCGAACTGCAAGACGCCGGTCGTGCTCGTCCACGACGACACTGCCCTGAAATGCAACACGTGTCACCGCGTCTATCCTATCAAGGACGACATCCCGGTGATGCTCATCGATGAAGCGACCATTGAGAAACAGTAGGAATAGTAGAAACACTAGATATAGAAGGAATCGACAACATAGACGTGTCAACGGAGCACGACGCGTCGTGAAAGCGTCGCGACCCACCGGCTTCACGCGCTGAAGACATCTCGCGGCTATGAGTATCCTTCCGGACGCCACCGACGACACCTCGAAGCTGGAGGTTGCGGCGTTGATCTCGCTTTTGGGATTCGTCGCAGCACTGTAGATCTCGATTGCCGCCTCCGGCATCCTCCTCACCATCACTCTCGGGTTGTGGATCGGGCTGCTCGTGGCAGAGCATGAACGACCGTCGGCCCCACCGTTCTTCGGAGCACTGGTGGTCTATGCCGCGATGACGATGGTGTCGGTCGCGTTTTCCCTCGACCGCGGCATCAGCATCGTCGACTCGAAGGAGGTGCTGCTGTTCCTCGTCGTACCGCTCGTCTACCGCCTGGCCCGGGGCACCCAGGCAAGGACCCTGGCGACGATCGCCATCACCGTCGGCGCCGCCAGCGCGGTGTTCGGTGTCGTGCAATTCGGCATCCTCGAATACGACAATCTCGGACAACGGGTGCGCGGAACCATGGGGCACTACATGACCTACTCTGGGTTGTTGGTGCTGGTGATCGCGCTCGCCGGAGGGCGGCTGCTGTTCGACACCCGAGATCGAATCTGGTCGGCCCTCGTCATGCCGGCGCTGCTCGTGGCGCTTGCGCTCACCTGGACGCGGGGCGCGTGGGTCGGCGCCTGCGCCGTGCTGGGGCTGCTGTTCGTCATGAAGGATCTTCGACTGATGGCGGTCCTGCCGGTGCTGGCCGCGCTGTTCTTGGCCTTTGCACCCCCACAGCTGACCGACCGAATGTACTCCGCGTTCGACCTGCAAGACCCGACGAACCGCGATAGGGTCGCGATGGCGCGGGCCGGCTTCCGCATGATCAGTGATCGCCCGCTGACCGGTGTCGGACCGGACGTGGTCAAGGAGGTCTACCCGGAGTATCGCGACGCAAGCGCCGTCGAGGACACCAACCCGCACCTCCACAACGTGCCGCTGCACATCGCAGCCGAGCGCGGCCTACCGGCGCTCGCCGTTTGGCTCGGCTTTCTCGCGCTGCTCGTGCGTGACCTGATCAGCCGGCTCAAGACTCCGGCGACCGCCGCCCTGGCGGCCGCCGGCCTGGCGGCGGTCGCCGGAATGCTGACGGCAGGCATGTTCGAATACAACTTCGGGGACTCGGAGTTCCTGATGCTGTTTCTGGTGATGATCACGCTGCCCTTCGCGGCAGCCGCGAGCACCCACACAGCAGAAAGCACAAGCGCCCCGCCCGGCGCAGGGCGCTGAAGACCGACAGAGGATCCGTTTCCGGAGCGCGGCGCCCGGCTGGCCAGGCGCGACGAGGGAGCAGCCAGGCGGGCTGTGACCGAGGAAGCAACGCCGCCAGCCGGGATGCACCGCCCGGCGCAGGGCGCTGAAGACCGACAGAGGATCGGTTTCCGGAGCGCGGCGCCCGACTGGCCAGGCGCGACGAGGGAGCAGCCAGGCGGGCTGTGACCGAGGAAGCAACGCCGCCAGCCGGGATGCCCCGCCCGGAAACCTCAGTGCCTGAAGTGCCGGCGCCCGGTGAACACCATCGCGATCCCGTGCTCATTGGCAGCGACGATCACCTCTTCGTCCCGCACCGACCCGCCTGGTTGCGCGACCGCCGTCGCACCAGCCGCCGCAATCGCATCGAGCCCGTCCCGAAATGGAAAGAATGCGTCAGACGCGGCCGCGGTGCCTGATAGATCCGTCGTCGCTTTCATCGTCGCCACCTTGACGGCATCGACCCGACTCATCTGACCCGCGCCAATTGCCGCCAGCCGGTCTGCCACGGCAAACACGACGGCATTTGACTTGACGTGCGCCGAGACCCGCCACGCCAGACGCAAAGCGGCCCACTCCTCGTCGGTCGGTTGCCGCGCAGTCACGACACGGAAGTCGGACTGATCTGGACTCGCCGCACTGGCATCCCACGGCGACGCCGCCTCGGCAACCCGATCGTATTCCTGCACGAGGACCGCACCAAGGATGGAGCGGACTTCGCGGGTCAGCCGGAGATCCGCTGCGGCCGGTGCACAGTCGGCCAGCACCAACCGTAGATTCTTCTTCGTGGCGAACACCGCGCGTGCCTCAGCGTCAGCCTCTGGCGCGACGACCGCCTCGATGAAGGTCGACGTGATCGCAGTGGCCGTGTCACGATCGAGCGGGCGATTCACGCCGACGATGCCGCCGAAGGCCGAAAGCGGATCCACCTCACGCGCCATCACATAGGCCTCGCTGAGCGACGCCGCAGTCGCAACCCCGCATGGATTCATGTGCTTCACCACGACCGCCGCCGGTTCATCGAACTCGATCATCAGTCGAGCTGCGGCGTCGAGATCCAGCAG
>PBRZ01000144.1 GCA_002726085.1 Acidobacteriota bacterium
CTCATGGGAGGCCTGAAGGCCTGCGCCACAGAAGCAACACAACCGAGCTACGGTCTAGCAGTCCGTGGTAAAACCCCGCGTCGCACCGAGAACCTGGCGAGGCACTACAGCGCGCGGCTGGAACAAGGCGCGACAAGGGAGAATGCCGGCCCGTATTCGACCGCGGAGCAACGCAGTGGGGCGGGATGCAGCGCCGTTCGAATGCAGCGGGGCTCTTGCCACGGGCTGCTAGGGCCGGGCGAGGCCGCGCAAGAACGCTGTCGGTGTGACGTAGCGCGTATGGTAGGTCCGCCAGTCGTCCGAATGTTGCAGATACACCGCGTCGGCCTCCAAGCTGCCGGGCGCGGTGTCGTAGTCCGGGTCGTCATGTGATGGCAGCGGACGGACGGTTTTCGAAAAGCCGGTGTTGTAGTCGCCGTCCTTCACCCAGCCGTCACCGATGAGCACGAAGTCGCGCTGCCATCCAGCCGGCGGCGGTTCCGGCGCCGGAAACCGGAGCTGCAGCTCGTCGCCCGCGTTCATGATCAGGTAGCGATCGTCGACTTTGGCGAGCAGCTCGCGCACATCGCCGAACCGCGTGTGGTATCCGGTGAGATCGCGCCACCGGGGCCCGGTGTTGGCGATGTCGTCGTAGTGGGGCACCTCGGGTCCACGCGGGCCGGCGTCGGACGTGCGTGAGAAGCCCCGATACCGAAGATCGGCGACGCTGGGCTGCAACCGCTTGGTCCGCACCGGCGCGTCCTCGACGGTAACGTCTGGGGCGACGGCGAGCCAGTCCCAGTACACCTCCAGGTTGGTCCGCAGCCGCAGGCGCGGCGCCGGTCCGGTCCGAGGCATCTGACTCACCTGGCTCAAATCGATCACCATCGTCTTGTTCTTGCCGGACGGGAACCCCAAGTCGGCGTGCACCGTGAGCCACTCACCGTCCTCGGTCAATGCCTCGAGCGCCACACCACGCGGGGCGGGGTGCCGACCCTGACCGATGGCGACGTTGATGCTGCTGTCGGTGGGGTAGACCCAGCCATGGGCGAGGAGCCAGCGCGGCTCCGGCCCGGACACTGCACTGTCGAGCTCGAATTCCACGTAGTGGTCTCGCGTAACACCCTGGTAGGCGCCACGTTCGAACGTCGCCACGTATCGCCCGTCCTGTGTGCCGACCAGGTCGGTCACATCGCGTCCCGCGTCGTCCCACGCCTGTCGCACCGATTGCGGCGGTCCGGTTGGATACAGCGCCAGCGTAGGCGGTTGGGGCGCGAACCGCTCGTCGACGAACACCTCGACCGCTACGGGATGATCGACGACCATCACCGAGACGTGGTCGAAGAAATGGGTTTCCCAGAGCTCCGCGGTGATCCGCAGGTCGTATTCGCCATCCGTCGCTTGGAGCTGGTCGCCGCGGATGCGTACCCAATCCTCCGTCTGAGTGATACCGGCCGTGTCCTGGGCGTTGATCCGGAGGCCGAGTGGCGACCGCCAGAGAAAGTCGGTCACGAACTGCATGCCCTCGCCGTCGTAGGCGAACAGCCAGGGACAGGATCCCTTGAGCCGTTGCTCGGCTTCGACGCGCTGGTCGCTGCCGACATCGAACTCGGCCTGGACGACGCCGTTGGGCCAGGCGATGCGCGTCACCTCGACCTGCTCGTGCGAACCCAGACCGAAGTGCACCGGTGCGCCGGTCAGGAGCTGCTTCTGGACCAGCAGTCCAGACCGTATCTCGATTTCGCCGCCGACACCAAAGGAGTTGATCCTCTGGTCGCCGGCCGCCTCGAGGGCCCGTGGTCGGACCACCTGCCAGTGATAGTCGGCCTCACCTCGTCCGAGCATCCGAACGGGACGTCCGTCCTGGAGTCCGACCAGGTCGAGTCGGCCATCCGCGTCGAGGTCGACGACACCGAACACCTCGGCGTCGGGTGCGGGGAGAAACGGTTGCAGCGCCGACTGCGCGTCCCCCAGCCAGATGCGTGTACCGGCGGGACCGGATGCCACCAGATCGATCGCCCCGTTGTTGTCGAGATCCGCTAGGAACAGTCGGTGGAGCCCGGGCGCGGCCCCGACGGGAAAGTCAGGCCAGGCGGCGAGGGTCTCCGACTCCCACCCCTCACCCTGCCTGGCGATCCGCTGAATCGCACCCGTTGTGTCGAGCGTCACGAGATCCAGCCGGCCATCGGCGTTCAGGTCGCCCATGACGAGCGCGGCCACGCCGGTCTGGAGATCGAGGCCGTTCCAGCGCTGGAGCTCGCCAGCCTGTTGGTTCTCGAAGGATTGCAGCCTGCCGCCGGCGTCGAGGAGCGCTGCGTCCGGGTCGCCGTCCAGGTCCAGATCGCCCCAGGCGAACGCCCGGAGACCTGTCAGGTCGGTAAATGGCTGCAGCTCGAGCCAGGTCCCGTCGCCGTTGTTCCGCATGACCAGTGGCGCCCCATCCGTCGGACCAAGCACCAGATCGAGGTCGCCATCCATCTCGATGTCGGCTGCCCACGCGCCAAAGCCGCTCGCGGTCGTGTCGAACGGGTCCGGCGCGCCCGTCGGGGTGACATCTGTGAAGGTGCCGTCCAGCGTCTGCTCGAGCAGCCGCAGACCGCCGGCGCCGGTCAGAGCGAGATCCGGTCGGAAGTCGTTGTTCCAGTCGAATGCCAGCATGCCGTGGGCGGAAGGCGGCGAACCAACGGCGTCACCCGGAAACAAGGCGACGACGTCCGGCGCACCGACTCGCTGCAGCTGGCGCCCGTCGGTGCCGAACACCGTCGGGGCATCGTCGGTGGGCGACGAGAGAATCGTGAGCGCCGACACGGCGTCGGCATCGGTGGCATTCAACGGCTCGACAAAGAAGGCCAGTGTCTCGTCGGGGGATGAGGCGGTGGGTGTCGGGGAGGGCAAGCGCAGGAAGCGGTCGAATGGTTCCGCGACCAGCTCGGCGTCGACTGTCACCGCAGCGAGACTGTCCTGAAACGCGCCCAGACGTACGAGCACGTTTCGTATCAGGGCGGCGGCAGTTTCGGCTTGCGGGAACGCCCCGTCTTCTGTGGCCTGAGACAGTGTGTCGAGTTGCGCCAGCGCAGCCTGGGGCCAACCGTCAGAGGCCGCCTCGAGGCGGCCAACCGTGTCCAGCAGCGACGCCCCATCGGTGCGCGCGGCAGCCACCAGCGCCCGCTCGAGCAGCACCGCCAGGTTGTCCGGTTGACGCTCGAGAATCGCCTCGAGCAACTGCTGTGCTTCGAGGTGGTCTGCCTCGGTTTCAAGCTGCGCGAGCTCTCGGGCGAGCGCGAAGCGAGCGTGCAGGTTGTCGGTGTCGAGTTCGACCGCTCTGCGAAACTGTGCCGCCGCCGCTTCGAACCGGCCGCCGAAGCGCTCGAGCAATCCGGCCAGCAACGCGATGTCCGCATTCTGCGGCGCGAGGCCGCTGGCCGTTGCGAGGTAGGCAGCCGCCGTCTCGTCGTCGCCGAGTCGCAGATGGGTCACCACCAGGTTGGCGGGTATTGCGGGCTCGTCCGCAGCCAGCTCGGCCGCGCGGTCGAACTGCGCCGTCGCCTCGACGAGCAGACCCACCTCGAGCGACGCGAGCCCGCGGTAGAACAGCCGCACCGTGTCCCGATAGGCGGTGGAGCCGCTGGGCGGGAGCGAGTCGGCCGGGCGTGTCAACAGGTGCACGGCGATGCCGAGCCCGGCCAGACCCGCGACCAGGAGCGAGATGAGACCGACGCGGCGTGCCGTCCGGCGGTCACCTCCGCCCATCGGACCTCCTCTGCTCGGAGACCGTTGTGTGGTCTGGCCAGCGGACGAACCCCTCGCCGGCAGGACGTCGGTAGTCGCCTCTGGTGAGGATCTTCTCCAGCCACAGGTACAGCACGATGAACAGATATCGACTTCCAATCTCTCGCAGATGGAAACCTGACTCGCCCGCCGCTCGCTGCCGCCACGCGATCGGAACGACCTCGTAGGAATAGCCGCGGACGATGGCCTTGAGCGGCAGCTCCACGGTCAGATTGTAGTGGGGCGACAGGAACGGGCGGCACCCGCGGATCACGTTCGCCCGGTAGGCCTTGAACGCGTTGGTCACGTCGTTGTACGGGAGCCCGAACAGCACCCGGATGAAGAGGTTTCCCGCGCGGTTGAGGATGAGCTTCAGCCGCGGGTAGCCCTGCACCCGGCTGCCGGGAATGAACCGCGATCCAAAGGCACACTCGGCGCGGTCCCGCAAGATCTCGTAGTAGTGAATGAGGTCCTCCGGGTCGTCAGAGCCGTCCGCCATTACGATCGCGACGGCTGCGCCCCTGAACACGTCGAGCCCCCGGCGAACCGCATGACCGTAGCCGTTGGGACCGTCGTTCGTCACGAGGCGTATCGCCGGGTCTCGCACGCGACGAGCCCGGACCTCCTCGACCGTCTGGTCGCTGCTCCCGTCGTCGACGACGATCACCTCGTAGTCCAGGCCCTCACGCGTCAATCGATCAGTGAGCTCGTCCAGCGTTTTGCCGATGTTTCCGGCTTCGTTGCGAGCCGGGATGACCACCGACAGCGTTACGCCGTTTTTGTCTGGCAACGGCCGAGCTCCTCGAAGATGGCGTCCAACGTGCGCGTGATCTGCCAGTCAGGATAGTCTCCCTGGAAGCGGCGCAGGTCGCTGATGTAGCAGATATGGTCTCCGCGGCGTGGCTGGTCGACGTGGGTCACCTCGAGTGATCTACCAGTGATCGCTTCGAGCCTGGTGATGGCCTCCAGCACCGACACGCTGTTGGCACGTCCACCCCCGAGGTTGTAGACGGCCGCGACCCGGGGGTTCTCGCAAAACGCCTCGAACGCGGTGCAGACATCATGCGCATGGATGTTGTCGCGCACCTGTTTCCCCTGATAGCCGTAGACGCGATACGGACGCCCCTCGACGAGCGCCAGAGCCAGGTAGGCCAGAAACCCATGCAGCTCCGCGCCCGCATGGGACCCTCCCGTCAAGCATCCGCCCCGAAAGCAGACCGTCGGCATGCCGAAATAGCGTCCGTACTCCTGGACCATGATGTCGGCCGCGAGCTTCGAGGCCCCGAACAGGCTGTGGAGGCACCCGTCCACGCGACACGTCTCAGCGATCCCATGAAAATCGGAGACATCGGCGTAGTCGTATCGTGTTGGCTGCTCCACCAGCGGCAACTCGTTGGGGACATCGCCATACACCTTGTTCGTGCTCATGAAGATGAACGGGGCGTCCGGACAGGTGTGACGAGCGGCCTCGAGGAGGTTGAGTGTCCCGACGGCATTGATGTCGAAATCATCGAACACCCGCGCCTGAGCCAGGTCGTGCGAAGGCTGGGCCGCACAATGAATGATGAGCGCCGGGCGCACGCGCTCGACCAGCTGCGCAAGTCCCTCACGGTCACGGATGTCCAGGTCTTCGTGGCTGAACTGGTGGGTCACCCGTCGAAGCCGTTTGAGATTCGAGGAGGTGTCCCCGTCTGGACCAAAAAAATCCAGCCGCATGTTGTTGTCGACACCGCAGACGGTCCATCCGCGGGCGTCGAAGAACGTCGCCGCCTCGGAGCCGATGAGACCGCTGCTTCCCGTGATCAGCGCGCGTTTCACTCTCGCCTGGCCTCTGGTCTGATCCGGTCGTCGCTCAGCAACTGGTGGTCGCGAAGCTCACGTTCTGCCTGGGCGGAGTGATCGTCGGCTCGCGCCGACGTCGCCCAGGCCACGACCTCGGCAAGCCCCTCCTCCCAAGTGACCTTCGGCTCGAAAGCCAACCATTCGCGTGCACGCGTGACGTCGGCGAGACAGTGCCTGACATCGCCTCGCCGAAACCGCTCCGTGATCTCGGGAACCACGTGCTCGCGCCCGATCAGCCGTGCCAGCGTCACGGCGATGTCGCCGATGGCCCGAGGGATCCCGCTGCCGATGTTGACGACCTCGCCGTCGGCAGCGGACGACTCGAGCAGACCGACGACCGTGTCGGCCACGTCGTGCACGGATATGAAGTCGCGGCTTTGGCGCCCATCTTCGTAGACCATCGGGGACTGACCGGCCAATAGACGGCTCAGGAAGATTGCGATGACCCCGGTGTAGGGATTACTCAGCGACTGCCCTGGCCCATACACGTTGAAGAGGCGGAGGCAGACGACGGGGAAGCCATACACGTCGCCCAGCGTCAGGGCGAGCTCTTCCTGGTAGCGCTTGGACAGCGCATACACGTTGCGGCTGAGTAGGGCGGCCGTTTCCGGCGTCGGGACCGGGACGAGTGGTTCGTGGGTGTGTGGACAAACGGGCTCCCATCCCAATGTGCGGATGTCCTCCTCGGTGCGTACCTCGACACGCACCTGCTCGCCGTCGGAGGGGCGCCGATAGCATCCCTCAGCGTATCCGGTCATCGAGGTCAGCACCACCAACCGTGGCAGGGATGGGCTGTGAGCCCGGCGACTGCTGGGGGCCCTGTTGGCTCCGTCAGCCCCGTTGGCCCTGTTGGCAATGATGCCGTCAAGCAGCGCAGCGGTGCCGCGGACATTCACGTCGATGTAGTGCTCGACCCTGTACATGGACTGTCCGACGCCGACTGCTCCCGCGCAGTGGACCACGCAGTCGACCTCCGCGAGTGCGCGTGCGCAGAGAGCCCCATCACGAACATCACCCTCGATGAACTCGACGTCCGCCGAGATGCGGCGCCCGACGCCATTGGGATGCACCTGTGGGTCGAGATTGTCCAGCACTCGAACGGAGTGGCCCGCAGCGGAGGCACGTTCGGCTACGTAGGAGCCGATGAACCCGGAACCGCCGGTGACGAGAATGCGCATGGCTAGCGCCCGGCGAGCGACCGGGCAGCCTCGCGCGCGTAGTAAGTAATGATGATGTCGGCACCGGCCCGGTGGATCGCGGTCAGGCTTTCCATCATGGCCCGCGGCTCATCGATCCAGCCGTTGTGCCCGGCGGCTTTCAGCATCGCATATTCGCCGCTGACCTGATAGCCGGCCGTTGGCTGCTGAAACGTGCTTTTCACACGGCGGATCACGTCCAGATACGGCATCGCCGGCTTGACGATGACGATATCCGCGCCTTCTTCGAGGTCGAGCTCCACTTCACGCAATGCTTCTTCGACGTTGGCGGGATCCATCTGATGGGTCCGGCGGTCGCCGAATGCCGGTGCGGAGTCTGCCGCGTCCCGGAACGGCCCATAAAAGGCTGAGCAGTACTTCGCCGCATACGACATGATGGCGACCTCCTCGAACCCGCGTCCGTCCAGCCCGCGGCGGATGGCCCCTACGCGGCCGTCCATCATGTCGGAGGGTGCCACGATGTGCGCGCCAGCTTCGGCGTGCGAGAGCGCGGTCTCGACCAGACGACCGACCGTGACGTCGTTCAGGATCCGGTCCCCGTCGAGGATGCCGCAGTGCCCGTGCGAGGTGTACTCGCACAGACAGACGTCGGTGATGACCGTCACGTCGTCGAGCCGGTCCCTGATGGCGCGAATCGCCGACTGTACGGGGGCGGTCGAATCGGCGGCCGCTGAGCCGGTCTCGTCCTTGTGTGCCGGCAGCCCGAACAGCAGCACCGCCCGCACCCCGTCATCACGGGCGGCGACCGTTTCCCGTACCGCTTCGTCGACCGACAGCTGGTGGACCCCCGGCATCGACGAGACCTCGCGTCGGACACCGCTGCCGTCACAGACGAACAGCGGATAGACCAGCATCTCCGCCGAGAGGCGCGTCTCTCGCACCAGGGCGCGGGTTGCCACCGTTGTGCGTAGCCGCCGCGGTCGGTGGATCAATCCGAGTCCGTCCGGTTCCTCCGCCGACACCTTGTCGGAGGCCGGTCCTGCGTCTGTCGTCACCGTCAGTCCCCTTCCTTGTCGCGCCGGCGTACCTGCACGTGCTCCACGATGGCTCGCACCATCGCGGGCACGGTGTACTCGGATGGCATGATCGTGGTCGAGATGTCCAGTCGGGTGGCCTCGTCGGCAGTCACCGGCCCGATGCAGGCGACATCCACGCGTTTGAGCAGGTCGGCTGCCTGGTCGGTTCCGAGCGCTGTCACGAAGTTCCTGACGCTGGACCCGCTCGTAAAGGTGACGAGGTCGACGCGTTGTTCGAGCAGCATCCGATAGATGTCCGGACCGCCGACGGCTTCCA
>PBRZ01000145.1 GCA_002726085.1 Acidobacteriota bacterium
CAGTACCGACGCGCTTGCGTGGCATCCTACCTCCTGGTCGTGACACCCGAATTCTACCGCTCGGGCTGGAACGATTTCAGGGGGGCAGGTCAAACCTTCACAACATCCAGAAGCTACCAATCCTCCTGGCTGGTGGGGGCGCCGGACAGCTCCGCGGGGGGCGTCACATCCGGTATGCAGATGAGACCCCACTGACCAATCTGTATATGGCGTTGCTCGCCAAGCTGGATGTCCCGGTCGAGCAGATCGGCGACAGCACAGGTACGTTGCGGCATCTCACCGACATCTGAGGGTGCCGCTGGTTCGCCTTACGGCCCGGTATCGGTGACGACGAACGGCTGTCCGATCAGAAGGATCGGGTCGGCATCCGTCTTGGGCACGATCTTCTGGGTGCGCCCGTGCATGATTACTCTCCTCTCGCACCAAGACCTCGATGCGGGGCATGGTCAATAATCTTGGGGCCTCCACCGCGACCCTTGGTGTGAGCCAGCCAGGGGATTGTCGCTCGATGGCGCGTGAGGTTTCCATAGCGGCCTGGCAGGGCATATAGTTGGACCGACGTCCGGTATCTCGCGTCACGGTCGGCAACGGCGCGGTGTTGGGACAAGAGCTCGGGTCCATGATGGGGCATGAGACAAGCAACCGCGCCTATCCCGAGATTGGCGTACGAGATTGGCGTACCTGACGCCCATCATGCGCTGTCACAGCGTGGCGGCGATAAAGTGTTGAGCGAACGGCTGAAGAACGGGGACAGCCATCTGACCGCGATGTTTGCACACTGTGCGGCCCGCCTGGCGAAGAACACGCTGATTTCGGCGCTCGCAGTCGCGACGATCAAGCCGGGCCCCGCTGAGGCCCCAACTCCGGTGTAGGCGTCACGTCGATATCGGCGTGGCGGGAAGAGCATGCAGAGGAGACGCAACATGACCAAGCGGTTTCGCACGTGGTGTCTGTCTGGATCGGCGATGTTGCTGGCGGTCGGCTCGGCGGCGACACATCACACCGTGATTGCCGCCGCCGACGACATCACCGGCGTCGTGACGAGTGCCGGCGGCGCCGAGGCGGGTGTCTGGGTGATCGCCGAGACGAGCGACTTCGATGCCTCATTTCGGAAGATCGTGGTGACCGACGACGAGGGGCGCTTCCTGGTGCCCGATCTCCCGGCAGCCTCGTATCAAGTGTGGGTGCGCGGATACGGCCTGGTGGACTCCGACAAGGCGGCTGCGGAGCCGGGCGACGACCTCGGCCTGCAGGTCACGGCAGCCGCGACACCGCGCGAAGCCGCTCAGATCTACCCGGCCAACTACTGGTACTCGCTGCTCGAGGTGCCTCCCGCCAGCGACTTCCCCGGGACGGGACCGCGCGGCAACGGCATCGGCACCGCGATGAAGACCCAGGCCGACTGGATCGACCGACTGAAGGATGGCTGCCAGTTGTGTCATCAGCTCGGCAACCGCGCGACGCGCGAGATGCCGATGCTGAACCTGGAGACCTTCGATTCGACCGTCGACGCGTGGAACTACCGCCTTCAAGCCGGTGGAGCCGGACCGGCGATGGCCGCCGAGATCAACCGGATTGGCCGGCCGCGCGCCATCAAGCTGTACGCCGAGTGGACCGACCGGATCCGCGCCGGCGCGGTGCCGCCCGCGCCGCCTCGGCCGGAAGGGGTCGAGCGGAATGTCGTTTTGAGCATGTGGGGGTGGGGTCACCCGCAGGGGATGGTGCACGACAACGTCTCGACCGACAAGCGCAACCCCACGCTGTTCTCCGGTGGGCCGATCTACGGGGTGGGCGGCGCCGGTCTCGTCGTCACCGATATCCAGAGCCGCCGTTCTGTGCGGATGGATCTGCCGACCCGTGTCGAGCGGCCGCGACGGAGCAACTCGTATCAGGGGTCGTCGACGGCGGTTCCGTCATTCTATTATGGGAACGAGTCGGCCGGTCTTGTCAGCCGGAGCGCGCACAATCCGATGATGGACGACAAGGGGCGGGTCTGGATTACGCAGTCGGTTCGACCAAACGACGT
Organism: Acidobacteriota bacterium; assembly: GCA_002726085.1. Classification (GTDB taxonomy): domain Bacteria; phylum Acidobacteriota; class Vicinamibacteria; order Vicinamibacterales; family UBA8438; genus NP936. The sequence continues at coordinate 2,027 of PBRZ01000145.1, forward strand.
GCCCAGTTGGTGTCTCGAGGGATCGGATCATCCCTTCGCCCAGTACTACCCGATTCAGCATCGCGCCGAGTCGCGTCAGCTCTCCTACTACGAACCCGAGGACGAGAAGTTCGTGCTCATCGACACCTGCTACTTCACGCATCATCTGCAGTTTGCTGACGACGAGAACGACACGCTGTGGCTGAGTGGGTCGACCGAAGCGATCGGCTGGCTGAACACGCGGCTCTACGATGAGACCGGCGACGAGCGGTCGGCGCAGGGGTGGTGTCCGACCGTCATCGACACCAACGGCGACGGTGTCATCACGAAGCCGTGGAACGAGCCGACCGAGGCTGGCAGTGTCGAGATCGACTCGACCCGGGACACGCGCATCGGTAGCCTCGACAAGTACCAGCGGGCCTACGGCGTCATTCCGCATCCCGACGGCTCGGTCTGGATTAGCCGACGGTTCCCGGTGCCGGGGCAGCTCATTCGGTTGGATATCGGCGACGACCCCCCGGAGACCTGTAAATCGGAGGTGTACGAGCCGCCCTACGATCCGGCGGGCGACCCCAGCACGTGGGGCTACAGTCCGCGCGGGATCGATGTCGACCGGAATGGACTCATCTGGACCGCGCTCGGCGGCAGCGGGCACTTTGCCAGCTTCGACCGCACCAAGTGTTCGGTGCTGAACGGGCCGACGGCGACCGGCCAGCATTGCACCGAGGGATGGACGCTGTATCAGACTCCCGGCCCGAGGATGAAGGGAGTCGAGGGCACGGCGAACGCCGACTACCACTATTACAACTGGGTCGACCAGTTCGACGCGCTCGGCCTGGGCGAGAATGTCCCCATTGCGACAGGCACAACGTCGGACGCCCTGCTCGCGCTGATGCCCCAGACCGGCGAGTGGATCACCATGCGGGTGCCGTATCCGCTCGGCTTCTACAGTCGCGGCCTCGACGGTCGTATCGACGATGCGAATGCCGGATGGAAGGGCCGCGGGGTGTGGGCCAGTTTCAACACCGGCTCCACCTTCCATCTCGAAGGTGGCAAGGGGGCGACCAGCGAGATCGTGCAGTTCCAGATCCGGCCACATCCGCTGGCGGAATGAGTGGCGGGGGGCCCAGCGGAGTCAGAAGTCAGCAGTTAGTAGTCAGAAGAAAGGTTCGACGGCAAGGCGCCAGCTTTGCCGTCGGGCTCCTCGTGCTCTCCCTTGGACCGGCCCCATGGTCCCTCGCGCAGCCGGCCGCGCTGACCGAGCACCCCGACATTCGCTTGTTTCTGGTCGCGGGCACGGCCGAGGGACCGATCGGCCGGGACGCGCTCGGGCAGATCGGCGAGCAATGGCGCGCCGGCTATGCCGGCATCATTTGGGACATGGCGCGGGCGCTCCGGCCGCCCGGTCCGCAGATGTTCCGCTTCTTTTCGCTCGTCGACTTTCTCCAGCAGCAGACCGGCGAGCAGCACGGGGCCGATCTCGCGCGATGGAAGGAGTGGATCTGGGAGCAACCCTACGATCCGCATCCCGACTACGGGTTCTTCAAGGGACAGTGGTACAGCCAGCTCGATCCGGGCTTTGCGGAGTTCTTTCCACGGGCCGTGACGTCGCTCATCCGCCTGGACGAGGTCGAGTGGGGTGGGGTGGGCGTGAACGGGATTCCACCGCTCGAGTATCCGATGCACCTGGAGGTAGGGGAGGCCGGCTACCTCGCCGACGACCACATCGTCTTTGGCATCACGGTCGAGGGGGAGGCGCGCGCGTATCCGAAACGTATTCTCGCCTGGCACGAGATGGCGCTCGACCGTCTCGGCGGTGTCGAGCTGACAATCGTCTATTGCACCCTGTGTGGCACGGTGATTCCGTTCGAGAGTGTCGCCGATGGACGACGTTTCACGTTCGGCACGAGTGGGCTCCTCTATCGGTCGAACAAGCTGATGTTCGACCACGAGACCCGTAGCTTGTGGAACACCTTCGAGGGGGTGCCGGTGGTCGGGGCGCTCGCGGGCGGAGGGCTGCGGCTGACGCACCGTGCCGTGGTCACGACGACCTGGGGTGAGTGGAGGCGAACGCATCCTGAGACGACCGTCCTGTCGCTCGAGACGGGGCATCGACGCGACTATTCGGAGGGCGCGGCGTATCGGGACTATTTCGGCACCGACGGTCTGATGTTCCAGGTCGCCAAGCGTGACGACCGGCTGCCGAACAAGGCCGAGGTGCTTGTTTTCCGGCCCGACGGCTCGGCTCAGACTGGGGCGAACCTGCCGCTTGCGATCGCGGCGTCGTTCCTGCAGCGCAATCGCCTCTTTCACCAGGAGTTTGGAGGACGGCGTCTGGTGGTCGTGACCAGCGTCCAGGGAGCCAACCGCGTGTATGACGCGCAGGACGTTCAGTTCGTGCGCCAGCTCGACGACGCTCAGGTGGCCGACCAATCTGGCCGGGCCTGGCGCATCACTGAAGATGCGCTGGTGCTGGACGATGACTCTGGCGTGCGGCGTGTTCGCGTGCCCGCGCAACGCGCCTTCTGGTTCGGCTGGTATGCGCAGTTCCCCGACACGCGCCTAATTCACTAGACGGAAGCCGGCGAAGCCCTCCAGCTTCCTCCTGACTCCTGTCTTCTGCCTCCTGACTTCCTGGGTTTACCGTTACACCCCGGCCAGTTCCTGCAGTTGCTCGCCGGTGCTGTCGCCAAACGCCTCGGTCGGGATCCCCAGCTTGTTCAACAGCGTGAGCTGCAGATTCGTCAGCCGCTGTGTCTGGTCCGGATACTTGACGTGCCGCCCGCCCTTGACGAGTCCTGACCCGCCACCGGCCAGCAGAATCGGCAGATTTCGGATGTCGTGGCTGTTGCCCTCGCTGATGGCGCTGCCGTAGAGAGTGATGACATTGTCCAGCAAACGGGCGTCGCCGTCGCGGGTCGTCGCCAGCTTCTCGAGGAAATAGGTGAACAGCGTCGTGTGATAGGCGTTGATCTTCGCCAGGCTGGCGATCTTGTTCTTGTCGCCGCCGTGATGCGAAATCGGATGGTGCGAGTCCGACACCCCGATTTGGGGGTAGGTGGCGCCGCTCTGCTCCCGGCCGATCTGGAACGTGATGACACGGGTCGTGTCGGTCTGCAGCGCCAGCGCCTGCATGTCGAACATCAAGCGCGCGTGCTCATCATAGCTGACCGGGATGCCGGCCGGCGATTCGACAAGCGGCAGCTCACGGCCCTGCGCCTCGGCGTTCTGTAGGCGTCGCTCGATCTCACGCACCGACTGCAGATACTCGTCGAGCTTGGCTCGGTCGCGTTGCCCGAGGCCGCCCTGTAGGCGGTCGACTTTGTCGAGCACCGAGTCGATGATGCTGCCCTGGCGGTGCAGGCGAGCCCGGCGTACGTCGGGGTCGGTGCTGTCGATGTTGCCGAACAGTCGATCGAACACCACGCGCGGATTTGTTCCCACCGGTAGCGGTGTCGACGGACCACCCCAGGCCAGTCGGTTCTGGTAGGCGCAGCTGAACCCGACGTCGCAGGTGCCGACCCCGTTCACCGTGTCGGCCCCCTCGAGACCCAGCTCGAGCGACGGCAGCGGCGTCTCCTGGCCGAGCGTGTTCGCCACGATCTGGTCCATTGAGATGCCAAGCTGCAGGCTCGAGCTGCCGGTGGTTGGCAGCGGCTCGATGCCGGTCATGAACGCCCCGGCCGGCTTCGCGTGGGCGCCCGAGGCGCCCGAACGCGACCGGGCGCCGGTGTTGTCGAGACCGCTCAGCACCAGCAAGTGGTCGCGGAACGGCTCGAGCGCCTTCAGCGTCGGCGTGAACTCGAACCCGGTTCCCTCGGTGGTCGGCGTCCAACGGTCCATGACGATGCTGTTCGGCACATACACCGTGCAGAACCGGGTGACCGGTGCCGCCGCGGCCCGTGCCAGCGCGGTCGAGGCAGGCAGCATCCGGTCGAGCAGCGGCAGCGCGAGCGTGGCGCCCACACCGCGCAGCACGGTTCGGCGAGAAATCGCCTGCTTGGAAATAATCATGACTCCGACCTCCGCATCAGGAACGGCGGGCTCTTGACGATGGCAGTGACGAGCGACGACCAGGTGAGGTCGTCGGGTGACGTCTGACGACCGATCTGCCGGACCACCGACATGTCGCGATGTTCGAGTGTGCGTCCGACGGCGTAGGTAAGCAGCTTCGCGGCGATCGTCTCGACGAACTGATCCTGTCGGCTGAGGATGACGTCCCGCAGGCCGCTCAGCCCGTGCACCTCGGTGCCGTCGATCAACGTGCCCGACGGGTCGATCGGGACGCCGGTGTCGAACGGCGTGCCCCCCCGTTGGTGGTTCTGAAGCGGCCGATAGCGTCATAGGATTCGAGCGCGAAGCCAAGCGGATCGATCGTGTTGTGGCAGCTCGCGCAGACCGCGTTCGTCCGGTGCTGGGCGAGCCGCTCGCGCATGGTGGCCGGCACCGCCTCTTCGCCCGCGTTCCGCAAGCTGGGGACGTTCGGCGGCGGAGGGGGCGGCGGTGTGCCGAGGATGTTCTCGAGCAGCCATTTCCCACGGACCACCGGTGACGTGCGGTTCGCATAGGAGGTGATGGTCAGCAGGCTGGCGTGTCCAAGCAGTCCGCCGCGGGTCTCGTCCGGATAGGTCACGCGGCGGAAGTGTGGACCATACACGTCCGCGATGCCGTAGTGCCGGGCCAGCCGCTCGTTGGCGAACGTGTAGTCGGCCTGGAGCAGGTTGACCAGGGGCCGGTCTTCCCGGAGCTCGTGCTCGAGAAAGAGCTCCGTTTCCCGCCGCATCGCGTCACGCAGGTTTTCGTCGAACGCGGTGTAGGTGGCGGTATCCGGTGCGGCGTTGCGCAGCTTTCGAAGCTGCAGCCACTGGCCGCCGAAATTCTCGACCAGGGCGCGCGACCGCGGGTCGGCCAGCATGCGCCGCACCTGCCGGTCGGGCACGGCCGGTTCGCGAAGCTGGTCTCGCGCCGCCAGGTCGAGCAGCTCATCGTCGGGAATGCTGCTCCACAGGAAGAACGAGAGTCGGGACGCCAGCTCGAGGTCGCCGATGCGATAGGAGGTGTCTGGGGCGACCCCCTTCGGATCCGTCTCGATGCGGAACAGAAATTCCGGGTCGACGAGCAGGCGCTCGACGGCGGCCTGGATGCCTGCGTCGAAGCTGCCCTCGGCGCGACCCTCCTCGTAGAACGCCAGAAGCGTCTCAACGTCGTCCTCGGTCGCAGGTCGCCGATAGGCCCTGCGCGCTAGGGTGGAAAGCATCGTCCGCGCGCACGCGGTCTCGTCATTATTGTCAGGCTTGTCAGGTGCACCGGTCGGCTGGCAAACGAACAGCTTGCTCCGACTCGGCAGCGTGGCAGCGCCGCTTGGGTCGTAGGGTCCTACAATCTCGATGCCCGAGACAGCCGGGTTCCGGTCCTGCATCTCGTCCTGCCCGTAGGAGTATGACGACCGGTCGTCTGGGAGCGGCAAAATGCCCTCGGGCAACGCCGATCGCCGGTCGAAGGCCACACCGATTTGGTGGCGCCCGCCGGTCACCGTCGTCCGAATCTCCAGCCCTGTGTCGGCGTTCAGCGCGTAGCGCTCCCATTCGGGGAACGAGTTGCCGTCGTAGACCTGCTCGAATTTACCCGCATATCCCATCGGCGGCAGTTGCCCGTGTTCCCACTCGCGGCCGACGGTGAAGGTATCGAGACGCACACCGTCGAGACGCAGGTCCAGCTCGTGCGGCTGCCCCATGCCCCGTGCATAACCGTATTCCTGTTTCCGCAGGGTGACCCGGATGATGTATTCGCCGTCGACCGGGAAGTTATGCTCGATGGCAATCCCGCCCCGCGAGCCAAGCGGCAGGTCGAGGCTCATCGCTTCGTCCTGGACCAGCGTCCCGTGCACCGGGTAGGTCTCGGCCACCGGTCGCAGTCCCTGGTAGCCGACGACGAGCCGGCTGATGCGCTGCGCCGCCGACAGGTAGCGTTCGATGAGCGTCGGCGACACCGACAGCACCTCGGCGATGTTGTCGAACCCGTCCTGCTCGTCGTCGGCCGGCAACAATGCGTGCACGTCGACGTCGAGGTCGAACAGGTCTCGAATGGCGTTGGCATACTCGACCCGGTTCAGGCGGTGAATGGCGGGTCGGCCGGGGTCTGGCTGCGCAAGCCCCGGGCGGGTCGAGCTCGCCTTCGAGCCAGGAGACAAACGCTCGGGATGTTGCCGCGTCCGGTCTGGGCCGGCCGCTGGGTGGCATCGCGCTGGCCCGCAGCCGGCGTATGACATGCTCCCACGCGGCGGCGTCCTCGCCCACGCGGGAGAGGTCCATCATGTCCAGTGTCAGATCGGCAGTGCGAGTGCGTTCGTTGTGACACGTCACACAGTACCGGTCGAGCATCGCCCGTGCGTCTGTCGCCGACATCGCGGCCGGCGCCGCGGCAGCGCGCGCGCCCGCCGGCGCCTGGGCACGTAGATGCCCCTGTCCGACCCGGCGAGTGCCACCAGCCCCGCTCCGACAAGCATCCAACGCGCCATTCGTGTTGGCCTCCTCGATTCAGGCTGCCGAGACCCGTAACGAAGCCCTCCGGCTTCTCCTGTCTCGTGCCTCCTTCGAGCACAGGACCATTGGCTCTCCTCCAGCCGTTCGAGCATCTCTCGTGCAGTCGATCCGGCCTCATTCTCGATCTCGGCGTCGGCGCCCCGAGCGATGAGGAGCTCGGCCGCCGCCACGAACCCGTAGCGCGCCGCGCCGTGGAGGGCCGTGTTGCCGGACCGACCCATCGCATTGATGACGTCGACGCCGGTGGCTCCCCCGGCCCCGGCTTCAAGCGCCGCCTCGAGGGTAGCCCGCAGCAGGTCGCCATTGGCCCACTCGGCCGCCACGAGCTCGGGGGCGATCAGGCGGTTGCGGCGGGTGGTGCTGCGGTTTGCTCCAACTCCCACCGCGGCCATCAACGCCGTGGTCCCGTCTTCCATAGGCAGTAACGGGTCGGCGCCGGCGGCTGCGAGTGCCCGCAGGAAATCGGGCTCGAGATACTTGGCCGCCAGCATCAGGGGTGTCGACCCTTTCTCCCTCAGCGTGAAGATGTGCTGGAAGGTCCACCGCGGCACCGGCGTGCTCCTGGTCAGCTGAATGTCTGGATTCGCGCCCTTGGCGAGCAGCTCGCCCAAAAGGTCGGGCTGCGACCGGAGGACCGCCGCGTGGAGGGCGGTGTAGCCGGCGTCGGCCGCGTCGGGGTCGGCGCCGCGTTCGAGCAGGTAGCGGGCCAGCGTCTCGTGACCGCTCATTGCGGCCAGCACCAGCGCGCTGTTGCCGTCGGCGCCGGCGTCGTTCACGTCGGCACCCGCCTCGAGGAGCAGGCGAGCCGAGTCAACGGCACCGTGACGGGCGGCGAACAGCAAGGGGGTGAAACCACCGGCGTCAAAGTAGGTGGATCCCTGTGGGCTCGTCATGCTGCGTTCGCCGGTGCCCCGGAGCTGCTGGACGACCGCGGTTCGGGTGTCGACCGCGGCGCCCGCTTCGAGCAGGATGCGGGCCACGTCTGGATGCAGGCGCGCCACCGCGCGCATCAAGGCCGTCTGTCTCTTTTCGGGCTCGGTCACGTCGACATCGGCGCCATGGGTGACCAGTGCCCGCACGGCTGTCGCATCGCCGGTGTGCGCGCAGCGCATGAGCAACGTCTCGCCAGACCGCAGCCCCTGGTTCGGGTTGGCGCCCGCTTCGAGGAGCCGTTCCACGATGGCGCCGTGGCGGTTGGCACAGGCGGCCCACAGCGGGGTGGCGCCGTAGTCGTTCGCCGCATCGACATCGGCGCTGGCGGCAATCAGGAGGTCGAGCGTGTCGGGGGCGTTCCAGTACGCCGCCCAGTGCAGGGCGGTCGATCCATCTGCCTGGGCGGCGTCGACGTCGGTCGCCTGCCGCAGCAGCGCGCCCACCGTGTCCCAGTCCTGACCTTTTGCCGCGTCGGCGAGGGGGTGTCGGCGCCCCCGGCACTCAGGCTGACAGCCCCTATCACGTTCAGCAGACAAACGGCGACCAGTAGGTGTCTGGGCAGCCGAACCGCACAGAGCTCGTGAGGTGTCAACGTCGTGCCTCCAGGGTCAGCAGATTGACACATATTGTACCCGTCAGTGAGCTCGTCCGGGCAAGGAATCGGCGTGAGCCAAGGCCTCCGGCATTGCGGCGTCACTTAGCCGGGGCTGCGCCACAACATCAAGAGAAGCGGGTCCCTACGTTTGGGTCGTCTATGATTACATCTCACGCATTGAGTCTGTGGTACGACCGCGACGAGCGAGGGGAGGCCCATGAACACCACACATTCGACACGTCCGACATCTTCTTCAGAGACGCAACTTCGGCGGCCGGTGCTGACAGCCGCAATCGGTCTGGTGCTCGTCGGCCTTGGTACGCAGTTCGTATCCGAGGTCGGCCGCGCACAAGAGCCGGTCCGCATCAACAGGGCGATCGAGGCGATCGAGGCGGGTGAGGCGGCGGTCGCCAACACCCACTGGCGGTTCGTCGACATGGAGCACTCGCCGTTCTCCGGGGCGCTCGTCCGGGAGGTGCTGGCGGAGATGAACGAGGATCGCAATGCCGAAGGGCAGATGCGCTTGGCCCCGCTGGTCCGGATTCCCCAGGAAGGCGACGAGGACTTCAAGTGGGCGATCAAGCAGGCGCTCGACCTCGGTGCGATGGGCATCATCCTGCCGCACGTCGATCGCGCCGAGGAGGCGGTGCGGATGGTGCGGGCAATGCGGTACCCCCCTTTCCGTGACACGCCCTATCCGGCGCCGCGCGGCGAGCGCGGCTGGGGGCCCGGCGGGGCGACGCGTCTCTGGGGGCTGAACAGCGTCGACTACGCCCGCCGGGCCGATGTGTGGCCGCTCAATCCAGAGGGTGAGCTGTTCGCCGTTGCGATGATCGAGTCGCAAGAGGCGGTGAACAACATCCACGAGATTCTACAGACGCCGGTGAGCGCGGTCATGGTGATACCGGGGGACATGGCGATGGATCTCGGACTCGGACCGAACCCGCGAGGGAGCAACCATCCTGAAGTCGACGCCATGTTCGACCGGGTCCGCGAGGCCTGCCAGGCGCAGACCCGCGTCATCTGCGGCGCCGGCGACGGCCGCGCCAGGACCCAGCAGCGTCTGGACGAAGGGTGGAAGTTCTTCCTCCCACTGTGATTTCTTGCCATTCGACAGGCGCTCGGGAGAGAATGCCACGCGGGGCGGCGGCTGACCCTGTGGGGCGGCCGATGTCCCACTCGTACCCTAACGTGAGCCCGGTGCCAGGCGAGCACTGGCCTCGCGTCGATTTTCTGACTCGGGAGAAATTGCCGTGCTTCATATCATGCAACGTGGAATTGTCGTGGCGGTCGGGTGCGTCCTGCTCGCCGGTTCCTTTACTCCGGCGATGGCCCAGGAAACAGGCAACGATTTGCCGAACCCCTACCAGACCATCACCGGATGGGCCAAGATGCCCGGCGCCCGGCATTGGGGTTCGACCAGCGCTGTCGACATCGACCCGGACGGCGTGCACATCTGGGTCGCCGAGCGCTGCGGGCAGAACGCGTGCGAGGGGTCGACGCTCGACACGGTCCTCAAGTTCGATGCTTCAGGCCAGCTCGTCAAGAGCTTTGGTGCGGGCAAGATGAACTGGCCCCACGGGATCTATGTCCACAGTGACGGCAATGTGTGGGTGACCGACGCCCGGGGGACCGAGGGCAAGGGACACCAGGTGCATAAATTCAGCCCGGACGGCGATCTGCTGATGAGCCTCGGTACCGCCGGTGAGGCGGGCAACGACGCGACCCACTTCAATCAGCCTTCCGACGTCGTCGTTGGCCCGGACGGGTCAATTTACGTTGGTGACGGGCATGGCGGCACCCGCTCGCGGCAGCGCGTCGTGAAGTACGACGCCGAGGGCAACTTCATCAAGGAGTGGGGCGGCGACGGCTCCATCGGTGTCCCGCACGCGCTGGCGTTCGACTCGCAGGGCCGCCTGTTCGTGGCCGACCGGTCGAACAACCGCATCCTGATCTACGACCAGGAGGGCACGCTGCTCGATACGTGGCTGCAGTTCAGCCGGAACAGCGGCATCTTCATCGATGCCGACGACATGCTGTATGCGACCGACTCGGAGTCGTCAGACCGGCGTGGGCATGGGGAATACAAGCGTGGCATCCGCATCGGAAGTGCCCGCACCGGCGAGCTGATGTACTTCATTCCCGACCCGGCCGACGCGAACAACGGGCCACTGGCCGGCACCAGCTTCTCGGAGGGGGTGGCGGTCGACGCGGCCGGCAACATCTACGGCGCAGAGGTTGGTCCGCGCGACCTCAAGAAGTACGTCCGGCGGCCGGAGCGATAAGACCGTCGCCGGTCGTGACTCTGTGGCGCAGGCCATCAGGCCTTCCATGAGAGGACCAGCCGGTGTCAAGCCGGTCAGGGACCCTGGCTTCCATCCGCACTCTTGAGGGGCCCTGTCGAG
>PBRZ01000146.1 GCA_002726085.1 Acidobacteriota bacterium
CACCTGCTCGACCGTGTCGAGTCCTGGGTTCGACGTCCGGGCTCTCAGCACCTCGGTGGCCTGCGCTTCGATGTCGTCCACCACCGACCGGCGTTCGCTTCGCTCCATCCCCTGGCCGGCCAGCCGCTGCTCGATCTCGTCAAGGTAGGCGTCAAGCCGTCGTCGGCCCTCCGCAGTCGGCTCAAAACTCTGGTTGACCATGCCCGTCTCCTTTCACCAGCTTGTCGATCGCTCCACAGATGCGGGCCCAGTAGGCGCCCATCTCGTTCAACCTCGCGTGCCCGTCCGGGGTCAGCCGATAGTACCGGCGAGGTGGGCCAGACGGAGAATCTGCGGTACGCACGCTGACCAGCTTGTCCTTCGCCATCCGCGCCAGGATCGGATAGACCGTCGATCCGCCGACGGCCAGTTCCTGGGCCGCGGCCAGGCGCTGCACGATCTGGTAGCCATAGGCCTCGCCGTCGCCCACCGCCCCCATGACGCAGAACTCGACAAGCCCCTTCCTCAACTGTGATGCCCAACGCTGCATAGCTATTCTGTATCCCGCTATAACGTAATACGATATAGTGTCGTCGTCAAGGCGCTCCGACAACTTTTCCCTGGAAGAGCGCCGCAGTTCACGCGGGCTCGAGAATCAGCTGTTCGGCGGCGATCTGGAACGAGCGCAGCCGGGCGGCGTGGTCGAAGATGTGGCCGGTGATGATGACCTCGTCCGCGCCGGTGCGCGAGACGAACGCCTCGACACCCTCTCGCACCACCACCGGTGTGCCGACCGCCGAACACGCCTGCACCTGGTCTAGCATCTTGCGCTCCGCGGGCAAGAGAGTCTCTTCGAAGCCGGCGACTGGCGGAGGCAGGGGACACGGCCGACCGCGCCGCAAGCTCAGAATCGCCTGTTGCGCGGAGCTCTGCAGCAGACGGGCCTCGTCTTGGGTTGCGGCCGCAAAGACGTTGAAGCCGACCATCACGTAGGGTTCCGCAAGTTGCGCCGAGGGCTGAAAGCGCGTGCGGTAGATCTCGAGGGCCGGCATGAGCGACGCGGGCGCGAAGTGCGAGGCGAACCCGAAGGGTAAGCCGAGCGCGGCCGCGAGCTGCGCCCCGAACAGGCTCGACCCCAGAATCCAGATCGGGACGTCGAGTCCGGCGCCGGGAACCGCGCGCACGCGCTGCCCCGGCTCGGCGGCTCTGAAGTAGTGCTGCAGCTCGGCGACGTCGCGGGGGAATGCGTCGACGTCTCCGTCCAGATTTCGTCGTAGCGCGTGGCTGGTTCGCTGGTCGGTGCCGGGCGCGCGGCCCAGCCCGAGATCGATTCGCCCGGGAAAGAGCGCTGCCAGGGTACCGAACTGTTCTGCGACGACCAGCGGGGCATGATTGGGCAGCATGATGCCACCGGCACCCACTCGTATCGTAGACGTCGCGTTGGCGATGTGGCCAATGACCACAGCGGTCGCGGCGCTGGCGATGCCGGGCATGTTGTGGTGCTCGGCGATCCAATAGCGGCGATAGCCCCAGCGCTCGGCATGTTGCGCCAGGTCCACGCTGTTCCCGAGGGCCAGTGTGGCGTCGCCGCCTTCGGGAATCGGAGAGAGATCGAGGATGGAAACTGCGGTCATATCCGTCGATGCGCAAACATCAAAGTCTGCCACACTTAGTTGAGCCGATGTCCCGTCCGCTGTGCCACGCCTGCCGCCGACCACAGGCAACATGCCTCTGTCCCTGCATCACCCCGTTCCGCACCCGCATGCGCTTCATCCTCCTGACGCACCCAAAGGAATACAGGAGCAACCGCATCGGAACCGGACGCATCACCCATCTGTCGCTCCCGTGCTCGGAAGTGCACGTGGGAACCGACTTCCGACGGCATGCACGGGTGAACGCGATCATCGACGCCCCCGACACAGACTGCCGCCTCGTCTACCCGGGAACCGACGGTGAGAACCTTTCCCGGGGCGAGTACCACCCAGTCCCAAGACGCCGACCGGTTTTCTGTCTGGTCGACGCCACATGGACCTGTGCGGGGAAGATCCTGCGATGCAGCGACAACGTGCGTGGGCTTCCGCGAGTGGGCTTCGACGCGACCGGTCCATCGGCTTTTGCCATCAAGCGACAGCCACGACCAGGGTGCCTGGCCACAATCGAGGCCGCCTGGTGCTGCCTGACTCTGCTCGCGGCTGACGGACACGAGGACTTCGGTGCACGGGACGGCCGCCGGCTGCTCGCCCCGTTCCAGCACATCATGGAGATTCAGCAGGGTTACCCGGGGGCGTCTCGGCGGGGGGTAACCCGTGCAGCGGTCCGCACCGGCAGAGCCGGTCCGAGGGGGCCGACGGCGTAGAATGGACACTGGAGGGAACCATGACCACGCAAAGGGCCATCATCGCAATCTCGACCGGTGCAGTGCTCGTTGGTCTCGCAACCGGCGTAGCGCTCGGGCGCCAGAGCGCCGAAGCCGACGTGCGAGAACTGCACGCCACCTATTATCAGTATTTCGCAGACGGCCAAGCCGGCGAGATTGCGCAGCGGATCTACCACCCGAATCGGATGGCGTTCGGCCAGAATGGCGTCGCGACCTCGAGCGGACGCGATGAAGTGGAGAGTGGTTTCCGCCGCGCGCTCGAGGGCCTCGCCGCCGAGCGCTACGACCACTCGGAGATGCCCGACCCGAGCATCTGCACGCCGAACCCGGGCACGGCAATCGTCAGCGGCATGTTCCGCCGCTACCGCGAAGACGGGAGCGTGCTCGCCGAGCTGGGTCAGACCTACATTTACGGCCAGACCGACGACGGCTGGAGAATCCACGCCACCATCGCGCACGGCCCCGAGACGGTCATCGGCTGTCTCGAGTGACGGTGTTGACGACGGCCGACCTCACTCCGGCAAGGCAAAGACGAACAGATTGTTGCCGTTGCTCGGGCGCAGCTCGGGCGTCAACTGCAGGAAGCTCGGTGTGGTCGCGGCACCGCCGGTGCTCACGGCCAGATACTGCCGACCCTCGACCGCGTAACTGATGGGAAATCCGCTGACCGGTGAGCCGAGGTTGATTTCCCAGAGCACCTCGCCTGTCACCTGGTCGAAGGCGCGAAACCGTCCGTTCGCATCGCCACCGAAGACGAGCCCGCCACCGGTCGCCACCAGCGACAGGGTCGCCGCCCGCTGTTGGTGCAGCCAGGTGGTCTTGCCGGTTTCGGCCGAGATCGCATACACCGCGCCAAGCTGCTCGGTGCCCGGCGCGAGCTCATGCCGGACCGCAAGCGCGTAGATGCGATGTGACGCGTCAGGCGAGGTCGTCGCCAGCAGGCGCTGACACATGTTGCGCAGCGGAAAGTACATCGTGTTGGTCAGGGGGCTGTAGGCGCCGGCTTCCCAATCCTTTCCGCCGTGCATGTTGGGACAGGCGAGGACCTCCTGTCCTTCGGCGCTGAAGACGACCTCCGCGTTCTCGGTCACCTCGCCGGTCGCGCCGTCGATGTCGTTGATCACGTTTTGCGCGATGGTTGGGGTGGCCCAGAGGAACTCGCCCGTTTCGCGGTCCAGCGTGTAGACCACCCCGGTTTTCCCGGGAATGCCAGTCATCACTCTCCGCACCTCGCCCTGCTGAAGCCGCGGATTGATCCAGCTCACGGCGTCGGGGTCCGGGGCGACGGCGGTGTCGAGGAGCAGGCGCTCGAAGGGATGATCGAGATCCCAGTGGTCGTTCAGATGCTGGTAGTACCAGCGGATCTCCCCGGTATCGACGTCGAGCGCCAGCGTCGAATTGTGATACAGGTGCTTGTTGTCGATCCCGCCAAGCATGAACTTCGGGGCCGGCGAGGTGACCGACGTGCCGATGTAGATCAACCGCAGCTCGGGGTCATAGCTGGGCGGCATCCAGGTGCCGACATGCACCCGATCTTCGTATGGCACCCCGCCCCAGGTCTCGTCGCCCGGCTCCCCAGGCGCCGGGATCGTCCGGCGCCGCCACAGCTCTTCTCCGGTACGCGCGTCGTGCGCCGTGATGACGCACGATTCGGGCCCCCCGCTGGGCCGGCAGCTGCGTCCTGAGATCACCTTGCCATCGGCAATGATCGGGCCGGAACTGTGCCCAACCGGCGTCACCTGGTAGTCGAAGATCTGTGTCTCCCAGGCGATCTCCCCGGTGGCGACATCGAGCCCGAACACGAAGTCGTCGTCGCTCGTGTTGATGATGAACCGGTCGAAGATCGCAATGTTCCGGTTGTTGCGGGCGTTCCCGCCTACAAAGTCGTACACATCGTCTGGGAGATCGCGGCGATGGGCCCACACCAGGTCGCCCGTCACGGCGTCGATCGCTTCGATGACGTCGCTCGCCTGGGGCATGTAGAGCACACCGCCATAGGCCAGAGGCGTTCCCTCCTGACGCCCCCGCGCCAGCGCCCGCGACCAGACCATCCGGAGCGCACCGACGTTGTCCCGTGTAATCTGATCGAGCGGGCTGTAGCCCCACCCATCGAGCGTCCGGCGCCACATCAGCCAGTCGTCAGGCGCTGGACGCTGGAGGATGGCGTCCGTGACCGGGACGAACTCCCTCGTGGGCGGTGTCTGTCCCCTCACCGGTGTCGGGACCAGGATCAGAGCGAACGCCGCGACCGCCGCACACAGCATCGCTGCGACCAGAGGCTGCCCGGGCATCCGTACGGGCCGGCACTCGCCCCGGCCATTCGCGGTCCCGCAAATCAGTGTTGCCCTCGTCATAGCGTGAACCGCGCGAATCTGTACGCGTCGCTGAATCTGACTCATGATGCGATCCATTCTCCCGAGCCGGCAGTCGTCACGGCAAACTGAACGCGACGTATTCGGCACCAGATGGCGGCCCCGAGCGACCGCCGCCGGCCGCAATGACGACGAACTGCTTGCCGTCGACGCTGTAGAGCGCCGGTGTCGAGAAGCCGGCAGCCGGCAGCTCGGCCCTCCACAAGACCTCGCCAGTTTGTGTGTCATAGGCGCGCATCATCTTGTCGGGCGTCGCCGCGATGAAAATCAGCCCGGACGCCGTGACGACGGGGCCGCCGTAGTTGACCGCGCCGAAGCCGAGGTCCGGATGCGAGAGATAGTTGCCGAACGGCACCGACCAGTCGATGTCACCCGTGGCCAGATCGATCGAATTGAGCGTGCCCCACGGGGGCGTATTGCCCGGTAGATCCTCGTGGTCGCGCAAGTACACGTATCCGCTGAGAACATAGGCGAGCTCGCTCGTCGGGTCGTCGGGCTCTGGTTCGTCCTGGGAGATGTACCGCATCACGGCCCGGCGCTCCGCATCATCGAAGTGCGCGAAGCTCGGCATCCGACCGCTGCCGTCGTTCATGATCGCCCGGATCTCGTCGGTCTCCAGCCGGTCTCGCACGCCGAGCAGCGCGGGCCCCGTCTCGGTGCCTTCCAGCTCCAGACCGTGACAGCTCCCGCAATGCTGCGCATAGGTGCCGTAGTTGCTGGATCCGGCCGGCACCTCACTGAGCGTGAGAATGCCGGGCACGTCGTTCGCGTTGACGATCAAGTGGTTGGTGCTCGCGTCGAATGCGGATCCTCCCCACTCGGCGCCGCCGTCATACCACGGCTGCAGCAGTACCGTGCCGACCTGTGGCGGCGCCCACGGCCGCAGATCCCAGTCTGCGATCTGCCCTTCGACGAACGCTCTGGCTTCCTCCGTGCGGTCCGTGATCTCGAATGTCTGCCGGCTGAAGGCCACCGTCGACAGGGGCTGGCTCGCCGCGGGAACTTCGCCCGGCAGGGTGCTCGAAAGCTGCTCCATCTCGACGATGGGGTACATCGACTCTCCCGTCTCTCGGTCGAAGACGTAGAGATGACCCGACTTCGTTGTCAGGGCGACCGCGTCAATCGTCCGGCCGTCGCGTTCGAGCTGCACCAGGGTCGGCGGCGACGGATTGTCGCGGTCCCACATGTCGTGACGGACCACCTGGTAATGCCACTGCAGCTCACCGGTCCGCGCGTCGAGCGCCACCAGCGAGTTGGCGTAGAGGTTGTCGCCCAGCCGGTTCGCCCCGTAGAAGTCCGGTGTTGCGGAACCGGTCGGGGCAAACAGGAGCCCGCGTTCTTCATCGAGGGTCATGCCGGTCCACACGTTCGCGCCTCCCGCCTGTTCCAGCGACCCGTCCGCCCAGCTCTCTGAACCCGGGGCGTCTGGAGCAGGTATGGTGTCGAACCGCCACACCAGCTCACCATCGATCGCGCTGAAGGCGCGGACGGCGCCCGGATACGCATCGGCATTCTCACTGGTGGAGAAACCGAGGATGATCATGTCCTCGAAGACGACGCCCGGTACGGTGACAGAGAGCGACCCCTCATGATCGCCGCTCGGGGTGAGATCGAGCCGGCCGTCCTTTCCAAAGCTCTCGATCGCGGTGCCGTCGGAAGGGTTCACGGCGAGCAGCTCACGTCCGGCGGTGTAAAACAGTCGGGACTCCCCGTCGCGCTCCCACCACATCAGCCCGCGTTGAGCACCGCCGCCAACATCCGGGTCAAAGCGCCACAGTTCCTCACCGGTGGCCGCGTTCAAGGCGAACGCGTCCAATCTGGGTGACAGGCCGTAGAGCACGCCGTCGATGGCCAACGGGCTCGTATACATGGTCGACCCACCGCCACGCTGCTCGCCCGAGTCGTACGTCCAGGCCACCTGGAGCTGGCCCACGTTGTCTCGCGTGATCTGAGCCAGGTCGGAGTAGTGTTGTCGGCCAGCATCGCCGAGATAGACGGCCCAGTCGGAGTCGGTGTCGCCCGGCGCGCAGGCACCGAGGAGCGCCGCAGTAAGCAGCATAGTGATCGTCCGCATGGTCAATCAGTCCCCGGCCGTGAACTTGCCTGTCGGCGTTGGTCGTGTCTCACGCGATCTCGATTACCCCATGTCCACTGCGCCTACGGCATCGGCAAGAGCGCCGCGCGGTCGCGCCACTTGCCTGCCTGCATGACGCGCTCGATATCGACGGATTGATGCTACTTGTTTTCAGCCCACCCATAGGGCGGCGCCCCAATCATCATGTGCGCCTGATGCGTCCCCGGAAACATCAGCCATGCATGGTCCGGGCTTGGTTGGGTCAAAAGACCGGTCGACTCCTCGGTGGCGTCCGGAAGACGCACGACGATGAGTTGCTCGGCGCTCGCCCGGTCCGCACCAGACAGAATGAAGTGCATCGCCCCCGCGGGCATCGACGCCAGGGTACCGGCCCGGACCCCAGCGGTAATCGTCGCCAGGATCTCCTTTTCCGGAAGGCCCCGCGCCTTCAACCTCCCATATTCCACCAGTGCGGTCGGCACGTCGCCACTCGAGAGCAAGCCCCCATCCGTACAACTCGCCTGGAACCCATCCGCCGGACCATCCGGACTACACACGAGCGAGTTCGACCCCTGACGGAGGACTCGCCGGTTCCCATCACGATCCGTCGCGACCACCGTGGCGTCGATCTTCATCTGCTCGGGAAGCGGCGATGTCGCTTCGGCGATCAGCGCCTCGTCCGATCGTGCCCCGCCGTCGGTTGGTGCGCACGCCTGCCACCCTATCTCTTCGCTCAAGCCGTAAGGAATGGGTCCGATCATGATGTGCGCCCGGGGCGTGCCCGGACACATCAGCCACGCCCGACTTGGCGTCGGCTTCTCCGGCAATCCGGTCGACTCTCCCGTTGCGTAGGGAACCAGGACTCCTACCATGGGGATCAAATTGCTACGCGATTCGCCCGACAGAATCCAGATCATGCCACCGGGCGTGGCCGTGGCGACCCTGTCGGCTCTGGCCGCGGCAGACACCGCCTCCATCGCCTCCTGTGGGGATCGGCCTTGTGCGAGGAGCCGTCTGAACTCCTGAAGCACCGGCCCCGAGCTGTCATCGATACACGACACCAGGAACCCGGGACCCGGCCCATCCGGGGAGCACCGCAACCCGCTCGTTCCCTCCTGGATGATGCGCGGACGGCCGTCGTCGTTCCGAATCGACACGGTGGCACCGTCCTTGAGGTAATCAGGCAACGGCAGCAGCGCTTCGGCAAACAGTTCGTCATCCGACTGCGCGCCGGCGATGGCTGGAACGATCAACAACAGGCAGGCGAAGACGGCCCTGGTCATTGCTACCTCTCTCCCGTGCGGCCCAACAGGACGATATCCTGCGATTGCTGGCTGATTATGCCACTGGCGGGAACCGATGCGGCACTGAATGGGACGAGCCGACGTCTGGGAGCGACGGCTGCCTGACGGACGAAGGCGAGCCGGAGCGATGCTCCGGTACGAGACTCGGTGGGACAACGGCAACGTGAAAGACTAGGCCGCCTGATACTGGGCGAGCACGCTCTCCAGACGATCTTGCACCCGCACGCACATCTTCTCGACACCGTTCAACGAGAGCTTGGGGCGCTCGAGCGTATCGCGTGGCACTTCGAACTCTTGAGGCTGACCGACATACCCGGCCCCGACCCGTTTCGCGACCACGTTGGCCAGGCAGACCACATCACAGACGACGTCGCGCCCTTGCTCCGGCGTGTGATGATGGATGATGGCGGTCACGATCCGCTCGGGAAGCTCCCAGTGCTGGGCAATGAGTCCCCCCAGCTCACCATGATGAAACCCGAGGATCTCCGTCTCGGCCTGTGCGATCTCTAGATGGCTCTGGGCGCGGGCTTGTCCGACGAAGCCAAGGAGATCCGGTTCGAGGAACTGCACGAACACGAGCTTGCCGATGTCGTGGAGCAGCGCCGCGGCAAACGACTCCGGCGGCACGGGTGTCTGACACAGTCCGGCTGCCGCCTCGGCCGCCAGGGCCGCGGCGACCGAATGCCGCCACAGATCGCCCTCCGAGAGTCCGTACTCCGGCAGCCCGGTCTTGGTCAATCGCTGGACGCTACTACCGGTAGCCATCGAGAGGACGACACCGATACCCATACGCACGAGGGCGTCCTCAATCGTCACAATCTGTGTGCGACTGCCGGCGGCGGCCGAGTTGGCCAGACGAAGGAGTCTGACCGTCAGCGCCTGGTCGAGGGAGATGATCTCCTCGGCCTCCTTCATGCTCCAGTTATCACGCGTGACGAGCGTCGCGAGTCGGCTGACGCTCGCAGGCAGCGGATCGAGCGCACGGGCGACCAGCACGAGCGCAGATTGGTCAAGCATGGTGTCTCCCGCTACTTAATCGACCAAATCGAACGACACTCCATAGACACACCCAACACAGAAATCGGGCCGACACGCGCGACCCGCCGCGCCTGTCGACCCGATGATGACCATCTGCCGCTCTACTCCGACACGATGGGCTATGGACGCAGCTCGCGGCCCAACAGCTCGAGATTGCGGGCGCCGGCCAAGATGCCGTACAGCCCGATGTTGCCCTCATGACACGCATATTCGAACAGCGGTCCGTCGGTTCGGCGAAGCGGCATCATGACGGTATAGGGCTCCGTGTAGACCGTCGGGTCCGTGACGGTGTACTCATAGGCGACAGTGTCGGGGTCGAGGCGCGTGAGGCGCTCGACCAGATGCATATTCGGCGAAGTGAGACCGCTACTCCACCCGTCGAACTGGCTGGTCTCGATGACCAGCGTCTCACCCTCCCAGTGGCCGCGCGAGACACCGCTGTGCTGCGGAAACGGCAGCCCCGCGGCGTCGCCGATCGGGATGATCCGAGCGTTGTGCACCATCTCGTTGAGTATCGTCACATACCCGGGCGACTGGAAGATCATCACGTTGTTGTTGTAGGCGCTGGAGCGCATCGGCGGGCCGGCGTTGAAGCCCATGAGACATCGGTCGCCCGAACTACGATTCTCGTACGACTCGTAGCGGCGCGCGATCGCCTCTTCTCGGCTCAGCTGTTCCCGATTCGGGTCCGGCTCCCTCCGCACCCGCGGCGGCAGGCGTCCATCGGGTGGATCGACGATCAGCGCCGTCCGCTTGTCCGAGGTCAACTCGACCCCCCGCTCGTACCAGAATTCGTTGTAGCTCAGCACGCCACCCTCTGCCCGCGGCGCATAGCCGCCAGAGCCCTTCTCGGGATCGAAGAGGTCGCGATTCTGGCGAGTTCTTTCCGACGCCTCGAACGCAGCGGCCTCCTCGGCGCTCAAGTTCTCCTGTCCCGCGAACTGGCTGGGCCGCTGGAACGGCGTCAACGTGCGAAACGTGAAGATGCCGGAAATGTCCGGCTGACCATCTGACGTCCGCATCGGCATCGTGCGGTCAGCCGACTGCGCAACAACCGACGGCGGTGCCAGCGTAAGTGCGATGGTCACGATGAACAACGCCGCGAAACACTTCTTGAGCATGTGCAATCTCCCATCGATTCCAGGGTGCCCAGACACACTTGTGGCGTGTCGCCTCTTTGCAGGTGCTGGTGCCTGGAGACAGTAGCGCATGTGTTTATTCCAGGCGATTATACCTCGTCACGGAGCTCATCGGGAGAACTTGGCCGTGCCGCACAACATGACCGCTCCGACCAGGGTCGGCGCCCGTCGAGGTCGGCCCGTCGCCGAGCCATCGCTTCAGGCCCGTCACCTGGATCGCTCAGTCGCGTCCCAGCTTGACAACGCAGGCCCGAAAGTCCATCTTGTCTCACATTCTGCTCGCTTCCGTGCAGAAATGACCGCATCCGTAATTTGAGGTGTATCGATGACCAAGACCTGCAATCGTGCCCCGGCTTCCTGGGCCCAGTTCATCCTGTACGCCACCCTCGCCTGTGCCGTGCTGACACTCATCCCGGGAGATGCCTGGGCCCAGCGCGGTGGTCGCGGCGGCGCGCGCCCCGCGCGCGGCGCGGCAGGCCCGCCCGAGCACGCCAGCGTCGAGCCGGTCAACGACCGGCCCAACCCCTACACAACCGTGCGGGACTGGGGGACCCTCCCGGACGACCGGACCTGGGGCTCGGTGAGCGCCGTCAACATCGACATCGACGGAGTGCATGTGTGGGCCGGGGACCGGTGCGGGACCAACTCGTGCGCCGGCTCCGACGTTGACCCGATCGTCAAGCTCGATGCCAACGGCAACGTCGTGGAAAGCTTCGGTGCCGGGCTGATCACGTGGCCGCATGGGATGGACGTCGACAGCGAAGGCAACGTCTGGATCGCCGACGCCCGCATCGCAAACGCCAGGGAATTGGAGGCATCCCCCGGCGCGGCGGGCAAGGGGAACGCGGTACTCAAGTTCAGCCCGACAGGCGAGCTGCTGCTCACCCTCGGCACCCCGGGTGAAACCGGTGACCCGCCCACGCACTTCACCGAGCCGAATGACGTAGTCGTTGGTCCGGACGGCAGCATCTACGTCGGCGAATCCCATGGCGCACAGTTCCTGGATGAGCCGGGCCCGGGCGCCATCGGCCGCATCACCAAGTGGGCCCCCGACGGCAGCTTCATCAAGAGCTGGGGCGAGTGGGGCTACGAGGACGGGCAGTTCCGCGCCCCGCATTCCCTGGATTTCGACTCGCAGGGACGGCTATTCGTGGCCGACCGGGGCAACCGCCGGATCCAGATCTTCGACCAGGAGGGGAATCACCTGGACACCTGGTATCAGTTCAGCCGGATCAGCGGTTTGTTCATCGATCCCACTAATGACATGCTCTACGCCATCGATTCGGAGTCGGACGACAACTACAACCCCGGCTGGCGCAAAGGACTCCGGGTCGGGAGCGCCCGGACCGGAGAGGTCATGTATTTCATCCCCGCGCACGAATCGGAGCGCGCCTCGGGGATGGGAGGCATCGGATCGATGGGTGAAGGGGTCACCGTCGACGCCGAGGGCAACGTCATTGCTGGCGAGGTGGGGCCTATTCAGGGGCTCACGAAATTCATCCCCTGAGCGACGCGGTCGCCCCGGTGCTCAGCTGATGCTGTGCTCGCGTCACCGGATGCAACAAAACCCCGCAACCATTCGGGTGGTTGCGGGGCTTTTCCGTGTCTCTCCTCAAACTCGGCCGTCAGCGTCTTGTCGGCCGTGGCTCATCCGCCAGTCGACCAGGTGACCTGCCACTCTCCGGAATACTCGAAATCGCCCCATGCAATCCTGAGCGTTCCCGAGGGCAGCTCCCCCTCGCCCTGCGACAGATTCGGTTGCAGGCTGATGATCAGGCTTTGCGCCGTCTCGGAAAGCGCCCGGCGACGCAACTCGACCCTCCCGAAGTCCAGGGACGGGTCATACTCGGTTCCCCACTGCCTGGTCTGCCGGTTGACAATCAATGCGGCACCATCATCCCGAGGGAGTAGATAGAGGCTGTACATTCCTCGCGGGATGTCCAGATCACCGATCCTGACATCGAGATCGAGCGTCAGGTGAGTCGCCAGGTTCGCTCCCAAGCGCCACACCTCGTCGTAGGGGACCAATCCGCCGAAGATGCGTCGCCCCCGCATATGAGGCTGGCCGTAATCGAGCGTCATGCGAGCCGGACCCGAGTGGGAGGTCGATCGATTCAGCCACATCCTCCCTCCCCCCATCAGACGCCCGTCGAAGGACACGCTGGTGGTCACCCGCCCGCTGGGCGCCACGACCGGCCGCGCGGGAGATCCTTGAGCCTGGAGCGGCGCATGGAACAACGGCGAAACCGCGACCATGAGAAACAGGGAGACAGTGCAAAATCGAAAAGCGAGCATGCGAAAACTTTCTAAGAAGGAAGGTGCAAAGCCGCGGACCGGCCGACCCACGCGAGCCACCGCCCAGGTCCATCCTACGGACGCAGCTCGCGCCCCAGCCGCTCGAGGTTGCGGGCACCGGCCAGGATCCCGTATAGCCCGATGTTGCCTTCATGGCACGCATACTCGAACAGCGGGCCGTCGGTCCGCCGGAACGGCATCATGACGGTGTAGGGAGCCGTATACACCGTGGGGTCCGTGACCGTGTACTCGTAGGCGACGGTATCGGGGTCCAGGCGCGTAAGGCGCTCGACCAGATGCATGTTTGGCGAGGTGAGGCCGCTGCTTCCACCACGGAACTGGCTGGTCTCGATGACCAACGTCTCGCCTTCCCAGTGCCCGCGGGAGACACCGCTGTACTGGGAAAACGGCACACTTGCCGCGTCCCCGATCGGGATGACTCGGGCGTTGTGCACCATTTCATTGAGTATGGTCACATACCCCGGCGACTGGAGAATCATCACATTGTTGTTGTACGAGGCAGACCTCATCGGCGGGCCCGCGTTGAAGCCCATGAGGCATCGGTCGCCCGAACTACGGTTCTCGTACGACTCGTAGCGGCGCGCGATCGACTCCTCTCGGCTCAGCTGTTCCCGCTCCGGGTCACGTGGCCGCGGCACCCGCGGCGGCAAGCGTCCATCGGGTGGATCGATGACCAGCGACGTCCGTTTGTCAGAGGTCAGCTCCACGCCTCGCTCATACCAGAACTCGTTGTAGGACAGCACGCCGCCCTCTTCCCGGGGTCGGTAATTGTTCGCGCCCAACTCGGGGTCGAAGAGGTCGCGATTCTGACGAGTTCGTTCCGAGGCCTCGAACGTCGCGGCCTCCTCGGCGTTCAGGGTCTCTCGTCCCTCGAACTGGTTGGGCCGCTGAAAGGGCGTGAGCGTGCGGAAGGTGAAGATGCCGGACACGTCCGGCAGGCCATCCGGCGTCCGCATCGGCATGGTGCGGTCAGTCGACTGCGCGACCGCCGACGCCGGCACCAGCGTGAGTGCCAAGGTCATCATGATGACCGCTGCGAAGCATCTCTTCAGCATTTGCAATCTCCCGTAACGTGCGGCTACAACCGGTCGTTCCGCTGCCGTCCCAACACACTAGACGCCAGAGCACTCAAACGCAAGTGACTGCAGGTCGTCCACCCGCGACCAGGGTACTAGGCCAGCAGCTCGAGCAGCGCCGACGACACCGCGTCCGGTCTGTGCGCCGGCAGATCGTGCCCCGCGCCGTCGACGATTCGCCGCGCAACGAGCCCGGGAAACCTCGCCTGGTCGCCCGTGGGGTCCGATGAAGGTCGGCCGAACCCGCTCTCGGCCCCGCGGAGCACGATCGCCGGCACCAGTATCGGTGGTCGCTCGGCCAGCCGTCGTTCCACGGCGAGGAAACGTGCCTCCCCGGCGGCATTCACATGACGGTGCCGGTAGGAGTGGATGACGACGTCGACGAAGTCCGGGTTGTCGAACGAGGGGGCCGAACGCTCGAATGCCGCGTCCGTGTACTCCCACCCGGGCGACCAGGTGTCCCACAGGTAGCGGATGATATCCCGGCGATTGGCTTCGAGGCCCGCTCGGCCCCGCTCGGTGTTGAAGTACCACTGATACCAGAGACGCGCCTCTGCCGCGGCCGACGCGGACCGTCCGGGTGTCACGGTATTTTGCCCCGAGTCCCCGCCGATGGCCACCTGGGCCCGCACCCGTTCGGGGTGCAGGATGGCGGCGATGCAGGCCGCACGGTTGCCCCAGTCGAACCCGGCCAGCGCCACCTGCTCCAACCCGAGCGCATCGACCAGGTCGATAACATCCTGTGCAATCGCGGCTTGCTCGGCCATACGCGGCGAGGCGGCATCGCGGAACCGGGTGGGGCCGTACCCGCGAAGATACGGCACAAGTACCCGGTATCCGGCATCGGCCAGCGGCGGCACGACGCCGTCCCACGACCGCACATCGTAGGGGAACCCGTGCAGGAGCACGACCGGGAACCCGCCGCTATTTCCATGTTCCTCGTAGCCGATATCGAGCACCGGGGTCTCGACCATCCGGATGTCCTGACCACCTTGCCGTTCGGCACGGGGTCGAACCACACCCGCGCCCCCAGCCACCGCCGCGACACCCGCCACGCTCGCGCTCTTCAGGAAATCTCTTCGACTCGGGGCCATGACCATTCCTCCCCCACCGCCTTCTTCGGGCGCGGTGTGCACATTAGACAGACCTGGGCAACTCGGTCGTGAAGAACGGCTCCAGCCGGTCAATCGCGTCGAGCGGCTGGCTGTTCACGTCCCATCTAAACTGCCGCAACCCAATCCGGTCGGGCAGAAAGTCGGCCAGTGTGAATCCATGCTCCTCGATCGGCACGACGGACTCTTCGAGATCGAGATGCGCCGGCGGGGTCGCGCCAATCCCCCGAACCACCGACGGGAATCCTCTGATGGGCGTGCCAACAGGGCCGCTCAGCACCGTGGTGATCGGTGTGGCGGCCAGATTGACCTGGCCCGCCCGATGCATCCTCCCGACGCCGATGGCGTGGAGATCGCCGCTGATAATGAGCGAAGCTCGCTCGGTCTGACCGGCGATCGCCTGCGCCAGCCGATCGTGCTGCTTGAGCCACCCCTCTTGCCAGTAGGGCTTGGGCACGGCGGTCGACCGGTGATCGTTTGCTCATGCGCTTCCTCCGCCGCCGATTATAGGCAGTTTGGGAAGGCCGCCGCTCGAACGACCTTGACGTATCATCATTCATCAGTCCGACTCACCATCGACCAAAGGATCTGGAGGATCCGGATGAGGGACCAACAGCGGATCGTCGGAACTTGGGTAGCGGCCGTCGTGGCTACGTTGGGTGTGACCGCCCATCCGGCTCGCCTCGTCGCGCAGGACAGCCAGCCGCCTGCCGAGGTCAGGGCCGTCATCGAAGGGACCTGGGAGCTGATCGAATGGCACGTCGACGGCCGTGTGCTACGCCCGCCGGAGATGGACGGACGTTGGATGGTCTACGACGGCCTGGTGATGGCGACGCGGCATCGCGAAGGCCCGGACGGCTTCGAGTCGACTGCCGGCTACGGCCCCTACCACTGGGGCCCATCGACCTGGACATACGGATATGACCGATCGGAAGACCGGCGCGGTCCTTCACCCGCTGATGCCCCGCTCCGTGTAACCGAGATCCCGATGCGTACATTCGAGATCACCCGCGAGGGGGACCACCTCATTCTCGAAGACGCGGATCAGGTGCTGCGCTGGGATTACGACATCCCGGAAAGGACGTTTCTGCTGATGGGCCGCAATCGACAGATCATCCGGAAATACCGCAAAGTCGATTGACCGAGCAACCCCCTCACCGACCGGCACACCCGCGTCATGGCGTGACAGTGATTGTCAGGTCTTCGGCGGTGAACAACGCGCCGTCGCTCGCCAGGGCGCGCAGCACGTAAGTCCCAGGCTCGTCGAACCGAACCTGCGCCTCCCATTTCCCGTCCGGCGGGACCGGTGGGACCCGGAACGGCGGCGACCACGGCGAATTCGCGTATGGCCGAGTGTCCTGCCACACCTTCATCTGCACCGGATCAAAGGTCACCCGGCCGCTGCCCCGGTAGACGAACCACGACAACCGCAGCCCGTTCGGGTTTCCCGGCACCACCAGCCGCGGCGGCGTATAGGCGGGGTGACGCTCGCGCGAAGCTCCCCGCGTGGCCCTGGGTCGCAGCGTGAGACCGGCCCGCCGCGAAGACGGGATCCCGTCCTCGTCGCTCGCCCAGGCAACCAGCGTCAACGGCTCGCCTACACGGACCCGATGCGGCTGGTCGACGCCGAGCCTGACCGCGGGCGGCTCGTTCCACTGCCAGTCCTGGCTCACACTGCCACGGTTGGCTCCGACCTCGGTGGCAATCGTCTGTTTGTCGACCAGATAATCGGTCCGCAACGATCCATAGGTCCGCAAGGTTTTCCCGTGGGTCGTGAGTGTCCAGACCAACTCCTTGTCGCCGAAGTCAGCCGGCACCCGCACCTCGAACAGAAACAGGTTGCGGCGCGGCAGAAAATGCCTCGGCTGCCCCTGATCAGGTGCACCGGGCGAGATGTTGTTCTCCGGCCCGATCGGGACGTCGAACTCCTCTTCCCAGTTGTCGTTCATATAGCCGAAGAAGAGGGTGTAGGACCCGTCGTCGTTCTGCCACCACCCCTCGAATGCCGGTGACACGCTTTGCCCGCGCGAGTAGGTGAGCTGCGCGTTGGACACGTGGGGAATCCACACCGTTACCAGCGCCGCAAGAACAAGTCGTTTGAAGGTCATTGCCCCACTTCCGGCCCCGACAATCGTCATGGACTGGCCGTCAACCCGTCCTGCGACGGGAAACGCACCTGGCATAGCGGGCACCCGATGACGACATCGTTCGCCGTGAGGTTCAAACGGAGGCGCCGCCTTCCCATTTCCAGCTCGAACTGCTCGTCGGTCAGCGCGATCCCCTCTCCAAGGTCGATGAACATGTTGGCAACCGACCGGCGGCCGCCGCCGCCCCAGTTCCGCGGGTCGGCGACGTTTCGGTTGCCCGGGGTGGTGTCCATGTAGCCGACCACGTGCAGAATGGTGCCCTCCGGAAGCAGCGGCGCAGCATCGACGCACACGTAAACGCCAGCGGCCGCTGCGGCATGGTCAGACGCCCCTCTTGACGATGTTGGGAGGCAAAGGGCTAGTGGAACCGAGCTTCAGCTCGAATCCGAACGAACCGGTAAAACCCAGCAGCGCGTCCTCCAGCACCGACAGTTTCAACCGGTAGGTAATCGTGGTGCCCTGCTTGTCGGCATCGACCAGGTCGGCCTCCCGCAAGACATGGAAGTGCCCCGACATCGTCGCCTTGGACAGCACGAACTGCTCGGCCAGCTCACCCGCGGTCATCGGTCGCTCGCGCAGAAGCTGCAGGACGCGTCGGCGCGTCGGGTCGGAGAGTGCTTTGAATACCAGGTTCATGTTTTGTTATTTTGCATATTACCGAAATACTCGTCAAGTGCCCCGCCGGCAGCCCCAGCAGTTGATGGAGTGGACGGCCCCGAAAGAACTGGCTACCAGTGAGGAATGCCCCTAGACCACCGCAAGGCTCACGGCGAGAGTCCCAACCTCCCGTAACTCAACGGGTCGAGGACCTCAGTGCCGGTTGGCACGCCGTTCGCTTGCAACAGATACGCGAGAATATTGGCGAATCCATCGCCCCTCGGGCGCACTCCGACCGGCGGCATCCCGGAGCGCATCCGCACGAACAGGTCGCGCACCCGGCGGTCGCCCCATCGGCTGAGAAATCTCCGCCCGACCAGCCCGGGCGCCCGCAGAACTCCGTTGGCGTCCGGCATGTGGCAGGCGGCGCACCTCCGTTCGAATTGGGCCCGACCGGCTTCGGCCTGTTCCTCGGTAAAGCTGACCCTGCGCTCGACCCCGGGCGGCTCATCGCTCTCGCGCACCACGCCGTCAGGCGCCTGCGCGACCAGCGTGCTGGCCGTCACGAGTACCACCGCGAGTGACAGACACGGCGTCCGAGAAGTCACGGTCTCTTTTTCACTCCGGGTCGACGCAGGCGAAGTTGGCGGCATCGTCGATGCTGCCGCTCCCGGTGTAACGGGCCACCTGTGGATAAGCGCAGAGCGGACGCGTCCGGCTCACTTCACCCTCGACCATCTTCGAAGCAATCAGCTGGTCGGGCGGCACACCTTGCTCGACCCACTGCTCGATCGCGCTCACGGCATCGAAACGGTCTGGCCCGGGCCCACCTCGGCAGTGCGCCATGCCCGGCGCCATGAACAACCGGTAGAAGTCGGTCGTCTGCTCGACACTTCCCTGCTCGGCGATCACACTCTCGAAGTAGTTCACGGCGTTGTGGGCGGTGACGAGCGGGTCGGCCCACCCGTGATAGCTGATGAGCTTGCTGCCCCCGGCCTTGAAAGCCGACAGATCGGGATCGATCGCGTTGAGCGCCGAGCTCAGGGTTTCGTCATTTCCGATCGGCCGGTTGTTGGCGAGGTCCCAATCGGCGTCGAAGTCGAACTGCATGACGTCGTAGTCAGGGTCTTCGAACACGCTGTATTTCATGAAGGCGGCCGTGCTGCCGCCAGGCTCCGTGATGCCAGACCAGTATGGAGCCCAGCCACCGAGACCATTCGGCGCCTCGAAGTATTCGCTACCCAGCGCATAGCCGGGAAACAGCCGCTCGCCCGTGCTCGGACGGACGGGCCCGCCGTAGATCGCGCGCGCCGCCGCCACCTGTCCCTCGGTCAGGCAATCCGATCCATCCGCCCCAGCACACTGCAACACGCCGGGGTCGAAGTCGCAGGCACGCGGGTCGTCGATCAGGCCATCTTCGAGCCCGTCAATCGCGTCGCAGGCGGCGAGCACCGCGGCGCCGAGCACCGGCAGCTTCTCGCGGGGCAGATCCTGGCCTGCCACCTGCGTCGTGGCAAGCCCCGCCCAGAGCTCGCCGGTCATCAGCCCGAGCCAGTAGTTGGCCGGTGCGCCGGCCACAATGCCGTCATAGTCGTCGGGAAAGCGTTGCGCCTCCATCAGCGCGTGGTGACCGCCCTGCGAACACCCGACAAAATAGGCGTAGTCGGCTTCGCGACCATAGTAGGCACTGGTCACCGCCTTGCCGACCAGGGTGGCCTCGTGCTGCGCCCGATACCCGAAATCGACGATTCGCACGGGATGGCCAAGCGACCAACTGCCATCGAAGCTACTCGTGCTCGTGTGCCCATTGTCGGTCGCCACGGCCGCGTAGCCGTCGTCCACGGCGGCGGCCAGTTGGCGGTAGCGGATGGCACCCGCCGAGCCTCCCGACCCGATTCCCTGGAACCGCCCGTTCCACTGGTCCGCGTGCGGCAGCCAGACCTCGAACTTGATCTCGGAGCCCTCCTCGGGGCTCGCCACGCCGGCGACGCGGCAGAACGACGCATCTTCGACCGTAAAGCCACGCGAGTCGAAGGTCTCCGGCGGCGTAAAGGGCGCCGTGACCTCTTCTGCAATCGTGATGGTCGTCTGCGGCAAACCGAGCGACGCCCGCGCAATGACCGCGCACGCATCCGCCGCCGGCAGGTTCTCGGTCTCGGTGGCCTCGCCGACGTTGCAGGCGCCGATGGTGGCGGCGGTCGCCGCGAGGAAGAATGCCCGGATCAGCCGATTCGTCATCTGACCTCCAAGTGGGGCTCAAGGATATCGCGTTCCCACCGCTTCGTCGCATCCTTCGTCGGTCAGTCCCGGGGCGCGCGTCCGAACCGGACATACCGATGAGGGCGTCATACCAGCATGACAGGGATGCTCGTTCTGACGATGGTGACGATGTTCGGGCTCGGGATCAACGTCGGTGCCGACATGGTGGGGATCCGGCCGATCCAGTGCCCTCAGTAGTCCCAGGCCAACCGCCCGCGTTATTCGAAGATCGTCAGGTGCTTGCGTTCGAACGCGACTATCTCCTCTTCCCGCCCATCCTCGAGCTTCGCCGCCCACGCCGGATCGGAGAGCAGAGCCCGTCCCACGGCCACGAGATCGAATTCGTCGCGCTCGAGCCGCCGAATGAGCGCGTCGATGCCGACCTTGTGCGCGTCGCCACCACTACGGGACTGGACATAGTCGAGATCGAGACCCACGCTGCCAACCGTGATGGCGGGTAGCCCGGTGATCTTCTTGGCCCAACCGGCGAGATTGAGATCGGAGCCGTCGAATTCCGGGTCGTTGAAGCGCCGCGTGCTCGCGTGCAAGACGTCGACACCCGCCTCGACGAGTGGCGTCAGGAAACGTTCGAGCTCCGACGGGGTCTTGACCAGCTTGTAGTCGTAGGCCGCCCGCTTCCACTGCGAGAACCGGAACACGATCGGAAACTCGGGACCGACCGCCGCACGTACGGCCCCGATGAGGTCGACGGCGAACGTGAGCCGCTTCTCGAGCGACCCGCCATACCGGTCGGAGCGCTGGTTGGTGACCTCCCAGAAGAACTGGTCGACGAGATAGCCGTGCGCGCCGTGTAGCTCGATGCCGTCAAAGCCGAGCTCGCGTGCCGAGACCGCCGCTCGGACGAACGAGGCAATCGTCTCGTCGATGTCGCCCGGCGTCATCTCGTGTGGCGTCTCGCCTGTGTCGCTGTGTGCCGGATGAGGGATGGCCGATGGCGCGAAGCCGGGCACCGTCGGGTCGGGCTCCATCCCCAGCGTGCGAACCGACCCACAGTGCCAGAGCTGCGGAATAATCGCCGCACCGGCCGCATGCACCTCATCCACGACATGCTTCCAGCCAGCCAGGCCCTCGTCGCCGTAGAGACCGGGAACACTCGGATGTCCGGTCGCCGCCGGATGGTCGGGGTTGACGCCTTCGGTGATGATGAGCGCCGTCCCACCCTCCGCCCGGCGCCGGTAGTACGCGGCGACATCCGGCCCCGGCACCTTCCCTGGAGAGTGGCTGCGGGTCATCGGAGCCATGACGACTCGGTTGTGGAGGTCACGACTGCCCCAGCGCAACGGACGAAACAGCGGCTGTACGGAGAGTGTCGTGGTGTCGAGAGCAGGTGTTTCGGGCGTCATGAGTCCTAACAATCTTGACCGATTTGAACGACTGGTCTTCCAGGACGAGGATGGTCTACCGGTCGATATGCACTTCGGCGATAGCGATGCCGCTCTCTCCCGCCACCGCATACAGGAGAAAGACCCGTCCGCTCGCGGCATCCTCGAAGATCGCCGGGTCGCGAAGCTGGTTGACGTGGCCGTAGGCGGTGCTCCGTACCGACGGCTCGAGAGGCGCGTCGGCGCCCTCCCAATCGAATTCAGGTCGCAACACCTCGACGCCAGGCGTCTGAGACCAGGTCGTCCAGTCGCCAGAGGTATCAATCGTGCTCAGCATGACGTGCTCTGGGACATCCCCGACCTGGGTCCAGAAGACGAAGAGGGTGTTCCCACGTTGCAGGAGCGCCGAATGACGCATGCTCCCGTTGAAGAGACGCGGCCCCTCTTCGAAGCCTGCGAGTGGGTTCCTGGACCGGTAGAACTGACCCGGCATCGACATGGCATAAGTGAAGCCGTCGTGCTGGAATACCCGCATATACGTCCGCCCAAGCCGTTCCGGTCTGGCCTCGAACTGAATCCCGTCACCGGACGTGGCCACGCGCGACACCTGCCGGCTCACGCCGTCGAGACCGTGAAAATACATGACGATCTGCTGGTTGGCGTCGTCGACGTGCACGTCGGGCGACGCGATGTGGGGTGTCGTCGCCTCGGTAACCGCATCGTGGGAGATGGCAGCGACGCCCCGTGCCGCGCGCGCCGCGCGCAGTCGCTCGGCCTCTTCCGGCGACACCTCGGGTGGCTCGGTGAGGAAGTGTGAATCGGCAATCTGCAGACTACCCGGCGTGTGAATATGCCACGGTCCCAGCAGGTCGTCGGCATACGCCAGCCGGATATACCGGCCCTTGTGATCGGCGAAGTAGAGGTAGTAGGCGCCAAGTGGATCTTCGACCCAGTCGGGAACGCGAAGCAGCGACGGCCCCTGGATATTCTCACCGATGCTGGGATCGAGCTCGGGCGTGATGATTGGCGCATCGAGCAGGCGTTCGACGCGCACGGTGGGGATCGTCGTCTGAGCGGTGAGTCCGACAGCCCCGCATGCCAGGGGTATGGCCACACACAGCATCGTTGTTCCTGACTTGGTCATGAGGCGAGCCTTTGTTGATGAGATGTGTTGAACCGGTTCGAGGCGTCAGACTTCGTATCGGTTGCGTAACGACCCGACGCCGTTAATGGTGACCTCGACGACACTTCCCGGTTTCATGGAGCCGACTCCAACCGACGTGCCGCAGCAGACGACGTCGCCCGGGTGCAATGTCATGTCCCGCGAGATCATGCTCACGATCTGTGCCGGCTGGAAGAAGAGATCGCTCACCGAATAGTGCTGACGCTCCTGGTCGTTCAGAATGGTTCGAATGGTTAACTCTGACGGGTCGAGACCCGTGGCGACCACCGGACCGAATACCCCGAACGTGTCGAAGCTCTTGGCACGCGTCCATTGCTGAAACGACGGGTCCTTTCCGAGAATGGCTATGGCCGTGACGTCGTTGATGCAGGTATAGCCAAAGATGTGGACTTCGCTCTCGACTTCCGACACCGCGCGACACTCGCGCCCAATCACGATACCAAGCTCCCCTTCAAAGACAACCTTGCCGTCATAGGACGCCGGCTTGCGAATCGTTCCTCCGGCGCCCAGGTAAGA
>PBRZ01000147.1 GCA_002726085.1 Acidobacteriota bacterium
CGCCTTGGTAAGCGCTTGGATCATCGCCCTGGTCCCCGTTGTCCTCGCCGTGGTGTACGTCACGGCCGTGCGGCACGAGGAGGCGTACCTCGAGGAGAAGTTCGGCGCAGCCTATCTCAGCTATAAGAGCTTGGTGCGACGCTGGATCTAGCTCGCTTCGCCTACGGCTGGACGAGGTAGCACTGCATGGCTACGAGGTGGGAACGAGGCGCTGGAGTGCATCGAACCAGTTCAGGACGAGGATGATGCGGACGTCATCGTTCTGATCTGGATACTTCCACGCGATCACCGAGAATGATCTTGAGACGATCTTGGAGGGTCATGTCCCCGGAGGGCTCGTCCGGGAGCGTCGTCTTGACCGTCTCCAGGGCGACTGGCGAGGGCGTTGCTTCTGAGTCTTCCTTCGTCTGGCCCGGGGAAGCCGGACGGTCCAAGGCGTAAACCTGGAGGACCTGTTCTCCGCTAAAGCCGAGAGAAAGAAGCCCTTCCTGCAAGCTGATCCATTCGAGCGCGGTCGTGGCGTTCTGGGGCGGATCGCCAGCCGGCCAAGGAAACGGTCGCGGTCCAGACTGTCCGGGCCTGCTGACGACACTTCCGCCAATCGCCGCCGCCATGTAGCAGAGGCTACACACGATGAGTGCGACACCAACGCGCCGCGGCGCGGCCCGCAGCTCTTCGGCGAGCGCGGTGAGCATCGTTACGGTCTCCGGCGGCATCTGCCCTCGCGCAGACTCGTCCGGAGTCAGACGCGCCTGGAGCTCGGACCGTTGTCCTTGTCGCTGGAGGAGACCGAAGGTCATGACCACAAGGCCGAACACTACGGGCACGGCTACATTCATGACCGGCGTGTGTGACGCTCCGACCATGTAGCTGATTGATGCCGCAACCAGTCCGAGGCCGACTAACAATGACTTAGTCATGTGCTACCCACATCGTAGAGCGCGGATTCGGCAAGCTCTCAGGATCCTCCTCCCGCGTAATCGACCTATCGCGCCTGCAGCTTGAACCCTGCTGCGCCGCGCCGACCGTCACGTTCAACCGGATCGTCCGGCAGGATCCGCCCGAGCAGCCTCACGACACCGTTCGGTTCTCCCCGAGTCGGCGTTATCTGCACTGAGGGCCACCAGTGGAACCCGCAGGAATTGCCACGCCACAGGCGCCATTGCGAACAAATAAAGGCACCGGCTGTCGGCATCCCTGTTGCGAACCCACTGGTGGCCCGTTTCAGGAGAAAGCTCAGGACGATGCGCCAACCCGATGAAGACTACGACGTGGGCGAAACACGTCCGGAGAGCGACACATCACCGACTTCTCGAACTGGAAGGACCACGACTCCTACGGGGTCGCGTTCGATCGGTTGCTGCGGGATCTGAAGGCGGAGCAGGGTGATGCGAGAGACTGACCGAGTCCGCCGGTCCCGTCGCCCTCCGCACCCTAGCCGAGCACCAGGCCTTCACCCTCGGCGCGTTCTGTCGGGAATGCGACCGGAGCGTGACCCTGGACGGGAGGGACGAGTCGGAGTCTCTAGCGTGTCAGTTTCGCACGGCCCGGCCTGCCTGCACCGCCGCGTCGACCGATGTCGGCAGCCCGCCTCCGGCGCGCCCGCCGCCCAGAATCGCAAAGCCCTGCTCAATCCGTCGCGGCATATCACGCGCACTCGCGGTGATGCCACAGGCGATGTCGTGCGCCAGGCACGCGTCGACGACCGTTTGGATCGCCTCCTCCACTTCCGGGTCGTTGCGCGGGAGCCCCAGCGAATTGGAGAGGTCGCTCGGGCCGAGGTAGAAGCCCGCAACGCCCGGCACCGAAGCAATCGTGTCGATGTTGCGCAGACCGTCGACGGTCTCGATCATCATGAGCGCCAGCAGGTCGCCCTCGGGGTTCAGCGGCCACGTGTCGGCATGACGGACGTAATCGGTCGTCGAGAGCCCCCAGAACCAGGCCGCCGCCCCCGGTCCGGACCCCCGAAGACCGCGCGGCTCCATGTAGGGTGCCCCGCGTCGTTGCGGATAGCGCATCGACCTCACGGCGTTCCGGGCCTGCTCAGGGGTCTCGATCGACGGGAAAATGATGCCCATCAACCCGATGTCGAGCGCCTGCTTCACCGCCCACTGCGATGACTCGCGGCCATAGGGTGCAATGCGGGCCAGCGGCGTCACCGGCTGCCGCGCGCTGCCGCTCTCAGCTATGGTGGCCTTATCGGTCAACCCGAGCAAGAACGTCTGGAGCGCCGCGAAGTCCATCGGCCCGTGCTCCATGTCGACATAGACATAGTCGATGTCGGACCGGGCGAGCGACCGCGCGTTCTCGAGCGACAGGTCGTATGTGCTGACGCCAAACACGCGCTCACCCCGCGCGAGCTTGTCGACCACCGAGTTGAGGTGTCCGTCGGACCGCTGGGCGGACGGCGCGGTTGTCGTGAACTGAGGCGCGAAGAGGACAATCATGACCACCGGCCACAGATGACTCAATGTCGCCGACGCGTGTCGCTGCTGCACATTGCACCTCGGAACGCGCGAACTGGAAGCATGGTCGACCTAAGACGAGCCTCACCGACTGCGCCGCTGGAAAACTGGCAACCTCCCGGGGTACGGCCGCAAGAAGGCGTCGGGGAGGATTTTCACTGCGACATCGCGGTTGAGCTGCGTGTCGGTCGCCTGCCAGACCTGGTCCATACCCCCCTCGCCAAGGAGGACGGTGACGTCATAGTGCCCGAGGCGCGCGCCGGGACTCAGAGACATTCGTGGCCTGAGAGAACCGGCCAATTATACGGGAACAGTGGGGAGAACCGGGACCCGTCGGCAGCCGTGCCTGGCTAGCCGAGCGGGACCCGCCTTCTGTACCTGGCGGATTCCACGTGCGCACAGCCATCCGCTGTGGCGAAAAGTGCACGCCCCGCGCTAGTCTTCCGGTGTGGCGAGCCGCTGGACACTCAGTGTGTAGAATGCCCCAAGGCTGCTGCGCTCGTTCGCAGCCAGAAGCCATGGTGGACTCAACGTGAGCAAGACATCGTCGCGCCTCGTCGGTGCCGGTCTTCCAGATCATGCTCCGTCCGTCGACAGGCGCCGGTTCATGCGAGCCGCCACAGCGTCCACTGTAGCCGTCATGACCACGGGGCTCGCTCGCAGGACGGTTCTCGCCGCAGGCAGGCCGGCACCCCATGGACCGAAGCTTCCCGGTGTACGGAAGAGCCCCTTGAGCACGGACGAAACCCCCACACCGTGGGACGACGTCACCTCATACAACAACTTCTACGAGTTTGCCGGAAGTGACAACAAGGATCTGCCGTCCGAGCTCGCCCCCGCGAACCTGGTCACCAAGCCCTGGAACGTCGTCGTCGAGGGCGCATGTAAGCGGACGGGCACCTACTCTCTCGAGCGCGTGCTCGACGGACAGACGCTCGAGGAACGGATCTACCGCCATCGCTGCGTGGAGGGATGGTCGATGGTCATTCCGTGGGTCGGGCTTCCGTTGGCTGACTTCATCGCGCGCTGTCAGCCGACCGCGAACGCCCGGTACATCGCGTTTGACAGTCACTACGACCGGACCCGGATGCCCCGGAGCCGCCGCCTGCCGTTCGACTGGCCCTACACGGAAGGACTACGGATGGACGAGGCGATGCATCCGCTGACGATACTGGCGGTCGGCCTCTACGGCGAGACGTTGCCACACCAGAATGGCGCGCCGATTCGCCTCGTCGTGCCGTGGAAGTACGGCTTCAAGAGCATCAAGTCGATCGTGCGGCTCAGCTTTCTCGAGAACCAGCCGGTCGGGACGTATCAGCAGCAGGAGCCACCGTCGTACGGCTTCTACGCCAACGTGAATCCGGCAGTCGATCATCCCTTGTGGAGCCAGGCCACCGAGCGCCGGATCGGCGACTTCTTCAGACGTGACACGTCACTGTTCAACGGATACGGGAACCACGTCGCGTCGTTGTACGCTGGCATGGACTTGATGAAAGACTACTAGTCGCTCGTGGCTGTCGCAGAGCCTCATCCGTCACCGCGGCGCTGCGATCCCGCCGAAGACGAAGAACGAGCAGCACCATGCCGCCCTCGCCGAGGAGGGCGGTCAGGTCGTGGTGGGCGAGGCGCGTGCCGACTGCCAAGGCCATGACTATGCTGCTAGTTGGCGCGGTGCTTGTCGAGAAACGCCACGAGATGCTCGGCAGACGGCCTGACGCTCGTCGCGTGACTGGCGCCCGGGATCTCGACTACCTCGAGGCCGGGCACCACCCCCGCCATTCGTTTCACGGCTTCGAGGTTGTTGTCGTCGTGCTCGCCGATGATCGCCAAGACGGGCAGCGTCGCGACCCGGAGACTGTCACCTGAAATCTCAAAGAGCGGCGGGAGGCCTCGAGCCACGGCCGCTAGCACCTGAGGATCATTACGAGCGAACAGCGACGCGTTCAACGCAGCAACTTCATCGTCCGTTGGCCCATCCTGATCGGACGATGTCGCCGCTCGAATGAGCGCGCTCGCGTCGCCGCGTGCGAAACCCTCGGCGAGCTCCTCAAACTGCGACGTGAGGGCGCCCAAGTCCTCACCCTCCCATCCCGAACCGAGGAGCGTCACGGTCTGGAGGCGATCGGGGTGACGCACGAGAAGTTGGCTGGCACTCGCCCCGCCCACCGAGTAGCCAACGACGTGGGCACGCTCGAGATTCAGGTGGTCGAGGAGGCGGACTACGTCTCGGACCATCTCCAGCCCATACTGGCCGGCATCGCGCGGCTTGCCGCTCTGCCCGTGCCCACGACAGTCCATGGCGATCACGCGATAGCCGGCCGTCCCGAGTGCCTCCATCACGCCTGGTGCCTTCCAGTGTCGCGCGGACGAGCCGGTGAACCCGTGAAGCAGCACGACCGGCACGCCGTGTCCTCTGTCCACGTAGTGAATCTGGACGCCGTTGGAGTCGAAGAACTTGCCCGCGTCCTGTACTTGCGCAGCGGGCACCGCGACGAGAACGAAGGCGAGCAGCAGACCGAAGTGCCTCATTGACACACCCTCCTCCTATACCTCACCACAGCGATGTCATCCGGAAGAAGCCGCACGCCGGCACAGATCAGCCCATGTCGCCCTCGCTCATCAGGGCAGGAACGTGGTCGACGCCGAGACGGGTGCCCGCGGTCAGGGCCATGAACTATGTACCGTGAGCATCGGCGAATTGTACGCGCAAGCGGACCCCGGCTCCACCCCACCCTGCACAGAAATGCCCCTGGAGAAGGCACGTTCGCGCTCAGCCTATGGCTGGACCGTGAAGTCGTCTTCCCCAAGCACCAGTGTGAAGACCTTGCGCAGATCAACCAGCCACCGGTGGTCTCCCGGCGTGCGATAGTCCGCGAACACGATGGCCCACTGCGCACCCGGTCGGTAGGTCAGCTTGATCTGATCGGCGACCTGCTGCCCGGGGACCATTCCCAGAAACAGCGGTCAGGTTCCTCGACGATGTCAACCGTGCCAGGCTCGACGCAAGTTTGCGTGTCAGGTCGCTTGTCGCGGAAGTACGTGTGTCGCCTGTCGAACCACTCCCGCGCAGAAAGGGCCTGCAGTTCGTCCACAACAGTTTCGTCCGCGAGTATGAGCACCTGGACGGCGATAGGCCAGTTCAGGTTCGCGTCCGGCGCGATCCGGACGGTGACATCGAGGGTTCGACTGGCGGGGATCGGGCCGCGGCCAGTCAGCACACAGGCGGTCGAAACGACCAGCCCTCTATGCAGGCACTCGTCAGCAAGAGTCTCGTGAAGCCTCTCCGATAAGGAGCCCGCTGCTCAATCCACATTCGGGTGTCAGCGTTCTCGAGGTGGGTGGGCAACAGCTCAGCAGGCACCCGTGTCCTGTCCTGAGGGACTCACTGGCGAGTCAGGCGGGCATGAACCAGCGACGGTGACGTCGTTGCCACTCATCTCGACCTCGCTCAGTTCGCGGCCGGGGCGGCGAGGAGAAACAACACGAGGATCACCGCCGCGAGCACGAGGGCCACCACTAGGGCAATGGACTGCGTAAAGGGTGGCGATGATGCTGTCGGCTGGGATGGCCCACTCGCTGTCAGCTCACGACGGCAGCGTGTACAAGTTGCGGCTGCGTCCTGAAGCTCCTCCGCGCAAAACGGGCAGGTCTTCATGAGTTCTCCTCACTCGTTGGTCCGGGCACGGTTCGGGTGCCAGGGATCCGGCATGATGAGGTGGCAATCATACCGAGACGGCGGTCTGGGCGGCGGGCACTGGCCTCAGAATCCCATCTGAGATCAGAAGCCCCGCCTGCAACGCCACTTCGGGGACCGAACGCGTCGGGGGAGGGCTTGGAGGCGGGAGGCCTGGTTCGTTCAGCTTGTGATCGATTCGGACACGCGGCTCGCCTTGTCCAGGAGTCCCGCGAATCGCTCGTCAGACCGGAGCGGCGCTAGGAACGGGTCGTGCCCGCTGAGAAACGGCACGTTCGAGATGCCATAGTCGATCGCGTGATCGAGCCAGAACAGGGCGCGGTCAAGGTCACCGACCAAGGCGTAACCGTCAGCCATGAACAGGGAGTACAGATCGTCCCACCGCGCCGCCGTCTCCAGCCGCTCAGTCACGCAAGTGAGCGCCTGAACACCCTCCCCCCGCCACGCGGACCGCAAGAACGACATCAACTCGCCCATCACGTGTCCCGGCCGATCTTCGCCAAACGTGTCGATGAGCCGATCGACTTCGGCCATATCGTCGTTCGCAGCATGGATCCACGCAAACGAGACCACGAAAGGGGAGCTGCCTTGCTCGGACGACTGTTGAAGCGGCTGCATGTCATGGAGCGCAGTCGCGAATTCCCCGTCAAATAGTGGTACGAAGCCGCGGCTGCTCGCGCAGAGCGGGTGCAACGGATCGAGGTGCCCGGTATCTCTCTGCGTAGCGGCGGGCACTGCTGAAGTGCCCCGAAGCCGCGAGCCAGTAGCTCAGGACCGCGTGGGCCTGGCCGTGATTGGTTTCCAGTCGCACGGCCTCGCGCCAGTGCCGGACAGCTTGGCGTGGGGCACCACGCTGGGCGTGGACCCACCCCTGAGCATAGTGAGCGGAAGAAGACTCCGGGTTGAGCGCCAGCGGCCCCCGCTCGATCAGCTCCTTGAGCGTCTCCCCCTCGTAGTAGGCCATCACGCGGTACAGCTGGCCGTCGTCGGTCTCGTTGATCTCGTAGATGGTGCAGATGTTCGTGTGGTCGAGGGCTGAAGCCGCTTGTGCCTCTTGAAGGAACCGCTGCTTGGCGGTCTCGTCGCGGGTCAGGTCAGGCGGCAGGAGCTTGATGGCGACCTGGCGCTTCAGACGGGGATCCTGGGCGGTGTAGACGACGCCCATCCCGCCGAGGCCGAGTTCGGCGCGGATCGTGCGGGGGCCGAGGGTATCGCCGGGGACCAGAGACATGGGAGAGACGGATCATAGCCCTCGGCCGAACCCACCAGCCAGGATTAGGGCCCGATCCTGCGCGAGAGACCGGACCATGACCCCGCACAGCTCCGCAAATGGGGATCAGGGCCCTGTCCTCGCCCGCAGGAACAGAGAATGACACATGTCGTCTTGTTCCCGTGCCCGCCTCGTGCAAGAGTCGGGGAGGTACAACCAACACGACGGCTGTCGTGTCCAACTGACCGGGGGTGAGCGGGTGTCGCGAAGACCCGTGCTTTGAGGCCGCAGCCAAACTCAGGCCGCATCCACCACTTGCCTACTGTGGTGAAGAGGAGAATCAGGACGACTTCCCGCATTACGCAGCAGTATCGACCCGCCAGCGAGGGTGACGCGCCCAAAGGGGCCATTGCAGTGCTGTTGGCCTGCATTGCTGGTAGCCTGGCGTTGCGGCACATTCCAGGTGTCCAGTGGGTGTGGTGGCCGCTGATGCTGCTGTCAACGCTGGTACACGAACTCGGTCACGGACTCGCCGCTGTGATCGTGGGGGGCGACTTCGTCTCGCTCCAGATGTACGCCGATGGGTCCGGTGTCGCCGCAACGGCGCACTCCGGAAGTCGCTCGGCAGGAGCCATCATCGCGGCAGGGGGCCTCGTGGGCCCGGCGAGTGTGGCGTGCGGACTGTTCCTCGCTGCCCGGACGGAGCGGCGCGCTCGTATCGCGATGGGGGTGCTGGCCGGCGTCCTCGTCGCAGTGACCATGCTAGTAGTACGTAATCTGTTCGGCGTTGCATTCGTGCTTGCATTCAGTGGATTGCTCGTGGCGATCGTTCAATTCGGATCGACCTGGGTCGCCCGCTTTGGTCTGGTGTTCCTCGCTGTGCAGCTCGCATTGAGTGTCTTCTCGCGTGGGGATTACCTGTTCACACCGGTGGCACGTACTGGTGCCGGGAACATGCCGAGTGATGTCGCACAGATTGCAGATGCGTTCCTCCTGCCGTACTGGGTGTGGGGAGGGCTGTGCGGGCTCTTTTCCGTGGCGGTGTTGGTGCTTGGGATCAGGCTCTTTCTGCGACCGATGAAGGCGATGACCTGGCCAGGGTAAGAGACTGAAGGATGGTGACCGACCCGGTGGCCTCGTTCTCTTCGCCCTGGCTGATCACCAGGGCGTTCACCTTGGAGCGTTCTGTCAGGCGTGTGATGACCCACCGATGCCCGTCCTCCCGTCTGGTCAGCTGGGGCTCCGCCCGCCATGTCCCAGTAGGTGACGACCATGCGAAACCAGGCGCTCCGCTCCCCCTGCAGCACGTGGACCAGCTCCTCGT
This sequence comes from Acidobacteriota bacterium, assembly GCA_002726085.1. Taxonomy (GTDB): domain Bacteria; phylum Acidobacteriota; class Vicinamibacteria; order Vicinamibacterales; family UBA8438; genus NP936. The sequence goes on from PBRZ01000147.1 coordinate 8,694, forward strand.
AGGTGGAGGGGTCGAACTCTCCGGTGAACCACGCGCGCGCTTCTCGCAGGACAGGCTCCCGTCGCAGCTCGTAGAGCTTCAGTGTGAGGCGTCAAATAGATGTGGACCAAGTGAGGCTTTGACATAAGAGAGACTTCGCAGCCAGGGGAGGAGGTCCCCATGAGCAAAGCAAAGTCAGCGTAGAGGTCGGCGGCGTGGACGCTGGACGAGACGGGGTATCCGCTGAAGCCGATCGAGTGAAGGCGGCAGACGCCTTTGCGGCCGTGCGTCTGGGAGGATCTTCAGCGCGACCTGGCGGTTGAGGCGCGGGTCCTGCGCCGCGCAGACGAACCCAATCCCGCCGCTGGTGAGCTGGGCAAGGATCTTGTAGGGACCGAGGGTGGATCCTAGGGCCAGAGACATGGGAAAGCCGGATTATAGCTCTCTGCTTGCATACTCGCTGGATCCTCTGCCGCTTTAGGGTTCCGCCGGCAACTGAATCGGCGCAGCAACCATCCAACCACCGCCTTCGAAGGCATCGAGTAGGGCCAGTAGGTCCGCCTTTTCCTGCGCCGTGAGCTCGAGTGGCTTCATTTGCTCGTTCAGGCAAGGATTCGGATTGTCTCCCCGATTGTAATACTCGATGACGTCCTCGAGTGTTCTCTCGCTGCCGTCATGCATGTAAGGGGCGGTGTAGCGAAGTGCACGCAAGGTCGGCGTCTTGAAGCGTCCCTGATCCCCGTCAACCCCTGTGACCTCATACCGTCCAAGGTCCGGGTCGGGCCCGTCGAATCCAACACCGATATTGTGGAACTGATTGTCGGTAAGGTTGAAGCCTGCGTGGCAGCGGACACAGCTCGCCTTATTCTGAAACAGATCCCAGCCCCTGCGGGCCTCCTCCGACAAAGCGCCGGCGTCTCCGTTTATGAACCGGTCCCAGGGCGCATTGCCGGCGAGGATGGTCCGCTCGAATGCTGCGATCGCCTTGCCGACGTTCTCGATCGTGACTTCGGGAGAGCCGAAGACATGCGCGAATTGTTCCCGATAGCCCGGGCAGGAGTTCAGCCGGGCGACCGCGTTCTCGTGCGTGTTCGCCATTTCGATGGGGTTGGCAATCGGCCCAATGGCTTGCTCTTCCAGGCTGGCAGCACGACCATCCCAGAAGACATTCGGGGCATAGGCCACATTGATGACACTTGGCGCGCTCCGCCCCCCCACCTGCCCTTGGGCGCCCATGCTCGTTTCGCGGCCGTCGGTGAACCCCATGGCCGGATTGTGGCACGTGGCACAGCTGATGGTGCCGTCTGAGGATAGCCGGGCGTCGAAGAAGAGCTGGCGTCCCAGTTCCACTTTCGCCGGTGTCATCGGATTGTCCTCCGGAACTGGAGGGGGTGCATCGATGCCGAAAGGGAGGTCCAACGTCATCGGTTCATTGCTTAGCAGTGTCGCGTGGTTTGCGGCACGGGCCATCACCGTCCGCCGCGTGATGAGTGACAACGGCAGTGGCTACGTCTCGCGCCGCTTTCGGGCCGCCTGCCAGGCGCTCGCGCTCCGCCACATCCGCACGCGGCCGTACACCCCGCGTACGAACGGAAAGGCAGAGCGCTTCATTC
>PBRZ01000148.1 GCA_002726085.1 Acidobacteriota bacterium
CCTCCAGCGCCGGAGGCCGTCACGCCAGCACCAGGCGTCGGGCTACATATGAACTTCGCTCTCTCTTAACAAGTGGAACGGCCGCAGGGGGCGGGTCAGCATCACGCGGGCGGCATCGGTTACCGGAGTGTCCGGTGTCGTGGTGTGGACGTGATCGGTCATCACGTTCTTCACCGCGATCGACTGCAGCATCTTGTCCTTGGCGGTGGTGCCGAATCCGAGCGCACGCACCAGCGCGCTGTGGAAGAGGTCCCGCTGGCTCAGAATGCCGACCAGCTGGCCCCCTTCGTTGAGTACCGGCAGATGACGGATGCGGGACGCATGCATCAGGTCCTCGGCCAACGAGAGCCGGTCGTTGCGTCCCAGGGTGGTTACGTTCCCGCTCATCAACTCTTTGACGACCTGCATCAGGTGCTCCTTGTACGTCCGGGCGGGCGACCGTGATTACTACAGAACAAGTTTCGTGCCTCTGCAGAATGCCATTGAATCCGTCGGCGGTCTAGCTTCAAAGGCCTGACTGGCAGTTGCATGCGAGAAGTTTCGCGCACCGTCATGCCGAAAATTTCAGGCATCATTGTCCAAGGTGTGTGGTCGGACCTAGTCTTTTGCTTGTCAGGGGGGCATTTTCGCGGTACGGCTGTTGCTATTCCAGATGAGAAAAAGGGAGGCAGCAACCGATGACGGAACAACAGGCAGCTGGACTCAAACGTATGTGCACGATTTCCGGGGCCGGCGCGGCTGTCGCTGCGGTCGGCATGGTCGCCGGCGTTTCCACCGCCATCGGCGTCGGTCTTCTGGCCTGTTGGGGCGGCGCGTTCGTGACGCTCATCGCCTATCTCGACACGGTGTCCTGACCGCGTCGAACCCGGTCCGTCGATTCTCCACATCGGCGTCGACACGGTGGCTCGTCGTCCTGCGAGGCGGGTCGCCCCACACCTGCGCTCTTGCCCGATGCACGTCAGGGTCCACGGCGTCGTGGCGGAGGTCGGCGCGCGCCGTGTCTCTATTTCGTTCGTCGGGCTTGCAGGTCCTTCTCACAGCGTCGCCTTGCGGGGGCTGCGCATCACCAGGCGGCGATCAACCAGCTTGATCCAGTCGTGCCGATCTCGCACGGGGAAGATCTCTTGTGAGGGTGGGATGGTGCGACCCAGAGGCAACGGGCTGCCGGGGGAAGGATCGGCAGTGTCGCCCCTGGGTGCTCCATGGTCAACCCAGGTTGGTGTTCCGTGTACCACGGACCACCGGGATCGAATCGCGTGCGTGCGCCCTGGGCCTCCGACGTGCTGCTACAACGTCGTCTCCGGTCCTGAAGTTGTAGCAAGCTTGGTACCATTCACAGGCTGTGGTGCTGGTCCGGCTGCAATCGACGGTCGCTACATTCCTCTTGGGTCTGCGAAGGGCTCGGTCCAAGTTGACGCGAAGCCACCCATCTTTCCCAGCGTCGCGCCTAGCGATGGCCGAGCGAGACGCTGATCACGACCGGTCTCGGTGCGACTTTGGACCCTCCTCACGGGCTGTCCGGGGCGGCGCTGACGACCGGCGTTCGGCGAGCCCGGTCCTCAATCTGCGCGGCTCATTCGTGAATTGTTCCACGGTAAATATGGAATATTCCGCGGAACGCCTAGCCTACAGATCGTAGCCGTTCAGACGGCATCGGCTGATCCGGTCGCCGAGCGTTGATCGCTTGATCTTGAGAATTGCGGCCGCTTTGGTCTTGTTTCCACGCGTCAGCCCCAGCGCCCACCGAATCAGCCCCGACTCAAGCTGGATCAGCCGATCGTCGAGCGACATCGATGGGGGGAGCGAAACGGGCGTATGGTCCGGATGGCGTCCCGACGTCTCCGCCGGCGTGTCTCGGGCGGCGTGGTCCAGCCGTGGGTGGTTCGCCAGGACGGTCTCGGTCTGTGACATCTGATTCCTCCGTGCGTCATACAGTCATTCAAGAATTGCCGGAAACCCAGCAACAGGTATGCCAGCGCCAGCCGGCTGAGGCGGCGGGGCCAGGCCAGAGGTCTGGAGAAGACACGAAAGTGATAGTGGGAGACGGAACCGGCGGCCCTCTTCAATGACCGGCCGGCTCGGGCTTGCTCAGATCGAATTTCTCGATGCGGTACCGGATTTGGTCCCGGTTCAACCCGAGGAGCGCGGCGGCGCGCGTCTGGTTCCACTGGGTCCGCTCGAGCGCTTGCGCGACCAGGTCCCGCTCCAGCTTCTCGAGATTCATGCCGCCAGCCGCCAGTTGGACACCCTCGGACATCTCGGGGCGAGATCCAAGCATCGGGAAGTCTTCAAGTGCCAGCGTGTCACCCTCAGCAAGGAGCATGGCCCGCTCGACTGCATTGCGGAGCTCGCGGACGTTGCCAGGCCAGGGATAACGCTCGAGCGCCTCGAACACCCTCGGCGCGGCGCCCTGCACCTGCTTGCGGAACTCGTGATTGAACTGGTCGATGTAGTACTTGGCCAACACCGTGATATCGGCGGCCCGCTCACGGAGCGGTGGCAACCGCACGGGCAGCACGTCGAGTCGGTAATACAGGTCCTCCCGAAAGGTCCCATTCTTGACCGAATCTTCGAGGATCTTGTTCGTCGCGGCGATGATCCGGACATCGACGTGGATGTCCTGTGCGCCCCCCACCCGCTTGAAGGTCTTTTCCTCCAGGAACCGCAGCAGCTTTGCCTGAAGTCCCGCCGCCATTTCGCCAATTTCGTCCAAAAACACCGAACCGCCATCGGCCGATTCCAGCAATCCTCGCTTTTGCTGCCTGGCGTCGGTGAAAGCGCCCCGCTCGTGACCGAACAACTCGCTTTCGAGCAACGTGTCGGTGAGCGCCGAGCAGGTGATGTTCATGAACGGCTGCGTGGCGCGCTTGCTGCCGTAGTGGATTACTTTGGCCGCCAGATCCTTGCCGGTTCCGCTCTCGCCGGTCAGGAGCACCGTGGAGGCGGGGCTGGCCGCGACCTTCACTAGCAGGTCCTTGATCTGCTGCATGACGGGCGAGTTGCCCACGATCCGGTCGATGCCCCACGGCTCGGCCTGGGTCGCTCGCAGGGCGCGGACCTCGCGTCGCAGGCGGGTAGTTTCGAGCGCTTTCTCCACCAGCAGGGCTATCTCGTCCAGATTGAACGGCTTGGTGGCGTAGTGATACGCGCCCTCCTTCATGATCTCGACCACGGTGGCCACGTTCGAGAACGCGGTCAGCAGGATGACGAGCGTGTCCGGGTCGCGGCGCCGGACCTCCTTCAGCACTTTGAGGCCATCGGTGTCTGGCAGCCGGTAATCCAGCAGCACCAGATCGATACCTTCGCTGAGCTGGGCCAGCGCTTCCGCGCCGGTCTCGGCTTCGAACGTTCGGTAGCCGTCCTGTGAGAGTCGTTCCACGAGAGACCAGCGGATCAACTGCTCGTCGTCGACCACCAGGACCGTTGCTTTGGACATCCAGCGCGAATTATACAGGGGAGCAGCGCCAACACCGTATTCCGGCTCGGTTAGCTGTGCGTCTCGAGGCTGCTGTTGGGGGTTGTTTTCCCCATGTGACGCCTTGGTCGCGTCGTCAGTGACATGGTGCGGGATACTTCGCATGACGGATTTCCGGCAGCTTCTGCACCGGTCGATCGTGGCGGTGTCTGTTAGAATCCTGGTGTTCGCCTCGTGCCAAGCGACCCGGCGCCTCCGGCTGCGCGGACGCCGGCCGATTCCGCATCGCGAGGGTGATGCTGCTTGCAGCCCCGCCACGTGGGGGCTGAGTCTCTACCGTGACGGCGGCCTACGTGCTACGCACGCCCGACCTCACGGGTGAAAGATGTCCAGCAAGAGTCACGCCAGATGCCATTGAACCCTCGGGCCGCCGCTGGTGCCCGCGATCGGTCCCACCGCGACGAGTCCCTCAAAGAGCTCCAGGACACCAAGTTCGCCCTCGACCGGTCGGCGATTGTCGCGACAACCGACGTGGAGGGGAAGATCACCTACGTGAATGAGAAGTTCTGTCAAATTTCCGGCTACGCCGAGGCGGATTTGTTGGGGCAGGACCACCGCATCATCAACTCGGACTACCACTCGAAAGAGTTCTTCCGTCAGCTGTGGATCACGATCGCGAGGGGGGAGGTCTGGAACGGCGAGGTCCGGAACCGAGCCAAGAACGGCAAGATCTACTGGGTCGACACGACGATCGTGCCGTTTCTCGACGACCACGGAAAGCCGTATCAGTACATGGCGATCCGGTTCGAGATCACCGAGCGCAAGCGCGCCGAAGCGAGGTTGCGCGAGCAGGAGACTCTAGCGCGGTTGGGGGAGATGGCGGCCGTGGTTGCGCACGAGGTGAAGAACCCGCTGGCCGGCATCCGTGGCGCGCTGCAGGTGATCGGCGGGCGGATGGAGGCCGGAGCCCAGGAGCGGGCGGTCATCGACGACATCCAAACCCGGATTGATGCCTTGAACGAGATGGTTCAGGATCTGCTCGTGTTTGCCCGTCCGACACCGCCGAAGATGGCGCCGTCGGCGGTCACGACACTGCTGGCTGGGACGGTGGCGTTGCTGCGCCGGGATCCGGCATGGGCCGATGTCGAGGTCGTGGTGTCGGACGAGGGGCCGACACTCCGTATGGATGCGGCACAGATCCAGGTCGCGCTCTTCAACCTGCTGCTCAACGCCGCGCAGGCCGTGAACGGGAAGGGGCGCGTCGACGTGACTGTTGAGACCACCGATGCCTGGTGCGAGATCGCGGTGCGTGATACCGGTCCAGGGTTCGACGACGGCGTGAGCGACAAGCTCTTCGAGCCGTTCTTCACCACCAAGCACCGTGGCAGCGGCTTGGGGCTCGCGACGGCGAAGCGCGTGGTGGAGATGCATCACGGCACGCTGACTGCCGAGTCGGGGGGTGGCAGCGGGGCAGTCATGCTGATCAGACTTCCGAGAAGCTGAGACACGCGAGGCGGCAAGAGGCAGGAGAGCTTCGCAACCTTTGTCCTCGTACTCGGTCCCGCTGGTCCAGACCCCTCGGACCGGATGGGTCCGTGGCGGGCCCTTAACACGGAGAGCACATGAGAGCTCTGGAGGGAGTACGCATCCTGGACATGACCCACGTCCAGTCGGGTCCGACCTGCACGCAGTTGCTGGCCTGGTTCGGCGCGGACGTCATCAAGGTCGAACGTCCAGGAAAGGGAGACGCCACGCGGAGTCAGCTTCGGGACATCCCGGACGTCGATAGCTTGTACTTCACGATGCTGAACCACAACAAGCGCAGCATCACCTTGAACACCAAGCACGAGAGTGGCAAGGCTATCTTCACCCGCCTGATCGCGGAGTGCGACGTCATTGCGGAGAACTTCGCGCCGGGCGCGCTCGATCGGATGGGCTTCTCGTGGGAGCGCATTCAGGAGATCAACCCCCGCATCATATACGCGTCGGTCAAGGGCTTCGGCCCCGGCCCCTACGAGGACTGCAAGGTTTACGAAAACGTCGCCCAATGCACCGGAGGCGGCGCCAGCACGACCGGGTTCCCCGAGGGACCGCCGGTGGTCGCTGGCGCGCAGATCGGCGACTCGGGCACCGGGGTGCATCTCGCGCTTGGCATTGTGACGGCGCTCTTCCAGCGCGAGAAGAGCGGCCGGGGACAGCGTGTTGTCTGCGCGATGCAGGACAGCGTCCTCAACCTGTGCCGGGTCAAGCTGCGGGACCAGCAACGATTGGCCCATGGGCCACTGAAGGAGTATCCGCAGTATCCAAACGGCACATTCGGTGCGGCGACGCCGCGGGCCGGCAACGCCTCGGGCGGCGGTCAGCCCGGGTGGATCGTCAAATGCAAGGGCTGGGAGACCGACCCCGACGCCTACATCTACATCATCGCGCAGGCGGCGGCGTTCGATGGTCTGGCGCGGGCGATCGGGCACGAGGACTGGCTCGACGACTCCGAGTGGAACACGCCCGCGGCGCGTCTGCCTAAGATCGACCGGATGTTCGGCGAGATCGAGCGGTGGACGAAGACCAAGCCGAAGTTCGAGGTGATGGAAATCCTGAACCCGTTGAACGTGCCGTGCGGACCGGTCCTGTCGATGAAGGAGCTCGCCGAGGAGCCGTCCCTGCGGGCGACCGGGACCGTGGTGGAGGTCGAGCATCCCACGCGTGGCCCGTATCTGTCTGTGGGGAACCCGGTCAAGCTGTCGGACTCGCCAGCCGACGTCAGACGTTCACCGCTACTTGGCGAGCACACCGACGAGATCCTGAGCGACGTGCTCGGGATGGACGAAGACGCGATTGCCGCCGCCAAGGCGGATGGGGCGGTCTGAACGATGCGTAGCCGCGGGTCTTCAGACCCGCGGACGGATGAGTTTACATGAAGATTTGCGTCGTCGGAGCGGGGGCTATCGGGGGATACATGGCGGTGCGGCTCGCGCGGGCCGGGCATGAGGTGTCGGCGATCGCGCGCGGTCCGCATCTGGCGGCGATCCGGGCCAACGGGTTGAAGCTGGTAGAGGCAGAGAAGGAGCTCGTCGCGACCGACCTCGAGGCAACCGACCGCATCGCCGACCTCGACGCACAGGACGTGGTGCTGCTCGCGCTCAAGGCGCATCAGATCACTGCGGTCGTCGGCGACCTGCCGGTGTTGTTTGGACCGCACACGGTGCTGGTGACGCTGCAAAACGGTATCCCGTGGTGGTACTTCCAGAAACTGGGCGGGTCATACGCCGGCCGGGTGGTCGAGACGGTCGACCCGGACGGGGTGCTCTTCAACGCCATCGACCCAGAGCGGCTCATCGGCTGTATCGCCTACCCGGCCGCGTCGATCGCCGAGCCGGGGGTCATCCGGCACATCGAGGGCAACAAGTTTCCGGTCGGAGAGCTCGATGGCCGTGACACAGAACGGGTCCGGATGGTCTCCGGCCTGTTCGAACAGGGCGGCTTCAAGGCCCGCATCCTCGATGACATTCGCTCGGAGATCTGGCTGAAGCTCTGGGGAAACCTGACGTTCAACCCGATCAGCGCGCTCACGCACGCAACCTTGGTCGACATCTGTCAGTTCCCGCAGACACGGGAACTGGCCGCGACAATGATGACCGAGGCGCAGGAGATCGGCGAGCGCCTCGGCGCTCGGTTCCGGGTGCCGATGGAGCGACGCATCGCCGGCGCAGAAGGCGTTGGCAAGCACAAGACCTCGATGCTGCAGGACGTCGAGGCGGGGAAGCCACTCGAGGTCGATGGCATGCTGGGCGTCGTCGTGGAGCTGGCGGATGTGACCGGCGTCGAGGTGCCGACTCTTCGTGCGCTCTATGCCTGCGTCAGCCTATTGAACAAGACGATTCAGGCGGAGCGCGTGCGTATCAAGGCCGCCCCCCTGGCGTAGCTGCGCCCCGCACCGCCTCGCTTCTCGAGGCTGTTACATCTTCGAAAAGGCGAAAAAGAGTGTCGTCCCATCGGCGAACGTGATGTCTCCGCCGTTTGCCCTCAGGGCACGGTTCTTGGACCGATACCCTTCGACGCTGACGACCATGCCGGGAAGAAGTGTACGCGTCGTGAAGCCGCGCGTGAGCAGCGCGGCCGCCGAACCACCTTCGATCATCCATGCTTCCACGGCGCCGTCAGGCGACTTTACGTCGAGGTGGAGCCATGCGTGCGGATTGATCCATTCCACCTTCGTGATCGTTCCCTTCAGGACGACCGGCTGGTTCACGTCGAACTCCACCCAGAACGAGTGATGTGCCCACAACGGTGCTGTAGCTACCAGCAGCAGACCGATGCCGGCCGCTACGACGGAGAGCTTTGCTCGCACTTGATCCACCCCACTCGTTGAGAAAAAGGTCTGCACCCTTTAAAGCCTCCAATGCAAGCATTGCTGCAAGCACCGTGCCGGTTTCCCGGCGAGAGGAGACGTCACGAGTCGCTGCCGAGCACCCTCCACCTAACCGCATCCCGAGTCTCACACCGCACACTGCTTCACCTCGAGAATCAACTTGTCCGCCACGGCAGCACATGACCGTGGTCATACCCTGACTGGCGCAGGAGAGGCTAGTGTGAACCGTTGAGAGGCCGACCATGACGCTGAAGCAACTTCAGGTCGTGTTCATCACGCGCTCGATCGCCCTCACTGTGGCAACCCCTCCGTTCCCCGAGGTCCCTCCCGTCAACCATGACTGACATGCTGGATCGTACCGCCACGGCCGCAAGCCCTCTCGGTGAGCCCCTGAGCCAGTCGTCCGGGGCGAGCAGAGCGACGGTCCTTGTGGTCGATGACGATCACTTGGTCCGATGGTCGCTCGTCGAACGTCTTACCCGGGATGGCTATCGCACACTGGAGGCCGGCACGGGAAGAGAAGCGCTCAAACTGTTTACAGATGGTGTCGACCTCGTGTTGCTCGACTACAGCCTGCCAGACACGAGCGGCCTCGCGGTCTTGAGGGAAATGGGGCGGCACGGCCCCGACACCTTGGTCATTCTGCTGACCGCGTGCTCCAGTGTGGACTCGGCGGTCGAGGTGACGACGGGAGGCGCCTACCACTGCATCACCAAGCCGTTCAACCTGGAAGAGCTGATGCTGCTCGTTGGGAAAGCGGTCGAGATGACCCGGTTGCGACGGGACGTCAGAGCGCTACGCGCCAATCAAGCACAACCATGTGGGCTCGACCGGATCGTTGGCTGCTCGCCCACCATGCAGGCTGTCAGAGATCTGCTCGCAAAGATCGCGGCCAGTCGCGCCTCGACCGTCCTGCTGATCGGCGAGCGCGGCACCGGCAAGGAGCTGGCGGCCAAGGTAATCCACGACACGAGTGACAGGACCACGCGGCCATTCCTGAGCGTGAGCTGTTCCGCGCTGACCGACACGCTGCTCGAGAGCGAGTTGTTCGGCGATGAGCGCGGGACGTTCACCGGCGCGCGGCGACCGAGACGCGGCCTCTTCGAATCAGCCAACGGCGGTTCGGTGTTCCTCGACGACGTCGGGGAGATGGCGCCCTGGTTACAAGCGAAGCTGTTACGCGTCTTGGAGGAAAGAACATTCAGGCGGCCGGGTGGTCTAGAGGACGTTCACGTCGACGTGCGGGTGATCGCGGCCACCAACAAGAACCTCGAGGAGGCGGTCGACAACGGGACGTTTCGAGCGGACCTGTTCTACCGGTTGAACCCGCTGTCGGTGCGGCTCCCGCCGCTACGCGATCGAACCGATGACATCGCGGTGCTGACCACTCACTACATCGACCATTTCAACCGAGAGTGTCGGAAGCACGTGCGGGGCGCGAACCCGGAGGTCTTCGCGGCCTTGGAGCGCTACTCGTGGCCAGGTAACGTCCGTGAGTTACGCAATACCGTCGAGCGAGCCATGCTCGGCGATGTCGACGTGCTTACCCTCGATGACTTCCCCACGCTGTCGCCGCGCGTGCGGCTCGCCGCCAGCGGGCTCGACCTCAAGCAACTCGAACGGGATTTGGTGATTCAGGCCCTCGAGCGAGCCTGCGGTAACCAGGGACGCGCCGCCATGTTGCTGGGACTGAACCGCGACCAGATCCGGTACCGCATCCAGAAGTTCGGGCTCAATATCCCCCACACCGCCCAACCGTAGTGGTCCCGGCCTTGAATGCGACCGTATTTATGACCGGGGCCACTTAGGCCCCACGGCCATTCAGCGCTTGACGTTCGTCGCCTGATTCTGAAGGATACGCACAGGGAGAGCCGGACTTCGCGGGTGGCGCGGGTCGGCACCAGGCGACGCGGCCGATGATCCTCCGAGCGCTGAATATCGCCTTCCGGACTGCGCACATTGCCACGACGAGCGTGCTGGTGGGAGGGCTGGTGTTCGGCGTCGAGCGGGACCGGCTCGACCTGAGCCTGGGCTTGACCATCGCCACGGGTCTGGGGCTGGTTGCGGTCGAAATCGCCACGCGTCCGCACTGGCTTCGTGAAGGCCGTGGCTTGATGACGATGGTCAAACTGGCGGTCCTGTCCACCGTGCCCTGGGCGTCGGATGCTCGCCTGCCGATTCTCGTGACGGCAATCACGGTGGCGTCGGTCGGTTCGCACATGCCTGCCCGGTTCCGTTATTTCCCCTTCTCGAAGCCGAAAGGCGACTGACGCCGCTTCCACGTCTCTTGTCGCTGAGACGCTGCGCCGCGCGTTGACTGGCCTCGTCGTCGTTGCGTGGCTGGACAGTATCTCTCCGGCTCCAAAGCGCATGACCACTGTCATAGCGTCAGATGACGACAGCGTGCAACGCTATGGACGGAATCAGCCATGGCTAGGATGTCCTTATTTTCAGTGCTGGAGAGCCGGTGCCCGCGTCGGTGCTGTCGCTCTTCAGTGCGGCCCGGCCGCCACGGTGCCGCAGGCGCCCATGAGGCGGACCATTTCCAGCTTCTTTCGGACACGTGCGTCAAAAAAATTCCCACTCGCCAGCCAAAAATTCCGCAGTTCCTGACGCCGTCCCCTGAGCCGATGCAGCGCTTCGGACGTGGGCGAGAGCCGACTCCACCGGAAACTAAGGCCAGGTACACGCTTTGCTAGTGTGAGGCAAGAGACGCGAACGAAAGGACACAGACGTGATGGAGATCTTAGCGGCGATCGAAAACGGCGGCTGGGCCATGTTCATGAAAGAGTCGACCACGTCATACGTCGCGGTGCTGGCCTTTCATTCCATCGGGATGGCGTTTCTGGTGGGCATCAGTGCGGCGATCGTGCTGCGGGTCCTTGGCGTCGCGCGCAGTATTCCTCTCGCGGCGATGGAGGGCTTCCTCCCTCTCATGTACGCCGGTTTCTGGATCAATGCCCTGACCGGCGTGATTCTCCTGACCCTGTACCCCACCAAGTTTCTCGTGGACGTGGTCTTCTACACGAAACTCGCGGCCATCGCGATTGCCGTCGTCGTTGTGCGAAGGCTCTGCGCTCAACTGTTTGGCGATGAGGCGAGTCTGGCTACGGCGGCCGGAGCGGAGAGAGCCAGGAAGTTGTCGGTCACTTTGCTCGGCGTCTGGCTTGTCGCCATCACGGCGGGTCGGTTGACGGCATACAGCCTCGCCACACGGGTGCAAACCGCGATCGCCGTCATCGTTGTCGCGGGCTTGTTTGTGCTTATCTGGAACTTTGCTGGTCGCCGCTTGGGCGTGACCGAGTCATCTGGGCCGAGCGTGTGACAACGCTCATTGACTATTGATTAGGGGGTTTACGCTATGTACGCGATAGCACGCTTTCTCGAATATTGGCTCAGGTGGCCCAGCGTGGAGAACTTTCTGGCCGCCAATCGCTGGGCCTGGCCGTTGAGCGAGACTCTGCACTTTGTCGGGCTGATCCTCCTCGTCGGGATCGTGTCCATATTCGACCTGCGCTTGCTGGGCGTGGCGAAACGGATGCCTCTTGCGCCCCTGCGAAAGCTCCTGCCTTGGGCCGTGTTCGGACTGGTCCTCTGTGTCGCCAGTGGACTCGTCTTCGTGACCGGCCTCATGAACAATGTGGACCTGCATCCCTGGGTGGCGTTGCAGATAGACCGCTACCTTCAAGTCAAGCTGATCTTCGTTGGCCTCGCCGGATTGAACCTCCTCGCGTTTCACCAGAGTGGCATATCCCGCGCGTGCGACGATCTGGGGCCTGGAGATGATGCTCCACCAGCGGCCAAGGCGATCGCGGGGTTCTCGTTCTTCCTGTGGATCGGCGTCGTCTACTGGGGCCGGATGGTTCCCTGGGGGATTTGAGGAGCACGCCGGAGCGCATGCAATTTCAGCCGAGGAGGCTTGAATGTCCAAACCGTGGCTCACTGTCCTGATCATCCTGGTCCTCACGTTCGTCGTGAACGTGGGCTATACGTGGCTGACGCTGGCGTTTCCGGCGCAACTCTTGCCGCCGCTTCAATGAGGATGATCAAGACAGAGATCGAAGAAAGCTGACACCCTCGGCGCCGTTGACGGCTGATACTGCCGTCTCGTTTCCACACCGCGACTTCCGTCGTCGCGATCCCTACCCAAGAGTTCTTCTTAGCTCGATACGCCTACACGAAGTGGCGGTCGTCGACAATGACGCCGGTCATACGGAGCGTCTCGCGCCCCCCGTATTCTGATGCGCCTGAGTCGACGTCGGCCTCGGTTCAGCAAGACGAACAGATGACTCCACATCCCAGAGGCGCTCGAACGCGCGTGCTGCTGACATCGGTGTTCGGCCCGTTCGCCCGAGATGACGAGTACGGCAGCCGGACCATCAACCCGATGGAGCTCTATCACAACCAGGTCACACGCGAGCAGGGGCCGTTCTCGTTGCGGATGTTCCACCGGTCGTGGGGCATCATGCTGATCCAGCAGAACATCTCGGCGCCCTCGACCGTGCTCGACTTTCCCACCCGCGAGCAGTTCATCGACGAGATCACGTCGCACCACCACGACGTTATCGGCATCTCCGGGATCATCGTGAACATCGGCAAGGTGCGCGAAATGTGTAGGTTGGCGCGCAAGCACTCGCCGGCGTCAACGGTCGTCATCGGGGGACATGTCACGGCGATCCCCGGTATCGAGCGGATGGTCGATGCCGACCATATCGTGCGAGGGGAAGGCGTGGCGTGGTTCCGCGAGTTCCTGGGCGAGTCGACCGATCTACCGATAAGACATCCGGCGATCGCGTCCTCGTTCGGGTTCCGTCTGATGGGTTTGCCGATGCCGGCCGGTGGCGGGAACCCTGCTGCGACGATCATCCCGTCGGTTGGCTGTCCGATGGGATGCAACTTCTGCACGACGTCGGCGTTCTTTGGCGGGAAGGGCAACTCCATCAACTTCTACAACCTCGGGAGCGAAGTCTTCGATGTGATGTGTGAGGTGGAGGCGCGGTTGGGCGTGTCCTGCTTTTTCGTCATGGACGAAAACTTCCTCCTGGACAAGAAGCGGGCGCTCGAGCTGCTCGACTGCATGAAGCGGCACGGCAAAGCATGGTCGATGTACGTGTTCTCCTCGGCAAATGCGATCAAGAAATACGACATGCGGCAGCTGGTCGAGCTCGGCGTGACCTGGATCTGGCTGGGACTGGAGTCGTCCTCGAGCGCGTACTCGAAGCTCAAGGAGGTCGACACGCTCGCGCTCACGCAAGAGCTCCAGCACCACGGCATCTGCGTACACGGCTCGACGATTGTGGGACTCGAGCATCACACGCCAGAGAACATCGTCGCGGAGATCGAGCACGCCGTGGCGCACGACGCCGCCTGCCACCAGTTCATGCTGTATACCCCGGTGCCCGGCACGCCGCTCCATGACCAGATGGAGGTGGAGGGGCGCCTCCTTCCCGATGCGGACCTCGCTGACATTCACGGCCAGTACAAGTTCAACTTTCGTCACGAGGCGATCTCACGCGACGAGTCGAAGTCGCTCCTCGATTGGGCGTTCCGTCTCGACTTCGAGCGCAATGGGCCAACAGTGTATCGCCGGGTCCGGACGATGCTGGCTGGGTGGCGGCGTTACCATCGTGACAAGGACCCCCGTGTGCGGGCCAGGATCGCCAACGACTGCCAGGAGCTCCGACAGTGGTCCGGCGCTGTGTTGTGGGCGGCAGAGAAATATATGCGGCGGTCGAATCGAGCGGTGAGCGATCGCGTGCGCGCACTGCGAGCGGAGGTCGAGCGGGAATTTGGCCTGTTGTTCCTGGTGACCACTCGCGTCGTCGGACCCGTGCTGTTGTGGTCGTCTCGCCGCGAGGCCCGCCGGTTCCCGGCCGGGCCGCGGCTCGAGCCCCGGATGTTTCTCGAGCGAAGGAACTGCTCCGTGGCCAAGTAGCGAAGCGGACGATTTCTCGCACCTTACTGGGAAAAATCCCCATCGGAACCACCAGGGCCAAGACGCACCGGTCGGATCGCGCCAGGCGCACCCCGGACCTGATGGATCTCATAGCATTCACGGGGGGGGCTCTGAACCCGCACGCTGGCATCATTGGGCTCAGGGGCATGGCACAGAGGTTGCTGCACTCCACACTATAAAGCCCGGCGCATTCGACCACAGGTCCGTGGGTGGGAGTCGAGCGACAGACAACGACGAGGGCTGACATGGGGCAACCTGAGTTCAACCGTGGACCGTGGACCTGCAAATGGGCCGGTATTGCCGGAGCGTTCCGATCGACTCCGTCCGTCGGTTCTCCCGATGTCGTCTGGACCTGTGACCTGCGGGATCGAGCGACCGATACCATGCTCTTCCTGCGGGAGGAATGCGAGCACTGCTGCCGCTGGGAGGCCTCGGCGATCCCGGCGTCGGCGGGGCCGCCACGGAAACTGACACGGCTGCTCCCGGACTACACGCGTTCGAGCCCTGTCGTTGCGAAGACTCGTCGGTACGAGCGTGGTGAACGGATCTTCGAGGAAGGGGCGACGTCGGAGTTGTTCTTCACCACGACCAGCGGGAGCGTGAAGCTCGTCAAGACCTCGCTCCAAGGCAATGACAGCATCGTCGGGATCGCCGCCGGGATCTGTCCGCTGAACCCGGACGGGCTAGACAACGGACGGTCGTTTCTCGCCACGGCCGTGGCTCTCGAAGATACGACGTGCATCGTGGTTCCCAAACGGGAGCTGGTGGCGCTCTTCGAGGAGCAACCGACCGTCGCGCTACGCCTATACCGTGAGCTGTGTGAGAGTCTGGATGCGTCGTTCACGCGGATCACCGAGTTGAGCCGCGGGACGGTGGAGGTTCGACTCGCGCAACTCTTTCTCAGACTCGCCCGAACCGCCGGGCGCGTGCAGGGCAGTACCACGTTCGTTCCCATCCGCCTATCGCGTCAGGAGTTGGCCGACGCGGTCGGCACCACAATCGAGACGTGCATCCGGCTCATGAGCCGTTGGGACAAACGTCGTTTCATTTACGCGAGCGACGGGGGCTTCGTCGTGAGCGACGCCGAGCGGCTGGAGCTCCTGGCTCAAGCCGTCACGCCACACCCGCATCGGGAAGACCCAGCGCCCGGCCACTAGGCCGTGCCCCAACCCGCCAACAGGAATGTCAACGCCCCCTTGTGTGCGAGGGTGAGGGGCGAAGCTCGAGTGCTGCCTATGACCCATGACCGTAGTCATAGGTCGCCCGTGAGTGGTGTGCCAACGTAAACAGGGGTGACAGATGCGTCTCACTAGCTTCCACATCCTGTTCGTCGGCCTGTCGGTCGTGCTCGGCTTCGCCTTCGGTGCCTGGGCGTTCGTCGTCTACTGGTCGCCGGTCGGGTCGGTTGGCGACCTGGGAACGGGGATCGCCTCCGTGCTCGCAGCCTGGGCCTTGGCCATGTATCTCGTGTCGTTTGTCCGCAAGGTACGCCAGATCGGGCACCCCATGTGACCGCGTCCACGCGAAGCACAGAGGCGGCATACAGACTCACACGGGCGGCGAGTTCCGGAGGCTGAGCCGCGAAACGAGGTCCGGGAGACCTCCAAGAGCTCTTGCGTGGATTCCAGGGTGTGCAGGATCCACGCATCTTGGCTGGCGCCGAGACTGGTGACGATGCCGGTGTGTTCGCTCTCCACGAAGGCCTCGCGCTGGTCCAGACCGTTGACTTGATCACACCGGTCGTCGACGACCCCTATCAATTCGGGCAGGTGGCAGCGTCGAACGCCCTGAGCGACATCTACGCGATGGGCGCCGTGCCACTGACCGCGCTCAACGTGGCCGCGTTTCCACCCGATGACGTTCCGTTGGGAACGCTCCGAGCCATTCTTCACGGTGCGCACGACAAGGTTCGGGAGGCGGGCGCCGTCATCCTCGGAGGGCACACGCTGAACGACCCGGCATTGAAGTTCGGTCTGTCAGTCACGGGGACCTGCGATCCAAGAGCCTATCTCTCGAACTCGGGCGCGCGCCCCGGCGACCTCCTGGTTCTCACCAAGCCGATCGGGACGGGTGTGCTGATCGGCGCATATCGTAGCGGCTGGCTGGATGAGGATGGCACACACATGCTCGTACGCAACATGGCCGCCCTGAACGACATTGCAGGCCGCATGGCACTCTCGAGGGAAGCGCGAGCGGCGACCGACATCACTGGGTTCGGACTTGCGGGACACGCCAGCGAGCTGGCGGGCAGGTCTGCGGTGGCGATCTGCTTGTGGTTTGACAAGATTCCCGTCTACCACGAAGTCTTCACTTTCATCGAGCGTGGCGTGAACACGATCATCACGTCGGAGAACCGACGCCACGTCGCCGGGTCTATTCGAGTGGCTGGAGACATCTCTGCCACCGAGGAGCAGCTGTTGTATGACCCCCAGACCTCGGGCGGGCTACTTGTCTCGATCGGTTCCGATGAAGCCGTGGGATACGTTGAGGCGCTCCGGAATGCCGGCGTGGAGGCCGCAGCGATCGTCGGTGAGGTCGTAGAAGCCGGAGAGCCGTATCTGGACGTGACGCGATCCTAGCAGGCCTCAGCCCGGTCCCCATCACCCGCACAGGTCGAGATACCGTGGCCCATGCCTCCGCCGCAAGACGTTGATATGGCTGTCTAGTGTCAAGAGGGCACAGTTCTCCTGCCTCAACGTCTTCTCCTGATTCACTGTCGCGTTCTCCCCCGATCCGACGCACGCGC
>PBRZ01000149.1 GCA_002726085.1 Acidobacteriota bacterium
GCGTCGGATCGGGGGAGAACGCGACAGTGAATCAGGAGAAGACGTTGAGGCAGGAGAACTGTGCCCTCTTGACACTAGACAGCCATATCAGCGTGTTGCGTTTGAGCTGCGGCGCCAGTCTGCTTGGATTTCGCCCCGGATGTTGGCCGCCGCCAGCTGTAAACGCTTGTTAGACCGCGTCGCCGAATGGTATGATAAAACATCATACTTCTACAACGATGCCAAAAGCCAAGGTTGCCCTCACGCTCGACGCCGCACTGCTACATCAGGTGGACACGCTCGTCTCAGAACAGCGGTTCCGCAATCGAAGTCAGGCGGTCGAATCGGCCCTGGCGGAGAAACTCGGTCGGCTCGCCCGCACTCGGCTCGCGACAGAATGCGACAAGCTCGACCCGGCGCTCGAACAGAGCCTGGCAGATGAGGGCCTCGCAGGTGAGTCGTGGCCCGAATACTGAGGGGCGATATCCGCTGGGCCGATCTGAACCCTGTTCGCGGTCACGAACAAGCCGGCCGGCGTCCTGTTGTTGTCCTCAGCCACGACATCTTCAACGAACGTTCGGGCACGGTCATCGCGGCGGCCCTCACAAGTCAGGAGCCTCGCGCAGGCTTCCCTCTCACGCTCCAGCTCAATGCGCCCCGGCTCCCGAAGCGCTCGTGGGTCAAGATCAGCCAGATCCGCACTCTTTCGGTTGAACGCGTCGGCCGACGGCTCGGACGGGCTTCAGAGGAGGAATTGGCTGCTGTCGTTGATGGGCTGGTTGAGATCATCGGCTAGCCCCAACGAAGCACTCAGCGGTCTAACTAGTAGTCGACGGACCTGGATAGTGCGATAAACGCAGCGATGTCAGCGACCCACGGGCCGGCCAGTCAGAGGTGCGAGTCGAGAAAAGAGGCACTTCTGCCGCCGCGGTTCAGACTCGACAAACACATGATTGATGACCTACCCGGAGGCTGGCGCCGACTCCCCGGAAAGCGGGGCGAAAGTAGCCCCCGTTCCGGAGAGGTTTTCTGACCTACCGCCTCAGCTCGATGAAGCCCGCGACGAGGAGCACGAGAACCGCCGTCAGCACGGCGTCCACTGCGGCATGCCGGGCCGGGCTGGTGGGTGTGCTCTGGACTGGCGCCCGAAGACGGCTTTGGTGTAGAAGGGTGCTGACTAGACCGGCCGAGACGGACATCTCGGCCAACATGGCGGGGGGGGGAAGCGATGCAAACAATCCATCGAATCGGTGTGCTGTCCTTGGCGGAGGTGCTCACGGCTCTCTACGCGCTCATTGGCCTCATCATCGGGGCCCTCATGGCGTTCTTCTCACTAATCGGCGCCGGGCTTGGGCAAGCTGCCGGAGCAGAGGGCGCGTGGTTCGGGGCGCTGTTTGGTGTCGGGGCGCTCATCATCATGCCAATCCTCTACGGTGTCATGGGATTCCTCGGCGGTGCGCTGACGTCGTCCTTCTACAACATCTGTAGCGGCATGGTCGGCGGCATCGAGATTGAAGTGCGGTAACGCGCCTACGCCACCGGCGCGTTTCACTTGGGCACGGCCCCGATGGCACGCCGGAACAGCGTCGCCCTACGGCAAGGGCGCAACGGCTCCACCATTCCCCTGCAACGACTGGCAACTCTTCAGAGGGGCTACGGAGCACATGCGCTTGGTAGAGCGCTTCACTCGCCTCGACGACGCGACGGTCAGCTGCGAGTTGACGGCGACCGACCCGGAAACGTTTTCCAGCCCCTGGACCCTCGAGAACTCACTAACGCAGGCAGGCGGCCCAGTTGCACGAGTCTGCCTGCCACGAAGGCAACTATGGCCTGACAGGCATCCTCGCTGGGGCACGCGCCGAAGAGAAGCGGTAACGACGCTCACGGCCTGTCGGAACGGCTCCGGCGGTACGGCTCCACGGCTACCGCTGGCGCGCATGTCGACCCCGAGGAAACCCAGGAACACTAGGAACCGGGGCCGGACTGCTGCATGTGTGCGGCCGCGGTTACACCCCGGGCGTCGACACACCCGCGGGAGTAAGGCGCTTTCGGCGGGTCATGATTAGAATCGCAACATGACATACACAGTGAGACTTATGACCACAAGCAGAGCTGCCACACCCACGGCAACAACATAGCCAACGTACACCCTCTCTGCAAATGACCCTTTCTTACGCCAGCGGAGCCACACTGGTTCAATCTTCATCCGCTTACCTCAATCTGTGCGAGGGAACGACATATACCGTCAGGAAGCTCCTGCACTCACCTCACCGGCACCCGCGCCTTGAGTTCCCGGGACGTTGTCGGACGCGCTGACGTGGTCAGTGGGCCGGCGCGGGGATTGCGGGTCCCCGTACCTGCTCCGCTCGCTCGTCCGGGGCGGCAATCTCAATTCGGCTGATACGCGTTGCCCCCATCGTCGTCGAGGCATTCAGCCGCACGACCGGCACATTCGCATCACCCGTCTCCCCTCTCCGATCTATCTCACTACTCTCGCCAAATCTCGACGAGGTGTGCGAGTCGGTCGAGATTCGCACCGAGGTCGGGATACGAAGCCGCAGGTCTCCCATCGAGTGGCTGAGCGTCACGTCCGTCACCTCGTCGAGCCGCCACGCTCCACTCAGGTCGACGGTGAAGTCGCCCATTCGGCTCGAGGCGTGCAGCTCGCCCGCCCGCGCGTTCCCCAGTTCCCGCAGCTCTATGTTGCCCATCTCACCACTCAACCGCACCTGCCGCGGCTGTGTCACCAGCGATGTGCCGAAGCCGAGCTGATGGTTGCCCATACGCAGCTCGGCATCCAGCTCGGTCAATGCCAGTCCGCCAAGGTCGATCCTGGACTGCCCCAGGCTCACGTGCAGCGCGAGCGCGATCGGTCGATCGGCGGGAATCGACACGGTGAGACGGTTCATCGCTTCCCACTGACGGTTGCCACGTAGCGAGCCCATCATCCGGACAAGACTGCCGTTGGTGGGACGCAGTCGGACTGCGGTCACCGGACCACCGTCGGCGTCTGTGCCTTCGTGCTCCGCGACCAGCTCGTAATAGTTTGCCGCGTAGGTGCCCTCAACCAGGACGTTGCTCCCGCGCGGACCCGCCACGATGTCGAACTGACCATCCTGCAGCTCGATCTCCAAACGGGACCCCAGGTCGGTGAGCACCGCACCAGTGGACATCCCAGCGGTCGCCTCCGGCGCTATCGCCACCCCCAAGGTTGCCGGCTCGAGCGTCGGCTCGCC
Source organism: Acidobacteriota bacterium (assembly GCA_002726085.1). Lineage (GTDB taxonomy): Bacteria > Acidobacteriota > Vicinamibacteria > Vicinamibacterales > UBA8438 > NP936. The sequence continues at coordinate 3,216 of PBRZ01000149.1, forward strand.
GAGGTCATCGGCCACCGAGGTCGCCCACAGCAGGGCCGCGGCCCCCGCGACAACGAGCAGCACCACGACCGATACGCATCCCACCACGCTGAACAGCAGGACCTTCTTCCAGTCGGCCATCTTCGCTCTCGTCGCTGGGCTCTCCATACTGGGACTAGACGGGCAACGGGACGACGAGGTTCACCTGCGGCACTGCTCCCGTGTCGCCGCCAGTCACCGGAGTTGAAGCGCACAACGCCGCTTGCGCAGCCGACCGCCGGACGGGCATCAACTCGAACCGCGCCAGCCGGTCAAGGTCGCGTGTGAACGCCTCGGGCCGCACCTTCAGCGTCACGACCCGGTCGAGCTTGGTGACGCTGGCTTGAGACACCTCCCCCATTCCACCCTCACCAATCTTGGTGGTCATGCCGTAGTGCCCGAGACGGGAGCCTGTGCTGAGTACCATAAGAGCCTGGAAACAGACCATTAATTATACCGAGGAAAAGAGAGCGAGGCGGTCCGGGTCGTCCGCGACAGCGTCGGGGAGGATCTTCAGGGCAACCTGGTGGCCCAGCTGCGTGTCGGTGTCCTGCCAGACCTGGACCATGCCGCCTTCGCCAAGCAGGGCGGTGACGTCGTAGTGCCCGAGGCGCATGCCGGGACTGAGAGCCATGATCTGTTGGGCCAGAGGACCGGAGCCTATTACGCCCAAAAGGCTATCTGGCTCTGGCGGGGCTGGGTGCGTTTGGGCCAGACATCCTCCGTCTCCTGAACGAGTGCGGGTGTTCAGCTTCGAGGCAGAAAAGCGCGCTGACCTGGTCAAATTGACAGTGCCGTCAAGTGGTCAGGGAGAGAAAGGGGACAGCGCCACACGGAACCCGAAGGAATAGACGCGGTAGTCCGGATAGGGTGCGCTGCGGCTAGCGGCGCGGACGTACCACTCATCGAAGCCGAACGCTCCGCCACGCAGCACCCGCCGGGGGCCGGCATCGGGACCCGCAGGGTCCTTCTCGTCGCCTGCGGGGTACGGGCCGTACCAATCGCTGCACCATTCCCACACGTTTCCCGCCATGTCGTGCACGCCCGATGGCGTCGCGCCCTCGGGGTACTGACCAGCTGGCTGGGTGTCGCCTCCTATCCCACCGAAGTTGCCGTGGATCCCGGTTCTTGGATGTCCTGACCCCCACGGGTACTTACGCCCTTCCTCACCGCGTGCGGCGAACTCCCACTGGGCCTCGGTCGGAAGCGCGCCGTCAAGCCACGTGGCGTAGTCCTTGGCCTCCGACCAGTTGACGCTGACGACGGGATGTCGCTCCTTGCCAGCGGGAAACTCATGGCCGGGGTCGAATAGACGGTACTCCTCGTTCGTCACCTCGTATCGTTGAATGTAGAAGGGCGACAGCTCCACCCAGCGCTCCGGGTGTTCGGCACTCTCTCCGACCCCATCGGCGCTGCCCATGAGAAATCGCCCGCCATCGATGAGGATGAACTCGTTGAGGTGCCCGCCTTTTGCTTCTGCGAGCGCGATCCGTTCCGCGAGGCGACCGCCGGTGGTGTCGGCGACGAGCGAGTCGTCTGCCGCGCCCGGACCCTCAACGGCCACCAGGAGCCAGCCCGCGAGCACGGCGACGAGGACGCCAGCACCCCACACGGCATCCCTCCTGGCACTGCGTGAGATGAGTGGCTCGGATTTCGGTGGAGTCACGTTCTGCTCTCAGCTCTTCGGGAACCTCGGGCTCCGGTTGTGGTTCGGACCCAACGAAGGTCAGTAGAGCGGGCTCAGTCCCCCTGCGCCGGCGATCAGCTTCTCGATGTGGTCAACGAGCCTGTCGCGGCGCTCGAAGAGCGCATCGATCTCCGCCAAGGTCAGGAAGGGGCGCGTCTTCCGCTCGACCTCGGCTCTCGTCAATTGCTGTAGCTCTGCGAACAACGCCCGGTCGCAGCGCGTGATGTTCTCGGGCTGCCGGAGCCCGCCCCAGACGAGAAAGCTCCGTGAGAAATCGATCATCCAGAGTTTCCAATCCGCCGTGTAGAGGGTATTCCCAAGGTTCCGGTCGGTATCGTGGACCAGCTCCGCGAAGACCAGCATCCGATACATCTGGTCGCTCCACGTCCGCATGTCGTCGGGCCAACGATGCTCGCTCAAGCGGGTGCCCTCATCCCACGCGGTGTCGATCCACCAGCTGATGGCGCCCGCCATGCCGCGCCACTCCCGTGCGACCGTCACCGGCATCATGTCGTCGAGGCCCAGGATCTCGGCGAGCCGGTAGGCGGCGACGTTGTAGCGTGACGAATCGATGAACGTCGGTTCGCCGCGTTGGCTGTTGGGCGACAGAGGGCTGCTCTCGTTCACGGAATGAAAGGCGGCGTCGTGTGTGACCTTCCCGTCGCTCAAAGTGAGCCGCCAGGGGTGCGTCACACCCCGCCCGATCGGTTCGGCCGCCACCACCTCTGCCGTCAGTAGGAACTCACGGATCTGTTCCGTCGTGAGCGCCGGCGACTCAGCCGCCCCGACCAAGCCGGCGAAGATGGCGCTGAGCAGCAGTGTCGCGACCGCCAGCAGTCGAGGACAGCGTGACATCTCGGACTCCTCCTCAACGAGCATCCCGAGCCGCTGGGAGAAGCGTCCTTACCTGAAGGACGCTCTCCGCCGAGAACCAAACGTGTGCGGTCTAACCACGTACACGGCAACAAGCACGAGGACGGTGGTCCAGGCGGCCGTATACAGTGGAACAACACAGGCCAGAAGAAACGTCGTCAGCGCAACCAGCATTCTCATGGCGGCCTCTTTTTCTAGATATCGCTCTGAAGTGAGGATGTCGTGGAAGACATCGTGGGCTCTCCTCTTGTATGCAGAACGAACCTGACGCCATAAGCGAACCCGGGCCGCCACTTGACAGTGCCAGTGGGTCGGTTTGGGAGCAAGCCCACGACGTCCTCGATTTCCCACGAATGTCGGTACGACGCGGGATTCTTCGACCGCAGATGCTAGGATTCAGCAGTGGAGAGACGAGTGGCTTACCCGAGGGGGGATTACATGTGTCATCGAGCCGTTTCGATCGTGAGTCTCGGTATCGTGCTGGTCGCGCTCGTGTCGTCGGGGGCCGGCCTCGCGGCTGCTCAGGCGGTGACGACCGAATGGGGGCAACCGGACCTGCGGGGGATCTGGGACTTCCGCACCATCACGCCGTTTGAGCGGCCCGAGGAGCTGGGTGACCAGGCGTTCTTGACCGAAGAAGAGGCGGCGAACCTCGAACAGGAAGTCGTCGACCGCAACCAACGTCTGGCGGATCGCCCCGCAGAGCGGACGACAGCCGCCAACCAGGTGGATAGACGGGACGACGGGTCTCCCGGCTTTTACAACAACTTCTGGCTGGATCAGGGGACGAGCACCGTCGGGACGCGGCGCACCTCGTTGATCATCGATCCACCGAACGGGCGGGTCCCCGACATGACCCCGGGCGGTCAATCGCGGGCCGATACCAGCCGGGACTATCGGCGGGACCATCCTGCGGATTCCTGGCTGGACCGGACCACGTCGGATCGGTGTCTCCTGGGTTTCAACGCCGGTCCCCCGCTCAGTCCGGGCGGCTACAACCAGAACCTTCAGATCTTCCAGACGCCGGATCATGTCGCTCTGCTGACCGAGATGGTCCACACGGTGCGTGTTGTGCCGCTCGATGGGCGTCCGCCACTCGGCGACGAGTTTCGCCAGTGGTCGGGCGATGCCCGGGGCCACTGGGAGGGCAACACCCTGGTCGTCGAGACCGCCAACTTCGACACCGCCAGGCGATGGAGGAATACCACGCCGAGCCTGACGCTGGTCGAGCGGTTTACCCGGATTGACGCCGACACGCTCGAATACGAGTACACGGTGACCGACCCCGAGACGTGGACGCGGTCGTGGACGGCGTCGATTCCGTTGCGGCGCACGGACGTGCCGATGTTCGAGTACGCCTGCCACGAAGGGAATCACAGCATGGACGGCATCCTGGCCGGGCAGCGCGCGCTGGACAGGACCGCGGCCGCCAGCCGCTGATCCCGAAGTGCGCGTCGCGTACAGGCGACGTCCCTAGTGCTCTCTAGTCAGATAATGCACGACACGAAGCCACCTGCAAGAGGTTTGAATTGGCCCGCAGCCGTGGTGGTCATCGTGGCCATGCTGGTGGGAGCCGGTCTCTACACGTTCAGGTCACTGCGGGATCTGCCGCTCGATTCGGCGGCGGCTGGGCGCGAGTTGCTGGGGGACCTGAGTCGTGTCGCGGCGGCCTTCAGCCAGGGTACGGTCACGACCTCGTTCATCAGCTACGCTACGGAGGTCAGCGGCAGTAGCTACTTGCAGTTCGGCACGCTGAACGAGGTCGAAGTCTTCGCGCGCTCCGAAGCGGCCAGTGCGCTCTGGGGCCGGCTCGACTTGCCCACGGTGGTCGTGCAGGCGACCGCGCCGGTCGAGTACACGTATTACCTCGATCTCGACGAGACCTGGGACCTTAGGTTCGACGGCGAGACAATCCTCGTTCGGGCGCCGCGTATCCAGCACAACACCCCGGCTATCGACGTCGCCCGCCTCCGGTATGAGGTGCGGGAGGGGAGCGTGTTCCGGGATGAGGACGAGGTCCTCACGCGGTTGCAGGAGGGTCTCACCGACATGGCTCGGGGGCGCGCCGAGGACAACGTGACGCTGGTGCGGGAGCTGGGCCGGCGTAAGACCGAGGAGTTTGTGCAGACGTGGCTGGTCAGTCACTTCGGACTCGAGCGGAGCCAGGCCGTGGAGGTCATCTTCGCGGATGAGCTGGGCCCGGGGCCCGATCAGCCGGTCGACGAGCGACGACAGCCAACGGAGCTCCGCCCAGACTTACCGTGCTGAGGACATTGTCAACTTGACGTCGAACGGACAGGCTCCGCCTCCGACTGAGGTAAGGTGCTGCATGACCGAACCATACACCGCCGGGCAATCCAGCTCGTGCGCGTCTGCAACAAGGAAGACATGCAATGGGAGACAAGGGTGGTAAGAGGGACAAGGATAAGGGCCAGAAACAACGAGCCGCAAAGGACGCAGCAAAGAAGCAGAAGAAACAGGATAAACAGGCGAAAGCGAGATAAGTCCGAACCCTGTCATGCTCGATTGAGGATCAAGTGGGCCTGATCCGTTTCGGTGGACAGGTTGACTACGCCGGGTGATGGTATCGCCTTTCGTGATGGGTAGAGAGCGATGATGGCTGTGGTCGCTGTGGGA
>PBRZ01000150.1 GCA_002726085.1 Acidobacteriota bacterium
AGCTGGCTGCCGCCACGCTGGTTCCTCGGCCTCTACGAGACACTGCTTGGCTCAGACCTGGCAAGCTTTCACCGGCTGGCCGTCACCGCCCTGGTGGCCACCGGGGCACTGCTTGCGTTGAGCATCGCAGCCTATGCGTGTAGCTACCGCCGCATCGTCCGTCGGGAGCTCGAAAGCACACAGCCAGACGCGCGCGAACCGGGTCGCGTGGCGCATCTGGTTTGCCGAATTTGGCCAGGGGTGGTGCGCGACCGCACGGAGCTAGCGGTCATTGCCTTCATCGGCAAGAGTCTGGCACGCAGCGGCCTCCACCGACTGGTGCTCGCCATCTACATGGGAGTGGCGCTGGCCTTGGCCCTCGGTGGCATTCTTCGTCCTCTGATCGAGGGGATCGGCGTCACGCTGGACGAACCGACCGTGGCGTTGCTGTCGATCCCGCTGTTCCTGTCATTCTTTGCCCTCGTCGGTCTGCGGGTATTGTTCACGGTCCCGATCGAGCTGCCAGCGAACTGGGTGTTCCAGATCACGGAGCGGCATGAGAAGGCGACCTATCTGCGGGGTGCGCGCACGGCGCTCGTGTTAATCGGCCTCGTGCCGCTTGCGCTGATCACGCTCCCGGCGTACTGGGCGATCTGGGACTGGCAGCTGGCCGCGGCGCACACCGCACTCTGGGTGCTGCTGGGCACGCTGCTCATCGAGGCGCTGTTGACCGGCTTCCGGAAAGTGCCGTTCACCTGCTCCTACCTGCCGGGCAAAGCGAACGTGAGGCTGCTCGCGCCACTCTACGTAGCCGTGACGCTGATCTACGGGTACTCGACTGCGCGGTGGGAGCTCTGGCTCCTCGCCGAGTCACAACGATGGCTGGTCGCGATTGCCATTCTCGTGGCCGCGCTCGTGGCGGTCCGGGTGCGACGTCGATCGCCGTCGTCACCCGCGCCATTGTTGACCTATGAAGAGACCCCCAACGCCACGATCCAGCTAGGCCTGACGCGCCCGGTGTGAAGGCGAAGATCCTCAGGAGGCAGGAGGCAGGAGGGCTTCGCCGACTTCCGGTTCAGACGGACCGACGACGCGAGCCGCAACGAGTCACTCCTCGTCGCCGTCGAGCATCTGACGGAGCGCCTCGGCGTGGATCGCGAGAAACAACCGGTCCTTCTCGCGTCCGGCCGCCGCTTTCGACCGGATGATGTGACTGAGTCGAGCCACGGGCACCTCTATCTCGTCCACGAGGAACGTGCGCCGCTCGTTCCATACCTGCTCGAAGTCGAATGCGGTCATCACCACGGTCAGATCGACCGTAAGACCCGAGACCGCCGTCGCCCGGACCACCGCGCAGTGCTCGACCACCGCCGCAGCGAGCAAGTGGTCACGAGGCGTGGCGAGCGGCTCGGCGCCAGCCCGGAGCGACAACCCAAGGTCGTCGCAGACACGCCAAGCCTCCAGCACGTTGTCCGCCTCAGGCGGAAGGAAGAGGTCATAGTCGAGAGTGGTGAAGACGGCCGAGGCGTCAGGCGCATGGAAATTCGCTCCCCACACACCGATCAGCACGAACCGAACCCCGCGCTGATGCAGCGCGCCGACCAAGGAAGGGAAAGACACCACCGGCGGTCACCGTTTCCGCGTCAGGCTCGATCGCACACGTGTGGCTTCCTGAACCAGTCGAATGACCCACGTCTTGTCCGAACCGCTGCAATTGTCGGGCAGCGCCTCGACGCGGTCGACGGCGCGCAGATACGCGTCTGACAGGTGGACCGGCCCCGTTTCCCTGGTCTGCCGGGCATGAGCATCGAGCACGGCGCGAGCGGAGTCCACGGCGCTCATCGCGTGATTGTATGTCTACTGATAGTCCGCGGCGGCGAGCGAGACGCGGATGATCTCGTCGTCGTTCCGCAGGACGATGTGGCGATTGGCGTAGGCGGGATGGGCCCAGACGACCCCGCGGTCGCCCCATCGCCCGGTGGCGCCGCCACGCGTGCGGGTGGTCGCCGCTATCAGGGCGATGCGGTCGATCTCGTCGTAGCCCTCCGGCGTCAGACGAGCCAGGATCAGCTCGCCGCTCTCGTTGACCACGAAGACCCGGTCGCCGTGCTGCACGAACATCGCAGTGCCCCACCGTTCTTGCACGACCGCCGCGTCGCTCTCCCACACCCGTTCGCCGGTTCGGGCGTCGAGACACCGCAGCTCGCCGTAGCTGCCGACCCCGTAGACGTAGTCGCCGATGATCAGCGGGGTGGTGATGAGCGAATGCAGCCCGTCGGTCTGGCCCGGCAGCTCGCTACGGCTCTGGCCACGCCACAGCTCACGCGCCGCCGGCCGATCCTGATCGAGCCGCAGCATCAGCGACCCGCGGTGGAAGTGGGTCGCCAGCAGATAGGACCCGCTCGACACTGGCGTGGCGACAGTCAGGCTGTTGGAAATGATCCACTCGTGCTCCCAGTAGACCTCTCCGGTGACCGGGTCCAGCGCGCTCATCGCGCGGGGCTGCCAGACGATGAGCTGCCGCACGCCGCCCGCTTCGTAGATCATCGGAGCCGCATAACCCGTCTCGGAAACAGTCGGCAGGGCGCGCCAGACTTCGTCGCCAGTGCGTGTGTCGAAGGCGACGACGAGCGCATCCGGCTCCCCACCGACCAGCGTGATGACGCGGTCACCATCGACCAGGGGTGAGGCGCTGATGCCGTAGACCGGAACGCTGATGCCATAGTCAGCGACGGTGTCCACCTGCCAGACGACCGCGCCGGTGGCGGTGTCCAGACAAAGAATCATCCCGGCTGCGCCGACGACATACACGCGATCGCCGACGACACTCGGGGTCGCTCGGGGTCCGCTCGCGAACTTGACATGAAGATTGCGATAGGTGGCCGGCCACTCGTGGGTCCAGAGCTGCTCGCCGGTCTGCTCGTCGAGGACGACCAGCCGCTCGGCCCCGTCCATGGTGCGGGTGCCTGGGGTTTCCTGATAGTCGAGCACGAACACGCGGCCGTCGGCCACGACCGGTCCAGCGAACCCCGCCCGGATCGGCACCCGCCAGGTCACCGTCAACCCGTCATCGGGGAACCGGTCGATTATGCCGGTCTCGTTCCAGACGCCGCTCCGGGTCGGCCCACGCCACTGTGGCCAGTCTTCGGCGCGGGCGGACGTTGCCAGCAACACCAGCGCCAAGGCGACGACCGGGGGCATTCGCGCTTCCACCATGCTCGAGACTACCGCGTGTATCGCACGAGCTGCCGCGGCCCGACTTCGGCGCCGTAGATGTTGCCGTTGGCGTCGACCGCCACACCCTCGGCCGCGCTCGTGCCTCGCGGCACCAGGGCGGGGTCCGGGATGAAATACATCACCTCACCAGTGGCGGCACTGCCGACCCGGATGCCGCGGCGCCAGCCGGAGTTCGCCGTGTCGCTCGACTCGGAGTCGGCGCCATACAGCGTGTCGTCGTCGGTGATGAAGATGCCGCTCAGCCGGCTGAACTGCGGCCACTCTTCCTGGAAGTTGCCCTCCTGGTCGAAGATCTGGATCCGGACGTTGCCGCGGTCCGCCACAAACAGCCGACCACGGGAATCCCACGCCAGCCCGTGCGGCGTCCGGAACTGCCCCGGCTCGGAGCCCAGCCCGCCCCAGTGCATGAGGTAGTTACCCTCGGCGTCGTATTTCACGATGCGGGCAACCGTCTCCGGCGGGGCGTTCGCCCCCTGCCCGCCATGCCCGTCCGCCACGAAGATCGAGCCGTCGGGAGCGGTGATGACGTCGCATGGCGTGTTCAGCAGGTGGTCGGTTCCGTCACCGGCCTCGTCCGCCTCGCCCAACACCAGGAGCACACCGCCGGTGGGACTGAACTTGATGACCCGATGCCCCAGATCCGGTGCATCGTCGTTCGGTCCCTGCGCATCGGTGATCCAGACGTTGCCCTCGGCGTCGACATGGATGCCATGCGGAAAGATCAACATGCCGGCGCCAAAGCTCGTGACGAGGTTGCCGTCGGCGTCGAACTTCAAGACCGAATCCAGGTCGGACCCGGCGCAGCTATTTGTGCCGCAGCGCTCGCCCACCCAGATCGAGGTGCCGTCTGTGTCGATGTCCACTGCGCTGGTCGAACCCCAGGTTCGTCCGTCAGGCAGCGTGAAGTGCCCCTGGTGGGTCGTATACGGGTTGGGCAGATCGTTGACAGCCTGGCCGGACGCCAGCGTGGCAACCCCCACGACGATGGCGATCGCAATCACGGAGGCACACCGTGCAGCTCTCATGACGGACCTTCCTTTGAGCAGGACCAAGCGTGATCAAGGAGGCTGCAAAGCTATCCCAGACGCCAGCCACGCGCAACCCCGGACCTCGGACACGGCAGTGAGTTGATGGCGTACGGTCCGAGATGGATCACTCGATTCTCAATAACTCTCCGGGATCGACTCTCGTTGCTCTCAAAGATGGGATGAAGCACGCCAATACCGCCACGGCCAGTTGGGCCAATGGCGCCAAGATGAAGACTCGGGGATCCAGTGCGCTGATACCGTACAGCTGGCTCTCGAGGACGCGCCGAAGCGCGCTCACCCCGGCGACGCCCAAGGCGATCCCCGACACCGCATCGTCAAGCTCCCTTGGCTGACGGCCTCCCTGGTGCGTGGATGGACTAGCTGATTATACGAGAACCGCGGCAGCAACCTAGTTGGACCCCCGAGCCGGGGTGTGGGGCAGAGTCCCACCTAGGACTAGAACCGCAACAGCCGGGTCGTCTTCACCACGAACCCACGGTTACGCAGCTGGGTCCGGCGGTCGGGCAGGAATGGGTCGGTGTCGCGGTCCTCGGTGTAGACGACAAACAGCTCGCTGCCGGGCGAGTATTCCCATCGCAGCCGGACGTTGGTGCTGAAGGTGTCGCCGCTGGAGTTGTACTGCAGGAGACCGCTGAAAAACATCCGCGGCGTGACGGTGAAGTTAACGCGGGCCCGTCCGAGTGTGGCGGTAAAGCTCCCCTCCGGCAGGTCGATCCAGTTGATCGAGACGCTCGGCTCGACCGACAGTTGCGGAGTCACTTCGATGCGGCCGCGGCTGATGCCGAATACGGTGCTGTCGCCGCTCCAGAACTGGCCGGTCCGGAACGACACCGACCCGCTGACGGGGCGCTGTTGCCCAAACGAATACGCCCCGTCGATATCTCTGAAGCCGTAGCCGCCAATCGGCAGCGTGACGCCCGGCGCGATGGTGAACGGCGCCGTCAGTAGCTCGTAGCGGTCGGTGACCGAGGCGGTGATCCGGTCGCTGTTCTCGAGCTGGATCTCGAAGGTAGCGCCCCGCTCCCGGGTCTCGAGCACCCGGTCGTCTGCCGTCAGCACGTAGTCGATGTCGCCCGACAGGCTGAACCGGCGCACCCAGTCGATCGACTGGGGCCGCGGACTGAACCGCGCCGACGCCGAGGTCCGGCGGACGTTGTCGCGCCGAACGAAGCCGACCTCAGGGATGAAGTTGTCCTCGATGACGAGGTGGCCCACATCGAGCCCATAGCGGTCGCCCGTGTAGGCGAACTGTCCCAGGTAGCTGGCGTCCTGCCCACGACGCCCGGGAGTGCTGGCGCGCGCCGCGTAGCTCAGCAGGTTCACGTCGTCGAAGAAGGCGAACCGGCCGTCGACGCCGTAGACCTGGCTCGACCCGTCTCCGACCAACGACACCGAACGGTTGGTGAAGATGCCGCCCACCGTGCTGCGGCGCAGGATATCGCGCTTGATCCGCAGTACCGTGAAGTTGGTGGTCTCGGCGCCTGACAGCCGCTCGTCGTCTGTCTGAATGTTCAACGCGCCGACGTCGAAGGCGCCGACCTTCCCAGTGACCCGCCCGCCGGCCACGATCGGGACGACCGAACTGCCCTGCAGCCCGATCCGGCGGCTGAAGAACAGCGTTGGCGCCCCGACGCGATCCGTGCCGCCGCGGGCAAAGTCGAAGTTGCCGCGGGCCTCGAGAAAGAACTCCCGTTTCTCCGGGAAGAACAGGCTGAACCGGGTCAGATTCACCTGTTGCTCGTCCACCTCGACCTGGGCAAAGTCGGTGTTGAGGGTGAAGTCCGCTGTCAGGTTGCGGGTGATGCCGTACTTGACGTCGAGCCCGACGTCACCGTCCAGATCGTCGTCCTTCGGTGGGTTCGCGTTGACGTCAGTCGTCACACCGCCGATGCCGTATGGTTTGACCTCGAGGTTGCGGCTTTGCGCGGGGGCTCGATGCCAACGAGCGAACCGGCCTGCGAAATGCGCCACAGCCCGGCGATGACGCTGTTGCCGCGCGCCGCCGAGATCGGCAGCGGGGTCAGATAGGACGCTTCGGTCCGGCGCCGGATGATGCGGCGCAGCTGAATACCCCACACCTGGTCCACGGTGGGCCGGTAGCGGAGCGACTTGAACGGAATGCGGATCTCGACGGTCCAGCCGCCGTCGAACCGACCGGTGCGCGAGTCCCAGATCGTGTTCCAGTCGCTGTTGACGCGGCCGCCCTCGTTCGAAATCGCGAAGTCGGAAAATCCCCCGATCGGCGTCACCAGAAACGCCAGGCCGTTGCGCCGGTCATAGAAGGTGTCGAGCATCACCGAGAACGAGTCGTTCTGCCGGAGCTGGATGGTGTCGCGGCGCATCTCGTTCGCCACCCATTCGGTCGGCGGGGCGGTGTCGTAGCAGCGGGCCGAGATATAGACATTGCTGTCGTCGAACAGCACCCAGGCATCGGTTTGCTGGCTGCCCGGTGCACCTTCCTCGGGCAACTGCTGGACGAAATCGGTGATGTACTGAACGGTGTCGTAGATGGGCTCGTCGAGACGGCCGTCGAGTCGTAGCGGCTCGCGCAGCCGGGTCGCACGCACCGTGGCCCGCCCCTGGCCGTCTCTGGAAACGACCGCCGGTGCCGAGCCTGGGCTCTGAGCAGCTACCGGCGAACCGAGGATGCCGACAAGGCAGGACGTGACAGAGATTGCGAATCGTAAGTGTCGTGGCGTCAACAAGACAGTATTGATCGGCCGTCGAAACCGACGACGGTGTAGAATTTCAAGCTGCTAGCGATTGCCTGTCACACGACCCGACCCGCCCGACTGCAGACCGAGGGGCGCGGTCTCGAGGAGCTTCAACATGACACTTCGCGACGTCGCGCGTCTGACTCAAAGCGCTCTCATCCCCGTGGTGCTCGCCGGAGGCGTGCTGCTGACGGCACCCACGCTGTTGGCGAACGACTGGCCCGAGTGGCGGGGCACCGGCCGCCACGGGGTGTGGACCGAGACCGGTATCGTCGAGGACCTGCCCGCGGAGCTCAACGTGAAATGGCGGGTGCCGATCAACTCCGGGTTTTCCGGACCGGCGGTTGTCGATGGCCGGGTCTTTATCACCGACTGGACGGAGGATCCGGCATCGCGAACGCTGGACGGGACCGAGCGAGCGATCGCGCTCGATGAGGAGAGCGGCGAGATTCTCTGGACCCGAGAGCTGCCGACGTCGTATCGGATGCTGATGATCTCCTATGCCATCGGTCCGCGCGCCACTCCGACGGTCGATGGCGACCGGGTGTATGTGGTTGGCGCCGCGGGCGATCTGTATTGCCTGAATGTCGAGACCGGGGCGCTCATCTGGGAGAAGCACTACATCGCCGACTACGACAGCTACGTCCCGACCTGGGGGGTCGCCAGCGCACCGATCATCGACGGCGATCGACTGATCACGGTCGTCGGTGGCGAGCCGGGCGGGTTGATCGTGGCGTTCGACAAGCGAACCGGCGCCGAGGTCTGGCGCGCCCTCGACGTCGTCGGAGAGATGGGGTACGGCCAGCCGATCATCATCGAAGCGGGCGGCGCCCGCCAGCTCATCGTGTGGCACGCCGCGGCGCTGGTCTCGCTCGACCCGACCACGGGCGAGCTGTATTGGGAAGAGGAGTGGGAGGCCGGCTCCGGGATGTCGGTGGCCACACCGGTGCACAGCGGAAACTACCTGCTGGTCACGCAGTTCTACCGCGGCTCGTTGATGATGCAGCTCAACCAGGATGCACCCGAGGCGACGCTGCTTTGGAAGGGCCAGAGCCGGAGCGAGATGCCGGGTGAAACCGACGGGCTTCACGCCATGATCACCACGCCGTTGATCGAGGGCGACCACATCTATGGCGTCGGCAGCTACGGCGAGCTGCGGGGTCTCAACGCACGAACCGGCGAGCGCCTGTGGATGAGCGACCAGATGGTGGCCCAGGCACGATGGGGCACGGCATTCATGGTGAAGCAGAACGACCGGTACTTCGTCGTCAATGACGACGGGTTCCTGATCATCGCCGAGTTCACACCAGAGGGCTACGTCGAGCGCGGTCGCACCCGGCTCATCGAGCCGACAAGCGACTCCGGCTATGGCCCTCGCAAGGCGTACGACCGCAAGGTGAACTGGTCGCACCCCGCGTTCGCCAACGGGCACATCTTTCACCGGAACGACAACGAGATCATCAGGGCGTCGCTACGCGCCGCCGACTACTGAGCGCGCGGCGGCGGGCGTGCAGCACGCCACCAGCGAGAACGCGCGGTGCGGTGGACCGGTGTGTCCGTGTTGTGCCTGACGGACTCCGATGCTGTAGCGCAGGCCTGCGAGGCAAGGCTGAAGCCTTGCCCCACAAAAGACGGCTTCGGGCTACAGGCCTCAGGGCTCCTGACAATGGTTACCGCGGATCTGCGGCCGCTTCCTCGGCCCGTGCGCCGGCGAGAATGCCCGCTATCGCGTAATTTCCCTCGTGGCAGGCGTACTCGAAGATCGGCTCTGCCGACTGCTTCAGCGGGATCATCAGGGTCCAGGGCTGCGCCCAGGTATCGGGGTCTTCGAAGGTGACCTCGTAGGTGACCGTTTCGGGGGCGATCCGGGTGAACCGCTCGACGACACGCACGTTGTCGGTGGCCCCCCTGTAGCTGCCGCGACTCGAATAGTTGGTCGTCTCGACAACCAGCGTGTCTCCCTCCCAGCGCCCGCGTGAATCGCCATGCAGCTGGCGTATCGACTGGTTCAGGTGCGGCGTGCCGTCGATCGGGATGACGCGGGCGTCGTGGATCAGCTCCTGGTAGATGACCACGTGGTCGGCCGACTGCGCGATCTGGAAATAGGCGTTGTAGCCCGCCAGCAGATTCGGCACTCCGTAGCTGATGCACCGATCCAGCAGACTCCGCCGCTCGTGCGAGTCGGCGCGTCCCCCCGTGGGCCGTGGCTGATTGCGGCGCCGCTCGCGAGCCGCCTCCGTGACCGTCGGTATCCGGCCATCCGGCGGATCGACAATCAGGGACGTCCGGTTATCGAGCTCCCGCTCCACCAGCCAGAACGAGTTGTAGTTGCCGGTGCCGGGGTCGAACTCCCGAAAGTTCGGGTCCTCCAGCACCTGCTGGATTAGCAGGTCGCCAAGCAGGTTCCCCGCCTGCTCGCTGTCCCGCAACGCCGCGGCCCGCGCCTGATAGATCGCCAGCTCCTCGTCGGTCAGCGCATCCTTTCCCTCGAACGCCGCTGGGCGCTCGAGCGGTGTTGCGGTGTTGTTCGCCCAGACGCCCTGCAGATCGGGCTGGCCCGCAGGGGTGCGCGGCACGGTCCAGTTCTGCTGCGCCGACACCGCAGCCGGCGACAGACACAACGCCACCACCACGAAGATTGCGAGCCGATGCGGTGCTCGACTTCTCATCTGAGTTCTCCTCGTGCGACAGAGGTCGCACGGCCGTCCGTATTCGATGCTCGATGTTCGATGCGCCACCATTATAGGCCGCGGCGATATGACAGTTGCGACCCGCTGGACGGTCGGCCACTCAGGGAGACAGCAGGACGGTCAGGCGGGCCAGTGCCTCTGTCCAGTATGCTCTCACCGTCTCCGCATCGGCCGGTGTCGCGAGCTGCCGATGCTGGACCTGCACCTGACTCTTCTGCTCGCCCTTCGCCTGGAAGTACACCTCGACCCCGTCGCCCCCTGTGGTGCGGAATCGGATCGACTTGTCACGGGTCGAGGTGCGCACGGTGAGCTCGGGGTCCGGCAGCCAGCGCCGTCGGACTCGCGCGGTGCTGAACGCTTGATAGAGCCGATGAAGCGGAACCGGGACCGTCCTGCTCTTGTTGACGTCGTATCCCCCACCGCGACGCTGTCCCTTCTCACGCAGCCCGCGGATCCGCTCGTAACCGATGGTCACCGTTTGCGCCCACCACAGGGAAACCTGGTGTTGCTCGTGGACATACCGCGCGATGTCGCGGTGGGACATGGCGTGCGCCTCGCCGGCATCGAGCACACCGACCCACTGCACCCACGTGCGACCGGTCTTGTTCTGGACGGCCGCATCGGACATGCCGGCCACTTGGGCGTAGCGAGCCTTTGGCGTGGACGGAACGGTCTCGCGGCTGTGTTTGTCGAGGAGTTGGGCGCGTGCAGCGGTGTACGACTCGCCCGTCTTGGTCATGCGGGCGCGGACGAGGCGCTCGAGGTCTTTGCTCTCAGGCATCGGAATCTCCTTCGCTCTGGCCGCGTGCCACGCTCCCCAGCAACGAAGCCCGCAGCGAAGCAAAGGCGCTGTCCGAATGCCGGTCCGGGAGTATGCCCCCCTTTGTCTCGCTCGGGCCCCCGCTGGGGGAGGGCCAAAGAGGTTGGGCGTGGACCACCGCCGGCTGGATGGTGGCACGGGCGGACGATGAGATCAAGATCGGGTCGCGGAGATGGGAAAGGGGCCGACGCGCGGCGGCCCAGCGGCGGCTGGAGCCGATGGGTCAGACTTCTACTTCGCGGTAACATGGACTGTTATGCCACCGTGTGGAGAGAGCCCCCTGGCTGCTGGCCGCGTCGCCGTGCTGTCGCTCGTGTTGGGTTGGATGGCAGCCGTGGCGCCCGCGCTGGCGCAGGCGCCCGGCGGCGGGTCAGACCCGGTCCTATCGGGCGTCCCGATTCTCGTGTTGCCGTTCCGCAACATCTCCGGCGACACCGACACCGCCTGGGTCGGCGACGGCATTGCCGAGGCGCTGGTCACCGAGCTGGAGGTGACAGCCGACGCCCGGGTGATCGGCCGGAACGCACTGGCAACCGCGCTGCGCGAATTGGGACTGCCTGGCGCAGGCACCCTGAATCGGACCGACGCGGTGGCGGTCGGTCGGCACGCCGGTGCGGACTGGCTGATTCACGGCGGGTATCAGCGGGTTGGGGCACAGATCCGGATCACGGCGAGGATCGTCGATTGCGAGACCGGTGAGATCGTCCGCACGGCGAGGGTGGATGGCCTGCTCGAGGAGCTCTTCGCGCTCCAGGACCGGATTCTGCCAAGTCTCGCCTCGATTGGTAGAGCCCCCGCCGGCCTCTCCGACCCTCCGGCACCCGCGATCCAACTGGCACCTGATGCCGGACAGGCTCCACAGCCTGTGGCAACGCGTCCAGGGCGCCCGCCCAACGCAGCGGTGGGCGCGGCACCCGGCGGTGGCCTCGCGGCGGTGGCCGGCGCTCCACCGCCCCCGATTCTTCCGGCCACCGTGTCGCGAAACGCAGCCGGCCAGGCGACCGTGCGTGCCGTCCGGATCAGTGGCGGCCTCGAGCTCGATGGCGTGCTCGATGAGGAAGCCTATCGAACAACGGAGGCCATCAGCGATTTCGTCCAGCTCGAGCCTCAAGTCGGCGCTGCGGCCACTGAGAAGACCGAGGCGTGGCTGTTCTTCGACGAGACGAGTCTCTATGTCTCGGCACGTCTGTGGCACTCGGCGCCCGAGTCGGCCTGGATCGCCAACGAGATGCGGCGCGACAGCTTCAACGTGCTGAACAACGAAGGCTTCAGCTTCCTCCTCGATACGTTTCACGACCGGCGCAACGGCATCCTCTTCACCGTCAACCCCATTGGCGGCCGGATGGACGGCCAGGTGAGCAACGAGCGGGACTACAACGGCGATTGGAACCCGATCTGGAGCATGCAGACCGGCCGGTTCGAGGGCGGCTGGACGCTCGAAGCGGAGATACCGTTCAAGTCGATGCGGTATCGACCGGGACGGGACCAAGTCTGGGGCGTGCAGCTGAGCCGCAATCTCCAGTCGAAGAACGAACGGGGTTATCTGACGCAGCTAGACCAGGGCCTCTCTCGCGGGGCCATCTTCCAGGTTTCGCAGGCAGCCACCTTGGTCGGAGTCGAGCCGCCGTTCAGTGGCCGGCTGGTCGAGGTGAAGCCGTATGTCATCGGCGATGTCAACACAATGGTCGGTGACCTGTCGCGGGTGAACGAGCTGGCCGGGGACGTCGGTCTGGACGTCGTGAAGATTGGCGTCACCGAGAACCTGACGGCCGACTTCACCTTGAACACCGACTTCGCGCAGGTGGAAGCGGACACGCAGCAAGTCAATCTGACCCGCTTCAGTCTGTTCTTCCCCGAAAAGCGCGAGTTCTTCCTGGAGAACCAGGGCGTGTTCGGTTTCGGCGGCGCCGGCGCCCGGGGACCATTCGGCGGCTCGGCGGAAACGCCAATTCTGTTCTATAGCCGGCAGATCGGACTGAACGCCGGACGTGAAGTACCGATTGTCGCCGGCGGTCGTCTAACCGGCCGTACCGGCAGGTTCAGCCTGGGTCTACTGAACATCCAGACCGACGAGGACTCGGCCGGTACGGCGCAAAGCACCAATTTCACGGTCGCGCGCCTCAAGAGCGACCTGCTGCGCCGCAGCAGCATCGGCGCCATCGCGACCAACCGCTCGACGCTCGCCGGGCAGCCCGGATCGAACCTGGCGGTCGGCGTCGACGGGGCATTCGCCTTTTACGACAACGTGCTGATCAACACCTACTGGGCGCGCACCCGCACCACCGACGAAGAAGGGAAGGACAGCAGCTACAAGGCGGATTTCAGCTACAACGGCGACCGCTATGGGCTGACCGCCGAGCATCTGTTCATCGACGAGCGGTTCTCGCCCGGGGTCGGGTTCATCCGGCGTCCGGATCTGAAGAAGAGCTTCGCGTCTGCCCGGTTCAGCCCGCGCCCTACGTCGATCGACTGGATCCGGCGCATCTCGTTCGACGGCTCGTATGGCTATTTCACCGACGCGAGCGGGACTGTGGAGACGAAGGAAGCGGCTGCCAGCATCCAGGTCGAGCTGGAGAACAGCGACCGCTTCGATGTGTTCGTCACCAATACCTTCGACTTCCTGCAGGATCCGTTCGGGATCGCCACCGACGTCTCCATTCCGATCGGCGCCTACAGTTTCTCCAATGGCCAAGTGGGTTACCGCTTTGGTCCACAACGCCGCCTGTCGGGCAACGTGCTGGTCGAGCACGGCAACTTCTACGGCGGCACCAAGACCGCGGTGTCGATCGGCGGTGGCTTCGGCCCGGGCGGCGCCGGGCGGATCGAGCTGAGCCCACAGTTCTCTCTTGAACCGGGACTCGCGATCAACAGGGTCGAGCTGCCGCAGGGCAGCTTCACCTCGCAGCTCGTGACGACCCGCACCACATACACCTTCACCCCAACCATGTTCGTGAGCGCGCTGATTCAGTACAACTCGAGCAACGACGCCCTGAGCAGCAATGTTCGTTTGCGTTGGGAATATCAACCGGGCAGCGAGCTGTTCGTCGTCTACAACGAGCAGCGTGACACGCTGACCCCACAGCGCTTCCCCGAGCTCGAGAACCGCGCGTTCATCGTCAAGTTCAACCGGCTGTTTCGTTTTTAGACGGGGCTGCGCCCCGCAGACCGTTCTCGGGCTTCGGGCGCTCATACGACCCAGTTCACTTCTGCTGTCTACTCTCCCTGCCTCCTGCCTTCTGCCTTCTGCCTTCTGCCTTCTGCCTTCTGCCTTCCAGAGTTTTCACTCTTTACATATTCCCATACAGGAATATATAGTTCCGTCATGGCGCGTGCAGCCACTCACTCGGACGTCTACAACGCGGTCGCGGAACCGTGCCGGCGGGCAATCCTCGACCAGCTGGCCGGCGGCGAGCGTCCGGTCGGGGACCTCGTCGACGCCATGGCGCTGGCGCAGCCGTCGGTCTCGAAGCATCTACGGGTGCTGAAAGAGGTCGGGCTGGTCGCCACCCGGCGCGCTGGGCGACAGCGGTTCTATCGGCTCAACGCCGAGGCGATACGACCGATGCACGACTGGGTCACGACGTTCGAACGCTATTTCGACCGCCAGCTCGACCGCGTGAAGGAACGGGCCGAAGCGAAGCACCGGGGACCGGACACCCCGTCACGATGACCCAACGGAGGAGACCATGTCACTAACCGTCCCGAACGTCGACGAGATGTTCATCAACCTCCTCCAGGCGATCTACATGGACGACGAGGAGTTCGCGGCCGAGGTGTCGCGCCGGGAGGAGATGATACGCAGCACCGGTGGCAACGACATCGGCTGCCTGCTGTGCGGAGCCGACGGCGCCGCGTCGACCACGGGTGGTGGTCAGTAGCCGGGGTTCAGAACATGGACACTCGACGCATGGGGCGTAGGTGGAACCCGGCAGCGGCGCTGCCGCTTGTCGTCACCGTCTTGCTAACGGCTCCGCCCGAAAGTAGAGCGCAGCAGTCGTTCGCGACCGGGCAAAACATCGCACCTGCCTACGAAGGCTGGGAGCAGAATGACGACGGGTCGTACAACCTGGTGTTCGGATACATGAACCGGAACTGGGAGGAAGTCATCGACGTCCCGGTCGGACCCGGCAACACGATTGAGCCGGGCGACCCTGATCAGGGGCAGCCCACACACTTCCTTCCACGGCGAAACCGGTTCGTGTTCCGGATCCGCGTGCCCGCCGACTTCGGCGACAAGGAGCTGGTCTGGACGCTGACAACCAATGGGCGCACCGAACGCGCCTATGCCACGCTGAAACGTGATTACTACATCGACGACCTGGTGATTCAGGCGAACAACGGGGCCGCCGGCGCCGCCGGCGCCACGCCCGAGCTGCCGAACAACCAAGCGCCGACACTCGTCGTCGAAGGCGACCTGACACGAACCGTCCGGGTCGGGCAGCAGTTGTCACTGGCGGCGACGGTGACCGACGACGGCGTCCCGCGAGCCCGGCCGTTGGCACCAACCAACCCGAGGCGTCCCGGGCGAATTACCACTGACAGCGCGACCGGCCTCCGGGTGTCGTGGACCGTATACCGCGGGCGGGGTGCGGTCAGCTTCGAGCCGGAGCAGATTTCCGTGTGGGAAGACACCCGGGTCGGCGGCAACTCGCCGTGGTCGCCCGGATGGTCGACACCGGAAGGGCCTGAAGACGGCCATTGGGAGACCCAGGCCACCTTCCCCGAGCCCGGCAGCTACGTCTTGCGCATTCAGGCACACGACGGCGGGCTGTCGACCATTGAGGACGTGGTGGTCGAGGTGACGCGGTAGCAAGGGCCTTCAGGCCCGTCGCAAAAACACCGCACCAGGCGACCCTGAAGGGCCTTGCTACCGATCGCTGTCCCTCCCGTACCCCAGGCGATACCAGAACGGGCACAGCGCCAGACCAAGCAGGAGCAGGCCGCCGATCCAGATCGGTCGCGAGGGTAGCCAGACCGGCGGTGGGCTGCCGACCAGCCAGGTGCCGACACCGACCAGCAGACAGAAGACTGTCAGCGAACAGAGCACCATGGCGGCAAGCGCCCGCCACAGCCTACGCGGTCCATGATCGTCGGCGGCGCCGGCCGCACGCGCCACCGGCCCCCAGAAGCCCACCGGCCGGACCCGCGTGTAGAACGACGTCAGCCGCGCCTCGTCTTCCGGGCCCTTGACCCAGATCGCTGCCAGCGCCG
>PBRZ01000151.1 GCA_002726085.1 Acidobacteriota bacterium
ACCCCGCCGACGTGACTGTGTCGCCGCTTGACGTTGTAGAACAACTCGATGAACGCGAAGATGTCGGCCCGCGCCTCGTCGCGTGTGGGATAGACGCGTCGCCGAATCCGTTGCTTCTTGAGGGTCGAGAAGAAGCTCTCGGCCACCGCATTGTCGAGGCAATTGCCCCGACGGCTCATGGACGGCACCAAACCGTGCGCAGCGAGGAACGTGAGGTAGTCGTGACTGCCATACTGACTGCCCTGATCGCTGTGGACGAGCACCGGCCCCGTCGGGTGGCGACGCCACACGGCCGCCAGCAGGGCGTGCAGCACCAAGTCGCGCGACGGCGTGGGCTGCATCGACCAGCCGACGACTCGACGTGAGAACAGATCCAACACGACCGCCAGATAGAGAAACCCTTCGTCGGTGCGAATGTACGTGATGTCGCCGACCCAGGCCTGATTGGGCGCGTCCGCCGTAAACATGCGGTTCAGTCGGTTGGCTGCGACCCGGGCCGGAGGGCCGCTGGCGATCCACCGGCGCTTGTAGCCGATCTGCGCCCGTAGGCCGTCCTGGCGCATCAATCGCGCGACCCGATGCACACTGCATGTTTCTCCCAGTTCCCGCAAGTCTCGATGGATCCACGGGCTCCCATACGTCCTGCCGCTGGCCGTGAACAAGTCGCGAATCTGTCGGAGCAATCGGGCGTCGTCCTGCGCTCGGTTGGACACCGGTCGCTGTCGCCACGCGTAGAACCCACTCCGCTCGACCCGCAAGACCCGGCACATCGTCCGAACCCGAAACGTGTGCCGATGCTCCTGAATGAACGCGTACCTTACCCGGATGCCTTGGCAAAGTACGCGGCGGCCTTTTTTAGGATGTTTCGCTCCTCCGTGACCCGCTTCAACTCCGTCCGCAGTCGGCGAATCTCCTCGTCTTTGTTTGTCAGACGAGTCGTCGCGCGACTCGCGGTCGCCCGGTGCTTCCGCACCCATTCGTACAGGCTGTAGGTCGATACGCCGAGGCGTTCAGCCACATCCTTGACGGCGTGTCCCTTCTCCGTGACCTGCCGGACCGCCTCGAGCCGGAACTCGTCCGTGTAGCGTTGCTGTCCCATCTCCACACTCCTGATTGCTGCCTCATTTTAGTCAGCAGGAGTGTCTACGAAAGTCTGGGAAGTCCTGGAAGATACAGAAAGGAGACCGCGCCACTGGTATCCATGTCGGATGCGGATGTGGGAATAAAGATTTCATCCCCGGGCTGGATTTGATTCGGATTGGGCCGCTTTGCACGAAACGCGGCGTTGCTCGGGTGGTTGTAGATCCTCCCCCAGTCAACTCCATGCCGCCGGCCAATGGCCGAAAGTGAATCGCCGCGTTGAACCTTGTAGGTTCCGGCAGTCTCGCGAAAGAGCCAACCGGAAAGCAGTCGCCATTCAATCTTGCCTTGATCCGGTGGCCACGGGTCGTACACCTTAACTCGGTCACCATCGACGCCCGCAATTACCACAATGTGCCGGTCGCCGTTTACCCACAGCGGTCCGTGTCCTCGCAGCAGCGATTCGATGTCGCTGGATGTTTCCGACATGGGAGGGACTTGTTTGAGCCCAAGGCGCACGGCCATTTGCACGATTACCGGATTTGTGATGCCGGCATCGGCACCGCGAAGCGCACGACATTGCGCGTCGAGTTCTGGTGGGACAAGATCGTTGAACGACTGTCGGCAACGGCCCATTTGCCAGTTTATGATCATCTTCGCACTGGCGTACCAACACGACATGTTGAGGCGCTGCGGAATCAATTTCATGCCGGGTACTTCGTACTTGGCCATGTCGCCTCTCCGGATTCGTTTGAGGAGGACTGCTGGTCGACAGTCTAGCAGGGTGATGAAAAAGCTGGCTCTACCAATCACTAAAGGGACGAACCAGATCACGATGGTGATTAGTTGGTGGAGGCCGGCTGCCAACGGGTCGCAGCCACGCATCCGAGGCCAGCTCAGCATACCACTCACGGGTGCTTGCGCCACTCGCTGTTGATCAGGCGGCCGGTCTGTGCTCGTTTGGCCACGACAACGTTGGCAGCGCGGCTGGGCTAGTTTTCAGGAGCCGGACGGTCAGGGCATGTGCACGACCGCGACCAAGAATACGCAGTGTGGGGCCGGCACCATGAAGATGTCGCTCCAGTTCATTGGCGCGCTCACCAAACCAGCCTGCATCGCTGGCGTCCGCGTCTCTCGACCGATCTTCAACGCCCTGTGCGGCCGGATGAAATCGTAATAGCAGCGCGGGAGTTCGACGTGCCCGCGGAGCTGGTCGGCGCCACGGGCGTGGCAGGGCGAGCGACGGCGCAAGTACGCCGAGCCTTGGCGAATCGTGAGGTTGAGGCGCTCGACGAACGAGGTGTTCAGGGGCGCGGAATCCTCCGACGCCCAAAGAGCGGCCTTCAGCCGACTGGCCGTGCCGATCTTCACGCGCCTCTCGACCCGGACGACACGGTCGTTTCGCCGAGTCTTGAGGACTTGACCATAGACGCACGCTGATTCAAAGAGGCCCCCAATCACACCGAAGTAGTACTCGAAGCCATCGGTGGCGATCAGCGGGCATCCAACCAGGCGTCCGCGGAAGATGACGTCGTTGAGGACAGCCCTGGCGTTTCGAGAGGAGCGGCGGCCGAACACGCTCCCCGCCCACAAGCGGGAAGATACCTCGATGGTCGCGAACAGCCAAGTGGGTCTGCTCTTGCTGCGGATGAACGTGCAGAGTTCATCAGCCTGCAGCTCGATGATGTCGAAATCGTGCAGCATCCGCTGGTTGAGTCGCTTAGCCGCTGTCGCGGCCCGCTCGAGCCATCGCGCGATGGTGTTGCGGGACCGGCCCGTGACCCGGGAGGTCGCTGAAATGCTCACGCCCTCGACGCGAAGGTTCGCGACCTGGTTGAATTCCCTTCGACTGCAGCGAAGACCGCTGTACGCTGTTCCGGTGTTCGTGCTGAGCGTTCCCCCGCAGACTCTGCAGCGGTACCGCTGTCGTCGGCCCGACTTCGCTGCAAACGAACCGTGGCCCACGATGCTGAGGCCCGGTTTTCCACGGTTGTCACATCCGGGTTTGGCGCAGGTCATCCCGTCGATCGCGTTCATCGCTCAAGTGTACTGAGGGAAGAACCCGTGGTTTCGCTCACAGTCTCGGAGCTGAAGGTGATCGATCAACAGCGACCGGCGCAAGCAGCTCCTCGCGCTGCGGGCAGACGACGGCACCGAGCTCTGGAACGTCGATATGGAAGGCCGTGTGGTCGGCAGCAGCCCAACCGCGAGCAATGGCCGCGTGCTGAGCCACAGAACGGAAGACGGCGGTCCGATTCTCAGTGCCCTGCGAGGGACCGACGGCACGGTAGTGTGGCAAGTTGCCGCCGGCCCCGGGCCTTCTCGCAGCAAACCAGCAGTCGCCTTCGATCCGGCAACTGATGAGCCGTTCCTGGTCGTGCTCGCGGATGGCCACTCGGTCCGTGCCTTTCGCTGGGACGACGGGGAGGTCGTTTGGGAATCGATCTTGGAACCTCCATTGAGGTCCCAGCCCCGTGCGGCAGTTGTCTGGCGCCCTGACGGCAGCGGCAAGAGCCTTGAGGACATGCGCATCTTTGTGACCGGTTTTGCGGACGATTCCGACGCGCCGCCGATGAGTGTCGACGTGGTCGCGCTGCGGGCCAGCGACGGCGCTGGGGTGTGGCGCACCCGATTGAGCGCACAGGCTCGTGATCCGGAGCCCAGCCTCGCCGTGGCCAACGGGCGGGTATTCGTACGGCTGGCCAAATCGATCGCCGCACTGAGCGTCGTCGACGGCGCACTCCGCTGGCAGAACGATGGTGTTCGCAATTCCAGACTGTATTCCACTCCTAGCGGTACGCTCCTCACAGTGGACCACGAAGGCGGACTGGTGTTCACGATCGAGACACGGGCGATCATCGCGCGCGACGGGCGGACAGGCGAGACGGTGTGGGAACTTCCAACAAGCCTCATGCCCCTACCGGAGAGCGACCCGGAACCCGGGGTTGCGATTGGCTACGGCGTCGTGGTCTTCCCGCTGAATGGCGAGATCTGGGTCTTCCATAGTTTCGGTTGCTAGCGTCACCGCAGCACTTGAGCCGCCGCTGATCGTGGCGGGCGCCGATCGGTACCACGGAACAATCCGACGGTTGTCGTCGTAATCCGACCGTGCGTGGTTGCGATCCGGCTGTCCAACAAAACCCTCCGGATCTGGTAACGACTTTCGCCCCGTTATTCCTGCTCACGGCAGCGACGTTGGGGCGTCCCGAAAAAGGGGTGTTTGACGGACCGGCGGGCGCGGTATACTTACGCCCCGTCGTGGGGCGGCAGGGTGGGGCAAAGGGGGCTTCCTATGTGCTCAATTCGAGGCTGGCTAGCCCGCGATTCTCTCAGGTCATCACGCCAATTGGCATGGCGTGCCACCGTTGCGACCAGCCTTTTCTTCGCTGGTTGCGTCTCGAGTCCGTCCTTCGAGGACGCCGTGACCAGCGACACCGGGCCGGCAGGGGCCAGCTCAGTGTCTATCCCTGTACCGCCAGGCGTGAGTGGACGAGCGGACCTCCTCATTGCCATCCTCGGCATCCAGGCGAATCCGAACACATCTGGACCCGATGGATGGACGGAAGTGCCTGGCTTCGCTGGCTTCAACGGCGCGCTGTGTCAGGCGGACGGGGAGGGGACCGCGTGTCAATTGGCGGTCTACTACAGAATCGCCGACGGGTCGGAGACCACCGCCTCCTTCAGTTGGGGAGGCATGCGACGGGCGGCGGGCGCGGTGCTGCGGTTCTCGAACGTGGATGCCGACGCCCCCGTGGGCGTCGCGCGTCCAGACCGCGGGTCATCGGACGCACCCACGGCGCCTACGATCACGACCACTCAAGACGGCTCCCGTGTGCTGCGGATCGTCGTCTGCGAACTGGACGAAGCCGGAATCTTCCTTCCCGGGGCGTTGGCTCTGTCTGACGAACCTCCCTCATCACGGCTCAACATTGTGTCCTTTCCCGATGCTGTGACAGATCCGACGAATGGCTGCGGTCCGCCGTTATCAGCGTGCGACGCGACCGTGCGTGCGGTCGGGCTGGCGGTATCAGACACGCGGCACGCTAGGGCCGGCCCCTCTGGTCCAGTGTCCTGGGAGCTCGGCGGAGGCGACCAGTGGCTCACCGCCTCGATCGAGATCAAGCGAGCGCCTCGCTAGTAGAACTTCCCCGTTCAGCCTTCGCAGAGGCACTGTCAACTTGAGGCCGCAAGTGGCAGAGTGGGCCGATGACGAACGAGTCTCCCAGCTATCACGGATATCGATTCCCTGCCGAAATCATCAGTCACGCCGTCTGGCTGTACCACCGCTTCGGTCTGAGCTTCCGCGACACGGAAGATTTGCTGGCTCAGCGGGGTGTCACGGTCACGCACGAGACGATTCGGCGCTGGTGTCGAACGTTCGGACCGCAGTATGCCCGAGCCCTGCGGCGACGCCTGGGTCGGATGGGCGACACCTGGCATCTGGACGAACTCTTCGTCACAATTCAGGGCCGGCGGCAGTATCTGTGGCGTGCCGTGGACGAGGACGGCGACGTCATCGACATCCTCGTCCAGTCTCGGCGCAATCGCCGCGCGGCGGAGCGGTTCTTTCGTAAGCTGTTGAAAAGCCAAGGCTGGGAGCCTCGGCGGTTGATCACAGACAAGCTACGCAGCTACTCGGCGGCGCTCCGCACCGTGATGCCCTCGGTGGTTCATTGCACCGACCAGTACGCGAACAATCGCGCCGAAGTCTCCCACCAACCGACCCGTCAACGCGAGCGGCAGATGCGGCGCTTCAAGTCGGCCGCCCACGTGCAGCAGTTCGTGTCCGTGCACGGCCTGGTGCAGAATCTCTTCCGAGTGGGCCGACATCTCCTACGGCCCATCCATCACCGGCTGTTGAGAAGGCGGGCGTTTCAGGTCTGGAATGCGGTGACCTGCGCCTCCTGAAGGAGCGCCGACGGTCGGTTTTCCAGCCAGAGAACCGCGCTGCCCTCATCAAGTTGACAGTGCCGATCACACTGCTCTTTACGCACGAAATTGTGCAGGAGAGTTCAGGAGAGTGCGGCTGAGACGTGAAACGTGCCACAGAGTGGCACGCACCTGAGGTCGGCAGTCCCGCCCTCGACCAGCGCCCCGCTCGACCGCCGTTGACCGGCTGCGCCGGTCGCCGCGCCCCCGCGGTATCGACAGCACACAAGGAGCGCCGCCGCCGAATCAGGTGTTCGTGGACCGTAAGCGATATACTACTGCAAGGAGGAGCCGCAAATGTCTCTAGCCGATCAACTGAAACTCGAAGAGGAGACGCAAACGTTCGAGCTCAAGATCACCTCGATGACCAGTACGAGCGACGGTGTGCAGGTCAACGCCACCGGAACCGTGCAACGTTATGGCAAGGTGTTCCTCACCTATAACTTCACGAACAATCCGACCCAGGAAGGCAACGGGTCGTTCATAGGGTTTGGGTGGGGCATTACCGAAGACGGTGTCAGGGCTCAGGGCGAGCGCCGAGGCGTATTCGTCAGCGACGGACTGACCGGAACGGTCTATTCGCTCGACGACGTGTCGGATGGCTACCCGAACTTCTGTATCGAAAAGTGGGACTTGACGAAAGAAGCGATCACGTTGCAGTTCGCAAGGATGCAGAAGTAGCCGATTGGGGCGTGGCCAGGTGCTCGGGGCTGCCGGCGGCTGCGGTCCTTACATTCGCCTCTGACGTCTACTGCCTCGGCGCTGTTCTGCTGGGCGCGTCCTGGTCGCTCTCGCGGCCGGTGCGAGTGGCCCGGGCACACCACGCCACGTCAGCCAACGGTTTGCAGGTTGGTCCTACCCTGTTGGCCGCTGTTTACCAGGTCGGCCGACGCAGCCCTGTAAGCAGTCACTAGCAACTGTTTGCCGCCCACAGCCCGAAGGCGGAAAACAATGACCAGACAACCTCCTCTACCGTATACGCTCCCGTGAAACGTCGGAGGGAATGAGAGTCGATGCCCCTGTTCGTCATCTTTCGTGTGGCCCTGAAAGCGCTCGGACGGAACAGAATGCGGACGGCGCTGACGATGCTCGGCATGATCGTCGGTGTCGCGGCCGTGATTACCATCGTGGCCCTGGGCACCGGGGTGCAGCGGACACTCGAAGCGCAGTTCCAGTCGGCCGGCACGAATCTGATCACGGTGCGCGCCGGCAACTTCAGAGATGGCGGCATCAGCCAGGGCATGGGCTCGTCTCCGAGACTCAAGGCTGACGATGTCGATGCGATCAGAGGCCAGGTCCCTGGAGCGCGGTATCTGACGGCCAGTGTCGCCACCCGCGACCAGGTGGTGGCGGGGGGGCAGAATTGGTTCACGCGCATCGAAGGCGCCGACGTCGAGCTGCCGCTGATCCGCGTTTGGGACATCGAGCACGGTACCTTCTTCAGCCCGACCGACGTCAACAGCGCCGCGAAGGTCGCCGTGCTCGGATCGGTGGTGCGCGACACCCTGTTCGGGGAGGGGGCCGACCCGACCGGCCAGACGATTCGCATTCGTCGCCAGGCGTTCAAGGTGGTCGGCGTGCTGGAGGCGAAGGGCTCGGGCTCGTTCGGTCAGGACCAGGACGACGCGATCTTCGCGCCCTATACGACCGTCCAGAGGAAGCTGCGCGGTCGGGACGGCACCAACATCTCTGGCATCACCATCTCGGCCTATTCGGTCGACGACATCGAGGAGGTGTCGGCGCAGATCGCATCGGTGCTGCGCGAGCAACACAAGCTGCTGCTGGGCGAGGAGGACGACTTCATGGTGCGCACCCAGGAGGAGATGAACGACATGCTCACCGAGACGACGCAGAGCATGATCATGTTCACGCTGGCGATCGCGATCGTGTCCTTGATCGTCGGCGGTATCGGCATTATGAACATCATGTTGGTGTCAGTGACCGAGCGCACGCGCGAGATCGGGTTGCGGATGGCGGTCGGTGCTAAGGGCAGAGACGTGTTGTGGCAGTTTCTGGTGGAAGCGATTGCCATCAGCCTCGTGGGCGGGCTGATCGGGGTCGGTCTGGGATTCGCGGCGTCACAGGGGGTCACCCGGTTCGTCCGGTGGCCGGGTGGGTTCACTTTCGCTCCCAGTGTTCCACTGTATGCCGTCGCCGTCTCGGCCGGGTTCGCCGCCGCGATCGGGATCGTCTTCGGTTTCTACCCCGCGTGGAAGGCCGCGCAGCTCGACCCGATCGAGTCGCTCCATTTCGAGTGACCGCAGCCGGTGCTGCGCTCGCGGTCACGGCGAGAGGAACTCTAGTTCGAGTGCTCGCCCGTCTCGGCCCACGCGCAGCGGGACCAGCAGCTCCGGGTGTTGATCCGCGCGTCGCATGAAGCGTCGCTGTCCGCGGCCGGGGTTGCTCCATCATTCGGATCGGGGATGCACGTACGCCAGTGAGGACTACCAGGCCATCCTGAAGGTGCAGGACCTCACGTGCAGCATGAGTCGCACCGGCGATTGCTACGACAACGCGGTCATGGAGAGCTTCTTCTCGACGGTGAAGACCGAACTCGGCGAACACTTCGAGAGTTGTGGCGATGCCAAGAGGGAGCTGTTCGACTTCATCGAGGTGTTCTACAACCAGCGGCGCCGTCACTCGACCCCCGGGTAAGATCAGCCCGGCCAACTTCGAACGCCGCGCGCGGGCTATGGACGCTGCCGTCCCTGTGGATGCGAAGAACGCGTCCACAAGTGACTTGGAACACCGCACAGACCGCGGTTTCCCACAGCGATCACACCCATCATCACTCTCTACTAATCACGAAAGGCGATACCATCACCCGGCGTCGTCAACCTGTCCACCGAAGCGGATCAGGCCCGGCGGCGGTGGCTTAAGCTTTGAAGCTCAGTGCCAGTCGCTTACCTTTTAGGCCGGTCTCTGGGCTAAGCCCTTGAAGCACGCGTAGTTCTGTGCGGCCGTCGGCGACTCGAGTTCATTTTCCAGCACCGCCAAGCAGTGAGCATCCCTGAATCCCACCCGCCGCAGTAGTTGGACGTGGGTCGTTATCTCAAATCGTCCCGGTTCGTATTCGTGTGTGGCCAGCTCAGGCTTGATGAAGTCGCCGTTCAGAAACAGGCCACCATCTTGCAATATCCGTGCGCAAGTCCCGTAGACGGCAGAGACGTGCTTGCGGCTGCCTAGGTCGTGCAAAGTCCACGTTGACACAATGGCGTGCACAGGTGTTGGCACACCCCTGCGCCAGTTGTCTTGGACGAGATCAGCTTGAAGATAGGCGACTCGGGGCGCATGCGCTCTGAGCCTGTGACGGGCAAGATCAAGCATCGGGCGGGAGAAATCAATACCGCAGTAGTGCACGCCGGGTAGCAGGTTCAGAAGATGTTCGGCCAGATATCCAGGGCCGAGACCGAGTTCGACAATGCAGCCGTTCGTTGGAATGTGTGATTGCACTTCCGACGACATGAGTGCGAACAGTTCCAGCCGTTCCGGAGTCGGTACGAAGCGGGTAGCCCAGGCCGATGCGAAGGCTTCGTCATGGAATTCGTGATGTGCTCCTATGACTCTTTTCACTGGGATGTCATGCCTCCACGGGGCATTGTCAAGTTCAGCCGGCAGGTGGCAGAGTAGCCCAATGACGAGCCAGCCGTCCAGCTACCGCGGATACCGATTTCCTGCTGACATCATCAGTC